>NZ_JBHSMS010000079.1:0-213732 GCF_042656795.1 Massilia jejuensis | reverse complement strand
ATGACCGTGATGTGGATTGGGCGGCAGGTGCGGGGCAAGCTGTCGCCACTGCTTTTCAGTTAGGTCAGTTCGGCTCATCGCCTTCTGACCTCCTGGACTCAATTTCGTTCAGTCAGACACACCCTAGCCGTCTTGGCCGATACGCCGAGTTCGCATGTGACCTGCGGCGTTTGACCGCAAGCGAGAGGCATGTGCGTGCAAAGCGTAGTTGAGCTCGTGTCCGAATGTCAGACCTGACCCCGGCTTTTTGCGCTCGGCTAGCCGTCTTGGCCGATACGCCGAGTTCGCATGTGACCTGCGGCGTTTGACCGCACGCGAGAGGCATGTGCGTGCAAAGCGTAGTTGAGTTCGTGTCCGAATGTCAGACCTGACCCCGGCTTTTGGCCGGCTGCGAGCTGCGCCAGTGCCGCAAGATGTAAACACAGGCTGGGGTCAGGTCTGACATTCGGACACGAGCTCTGCCTTATGAGCTACTTCGGATTTCCCGGACAGTTAATCAAGCACACGGAACGCTGCTTCGACGCCTGGGGCGGCCCTTATTCGCTGACCCTGGCACGCAGCGCCTTGACTTGTCCGCTGCGCGTTTTTTCGTCCAGCCGGCGCCGCTGCGAGCCGCGCGTCGGCGTGGTGACGCGGCGCACCAGCGGCACCTCGGCCGCCTGCGCCACCAGCGCCTGCAGGCGCCGCAGCGCATCGTCCTTGTTCTGCTCCAGGCTGCGCGATTGCTGGGCCTTCAGCACCAGCACGCCTTCGCGCGTGATGCGCGTATCGCGCATCGCGAGCAGCCGTTCCTTGACGTAGGGCGGCAGCATCGACGCACCGATGTCGAAGCGCGCGTGGACCGCGCAGGACACCTTGTTGACGTTCTGGCCGCCCGGACCCTGGGCGCGGATGGCGATGAACTCGACTTCGGAGGGATTGATCGTTGGTACCATGACGGGTCCGGCTAGGGGAGGTGGTGCAGCATGTTCGGGGCGCGGGCAGGCCGAAAAAAACGTGTTTTTGTAACAACTGTAACGTGCGGCCTGTATTTATTGAAACGTGTATTCTGATCATAACAAATTGATAAGGAGCACACCATGAACAAGACCACCATTTCCGCCTTGATGCTCGCAGTTGCCGTCCTCGCTACTGGTTGCAAGAAAGCCGACAACGATCCAGCCACGGGTCCAGCCCAGGAAGCCGGCAAGGCCATCGACAACACGGCCGCAAATGCCGCCCAGGAAACCCGTGAAGGCGCCGCCGCTGTCGGCGCAGCGACCGAACGTGCCGCCGAGAAGGTCGAAGCAGGCGCCGAGCGTGCCGCCGCCAACGTCGATGCCGCCACCGACCGCGCCGCCCAGAACATGAAGGAAGCCGGCGCCGAAGTGCGTCAGGAATCGCGTGAAGCCGCCGCTGAAGTCAAGGAAGGCGCCGCCAATGTCACCGAAAAGGCTGGCAAGGGTCTCGAGCGCGCAGGCGAAAAGATGCAGGACGCCTCGAAGTAAGCCGAACCTGGATTCGCGCGGCAGCGCCTGGTCTTCCCGCGCGCTGCCGGCTGTTGTAGACCAGGCCCGCGCGCCGCAAGGCGCGCGGGCCTGGTTGCGTGCGTCCCGCCGCAAGTAATGGATGGCTTGGGATAGCGGCGCGCGCCCCGGGCAGTGCCCACGTCCTTGGCCGCCGGTTGGAATGGTCGAGCGCCCGCCAATCGCGCCTGCACGCCGATGCAGGGCCGGCGCGCGCCGCGAGGGACGGGCAGGGCGCCCGTCCGCAAGCTGCAGCTTACTGGGCCGGCGGCACGTAGCCCAGCGCCTGGTCGGCGCCTTCGCCGAAGAAATGCTTTTCCAGCTGGGTCGCCAGGTATTTGCGCGCGCGGTCGTCCGCCAGGTTCAGGCGGTTTTCGTTGATCAGCATGGTCTGGTGCTTGAGCCAAGCCTGCCAGGCTTCCTTCGACACCGACAGGTACAGCTTCTTGCCCATTTCGCCGGGGACAGGCGGGAAATCCAGCCCTTCGGCTTCCTTGTTCAGTTTGATGCAGTGGACGGTGCGGGCCATGAGTGCTCCTGATTCGGTCTGTAGAAAACCAAGATTATAAAGTCTTGATGAAGATCTGTGATTTGCGCTGCCAGTTATACATGTGCTGGCGGTCCTTCGGCAGGTCGTCCACGGAGGCCGGCTGGAAGCCGCGCTTCTTGAACCAGTGCGCGGTGCGCGTGGTCAGCACGAACAGCTTGGTCAGCCCGGCGGCGCGCGCGCGGTTTTCCATGTGCTTCAAAATGCGCTCGCCGTCGCCTTGCGCCTGCACGTCCGGGTTCACCGTCAGGCAGGCCATCTCGCCCATTTTCGCATCCGGGAACGGATACAGCGCGGCGCACCCGAAAATCACGCCATCGTGTTCGATGACCGAGAACTGCTCGATTTCGCGCTCGATCAGCTCGCGCCCGCGGTAAACCAGCGTGCCGTCGGCCTCCAGCGGTTCGATGAGCTTGATAATCCCGCCGACGTCCTCAATTGTGGCGGTACGCAGGCTTTCCAGGTTCTCGTGGCTGATCATCGTGCCCACGCCATCGTGGGTGAACAGCTCCAGAAGGGCCGAACCGTCCATCTCGAAAGGCACGATGTGGGCGCGGTCGACGCCGCTGTTGCAGGCCTTGATCGCGTGCTGCAGGTAGAACGCGGCGTCGGGCGGCAGGAAGTTCGCCTGCAGCACGGCCTCGGCCTGGTGCGAAGACAGTTCGCGGATTTCCTCGCCGGCGGCGTCCGACATCATCGACGTCTCGGTAATGTAAATGAGCTTGTCGGCGTGCAGGGCGATGGCGGCGGCGGCGGCCACGTCTTCCATGGTCAGGTTGAACACTTCGCCGGTCGGGGAAAAGCCCAGCGGCGAGAGCAGCACCAGGTTGTCCTCGAACTGCAGGATCGGGGCGATCTTCTCGGCCGAGACCTTGCGCGTGACGCCCGTGAGTTCGAAGTCGATGCCGTCGATCACGCCCAGCGGACGGGCGACGACGAAGTTACCCGAGACGATGCTGATCTGCGCGTGCGACATCGGCGTGTTCGGCAAGCCCTGGCTGAAGGCCGCTTCGATATCGAGGCGCAGTTCGCCGGCCGCTTCCTTGGCGCATTCCATCGCCGCGGTGTCGGTGATGCGCACGCCGTTGTGGAAGCGTCCCTCGACGTTGCGCAGCCCGAGCTGCTCGGCCACCTGGGGACGCGACCCGTGCACCAGCACGATGCGGATGCCGAGCGCGACGAGCAGCGAAAGGTCTTGCGCCAGCACCGGCAGGGCGCCGGCGGCGACCAGTTCACCGGGAAATGCAACGACAAACGTCTTGCCGCCAAAGGCATGGATATACGGCGCGACGGAGCGCAGCCACTGGACGAATTGGGTAGGGTTTTCCATTTGCCGCATTATAATTCGCTGCGCGACTTGCGCACCAAATACCTCGTAAAAATCAATGTCTGAACAGAGTAACAAGCCTACGCCCGACGCGGCGCGCGCAGCAGTCCCGAACAGCAATGCCAGGCCGCCGCGCGCAGCGCGCGCACAGGGCGAGCGCGCGCCGGGCGAACGCAAGCCGCGCGACGAAGCGAGAGCGCCGCGTGCGGCGAGGGTGCAGACGCCGCTGCCGCCGATTACCTATCCGGAAGACTTGCCGGTATCGGGCCGGCGCGCGGAAATCGCGAAGGCGCTGGCGGAAAACCAGGTGATCATCGTCTCGGGCGAAACCGGTTCCGGCAAGACCACGCAGCTGCCGAAGATCTGCCTCGAACTCGGGCGCGGCGGGAAGGGCATGATCGGCCACACCCAGCCGCGCCGCATCGCCGCCTCCTCGACGGCCAAGCGCATCGCCCAGGAGATCGGCACGCCGCTGGGCGAACACGTGGGCTACAAGGTGCGTTTCAACGACACGCTGCAGCCGGGCGCGTCGATCAAGCTCATGACCGACGGTATCCTGCTGGCCGAAACCCAGACCGACCCGCTGCTCAAGGCCTACGACACGATCATCATCGACGAGGCCCATGAACGCAGCCTGAACATCGACTTCCTGCTCGGCTACCTGAAGCAGCTGCTGCCGCGCCGGCCCGACCTGAAGATCGTCATCACCTCGGCCACGATCGACGCCGAGCGCTTCGCGCGCCACTTCGCCGCGCAAAACGGCAAGCCGGCGCCGGTGATCGAGGTCTCGGGCCGCCTGTACAAGGTCGAGGTGCGCTACCGCCCGGTCGACCGCGATCCGGTGGTGGTCGGCGCCGGCGTCGATAACAAGCCTGGCCATGGCGGGAAGAAACCAGTGCAGCAGGCGCGCGAAAAGCGCGACCTGATGGACGCCGTGGTCGAAGGCGTCGACGAGTTGTGCCGCCTCGGACAGGGCGACGTGCTGGTCTTCCTGCCCGGCGAGCGTGAAATCCGCGACTGCGCCGAAGCCTTGCGCAAGCACCATCCGCCGCACGTCGAGATCCTGCCGCTGTTCGCGCGCCTCTCGGTCGAGGAGCAGGACAAGGTCTTCCGCACCACCAACGCGCGCCGTATCGTGCTAGCCACGAACGTGGCCGAGACCTCGCTGACAGTGCCGGGCATCCGCTACGTGGTCGACGCCGGCCTGGCGCGCATCAAGCGCTACAGCTTCCGCAACAAGGTCGAGCAGCTGCAGGTCGAGGCGATCGCGCAGTCGGCGGCGAACCAGCGCGCCGGCCGCTGCGGCCGCGTGGCCGACGGCGTCTGCATCCGCCTGTACGAGGAAGAAGACTTCCTGCAGCGCCCGAAATTCACCGAGCCGGAAATCCTGCGCTCCTCGCTGGCGGCCGTCATCCTGCGCATGAAGTCGCTGCACCTGACGGATGTCGAGACCTTCCCCTTCATCGAGCCGCCGCAAGGCCGCGCGATCGCCGACGGCTACCAGCTGCTGCAGGAGGTGGGGGCAGTGGACGAGGCCAACGAACTGACGGCGCTGGGACGCAAGCTGGCGCGCCTGCCGCTCGACCCGCGCGTGGGCCGCATGATCCTGGCCTCGCTGGATAACGCCTGCCTCTCCGAGATGCTGATCATCGCCGCCGCCCTGTCGGTGCAGGACCCGCGCGACCGGCCGATGGAATACCAGCAGCAGGCCGACGAGAAGCACAAGAAATTCGCGGACGAGAAGTCCGAGTTCCTCAGCTACCTGAAGATCTGGGCCTGGTTCGAGGACGCGGTCGCGCACAAGAAGACCAACCGCCTGCTGCAGGAGAACTGCCGCGCCAATTTCCTGTCGCAGGTGCGCCTGCGCGAGTGGCGCGACGTGCACTCGCAGCTGCTCACCATCGTGCGCGAACAGGGCTGGCGCCTGAACGAAGCGCCCGCCACCTACGAGCAGCTGCACATGGCGCTGCTCACCGGCCTGCTCGGGAACATCGGCTTCAAGGCCGAGGACGAACCGGGCGCCGCTTACCTGGGCGCGCGCGGCATCAAGTTCCACATCTGGCCGGGCTCCTCGCTGACCAAGAAGCCCGGTAAATGGATCATGGCGGCCGAACTGGTCGAGACCACGCGCCTGTACGCGCGCTGCGTGGCGCAGATCCAGCCCGAGTGGGTGGAGAAGGTCGGCGCGCACCTGCTGAAGAAATCCTGGGGCGAGCCGCGCTGGGAAAAGAAACCGGCGCAGGTGTCCGCGCTCGAACGCGCGACCCTGTACGGCATCGTCGTCTACAGCGGACGCCGCATCAACCATGCGCTGCACAACCCCTTCGAGGCGCGCGAGATTTTCATCCGCGATGCGCTCGTGGCCGGCGACTACGAAACGCGCGCGGCCTTCTATGCGCACAACCACAAGCTGGTCAAGGAAATCGAGAACCTCGAGCACAAGTCGCGGCGCCAGGACGTGCTGGTCGACGAGCAGCTGATCGCGGCGTTCTACGACGCCGCCATTCCGAAGGACGTCGTCAACGGCGCCGGCTTCGAGAAATGGTACAAGGACGCCTCGCGCGAGAATCCGAAGCTCTTGTTCCTGAACCGCGAAGAGCTGATGCGCCACGAGGCGGCCGGGGTCACGACGGAACTGTTCCCGAAGACGATGAACGTCACCGGCATCGAGATGGGGCTGTCTTACCACTTCGAACCGGGCAGCCCGCGCGACGGCGTTACCTTGTCCGTGCCGCTGTTCGCGCTGAACCAGATCCCGCAAGAGCGCGCGGCCTGGCTGGTGCCGGGCATGCTCAAGGAGCGCGTCCACCTGATGCTCAAGTCGCTGCCGCAAAAGCTGCGCCGCCACTGCGTGCCGTTGCCGGACTACGCGGCGCGTTTCGTCGAGCGCATCCATGCGGCGAACGCCTTCGGCCGCGGCGACCTGGTCGACGTGCTGATCGGCGACGTGCGCGCCGAGACCGGCGTGAACGTACTCAGCGGCGACTTCAAGCTCGAAACGCTGCCGACCCATTTGTTCATGAATTTCAAGATCGTCGACGAACACGGCCGCCAGCTCGAGATGGGCCGCAACCTGGCGAGCCTGCAGGCGGAACTGGGCAGCCAGGCGCGCGAGAGCTTCCAGAGGATGGCCGAAGCAACGCCGGCGGCCGTGGGGGCGGTACGCGCGAACGTGGCGACGCCGGCGGCCTGGGGCGGCGGCAAGGGCGCGCCGGCGCCGCAGGACACGGGGAAAAGCGCCGCGTCGGCCGCGCCGGCCGCCCCACCCGCGGTCAGCCAGCACACCAACCTCACCAGCTGGACCTTCGGCGAGCTGCCGGAGCTATTGGAAATCAACCAGGGCAAGCTGACCCTGATCGGCTTCCCGGCGCTGGTCGACAAGACCACGCATTGCGACCTCGAGGTGTTCGACGACCCGAACGTGGCGGCGCGCACCCACCGCATCGGCCTGCGCCGCCTGTTCGCCCTGCAGCTGAAGGACCAGCTCAAATTCGCCGAGAAGAACATCCCCGGCCTGCAGGGAATGGGCATGCAGTTCATGACGGTCGGCTCGCAGGAAGAGCTGCGCGACCAGATCGTGCAAAAGGCGATCGACATCGCCTGCCTGCAGGACCCGTTGCCCAGCGACGCGGCGTCGTTCAACAAGCGCAAGGACGAGGGCAAGGGCCGCATCGGCCTGTTGATCAACGAGATCGCGCGCCTGGCCGGTGCGATCCTGGCCGAGTTCCACGGCATGCCGAAACGCTTGAACGGCCTGGCGCCGCCGGTGGCGGCCGACATGGGGGCGCAGCTGGCGGGCCTGGTGCACAAGCGCTTCATCGCCGACAACGAGTACGGCCAGCTGGCCCATTTCCCGCGCTACCTGAAGGCGATGAACGTGCGCCTGGAAAAGCTGCGCGGCAATCCGGCACGCGACGCCCAGCTGATGGCGGAGTGGCAGAACGCCGCCAGCCAGTACCAGCGCATCTCCAGGCAGCCGGGCAAGATCAACGACCCGCGCATGACGGAGTATCGCTGGATGCTGGAAGAGCTGCGGGTCTCGCTGTTCGCCCAGGAGCTGCGCACCCCGATGCCGGTGTCGGCCAAGCGCCTGCAGAAAGTATGGGAAGCGATGATCCGCTGATTCGTGAATGCCTGAACGGCGAGGGCGCCTGCGCACTCCGATTCTGGAGTATAAGTACTCCAATTCTGGAGTTCGCAGGCGCCGCTGGCCAATCAGCCCGGATTACCGCCGCGGTTCCTGCCGAGGTCCTGGTCGTCGCCCATGCTGCCCGGACGCGAGTCGACGCCGCCGCCCGCGCCGGAACCGAGCGAGCCGCCGGCACCCGATCCGGTCGAGGCGCTGCCGGCGCCGCCCGCCGAACCCGCACCCATGCCCGCGCCCATGCCCGCACCCATGCCCGAACCCAGGCCGGCGCCGCCGCCTTCGGTCATGCCGCCCATTCCCCGCAGCGAGCTGCCCGGGCCCATGGTCGGGGCGCCGCCGCGCTGCGGGTCGGTGCCATAGAAGGTATGGACCTGGTCGGCCCAGTCGATGTCGCTCATGTCGGGCCAGGAATCCTTGTTGAAGCCGGGCGCCGATTTCAGGCGTTCCTTGTCCACGTCGAGCACGAAGCGGTGATGGACGGTGTCGAGGTGCAAGGCCTGCCACGGCACGGCGAACAGCTTCTCGCCCAAGCCGAGGAAGCCCCCGAAGGCCAGCACGACATAGGCCACCTGGCCGGTGTTCATGTCGAGCATGATTTCCTTGATGTCGCCCAGATCCTGCTCGGCGCCGTTGACGACGCTGTCGCCGATGAGCGTGTCCGCGCCCATCAGTGCCGGCCCCGGTCCCGTGCTGCCGGAGCGCTTGTACATCCCGTACTTGTCACGATCTGCATAGCCCATGTCGTTCTCCCTGGTCTGTGTTCGCATCGTTGCAAGACCGCATGCAGCCTTGCAATGCCAATCATAAGACGCAAACGGGCAGGGGTGCGCGCGCTTGTCACGCACGCGTCATGACGGCGTGCAACGCTATGCGAAGTGGCGCACAGAGCGCGCGCCGCTTTGTGATTATTCTGATAAACAGTGTTTCGGAGACTACAACATGACCATCACCTCGCGCTGCAACCATCCCGGCCCCCTGGCCAAACGCATTCCTACCGTGTCGATTACTTCCTTGCTGGCACGCCTGCTGCGCAAGCGCTGATGCCGAAACGGTTGCACGCCTGACGCCACCCGGCGTCGGCGCCCGCGCGTCGACGCGCTGCTGCCGTCCCAGAAAATTTCGTCCACGCATGCAATTGCCGTGGGCAATCTCTCATCGTCCTCCCTTCGCTACCCGGTTACCTGTCGCCTGGTGACAATTGCGCACGCGTGCGTGGCGAACTGATCGGTTAGACTTGCGGATTGTTCAACAAGCGGGTGGCGGTAGTGAACCGAACAATGAAAATCGCGTCGCTGGCGGGCGCCGGCGTCCTGGCCGCCGCGCTGGCGGGGTATTACATCGCGCGCCAGCGCGCGCCAGCCGTGCCGGGCCAGGCCGCCATCCTGCTCTCGGCCCCGGCGCCGACCAAAAGCTTCTGGGCCGCGCGCGTGTCGCCACTGGCCGGCAGCGGCCAGGATGGCGTGCTCGACGGCGCGCCCGCGCAAAGCCGCTTCAGCGACCCGTTCGGCGTGGCCGTCGACACGCGTGGCGTGATTTATGTCGCCGACGGCGGCGACAGCAACCGCATCCGGCGCATCGAGCGCGACGGAACGGTCTCCACCTTCGCCGGCAGGCGCGAAGGCTTCGCCGACGGTAGCAAGGCCGCGGCCGCCTTCCACACGCCCTCGGCGCTGGCGATCGACCGCTTCGGCACCCTGTACGTGGCCGACACCGGCAACCACGCGATCCGCAAGATCGCGCCCGACGGCAGCGTCACCACGCTGGCCGGCGATGGCCAGCCGGGCAATGCCGACGGCGTCGGGCGCGCGGCGCGCTTCCATGCGCCGGTCGGGGTGGCGGTCGACACACGCGGCAACGTCTACGTCGCCGACACCTACAACGACCGCATCCGCCGCATCGCGCCCGACGGCACCGTCACCACATTGGCCGGCGGCGTCGGGCCGGGCCATGCCGACGGGCCCGGCCCGGCGGCCACCTTCGACACGCCGAGCGCCATCGCCGCCGCCAGGGACGGCAGCCTGTTCGTGGCCGACACCGGCAACAACGCGATCCGCCGCATCGGCCCCGACGGGGTGGTGAGCACCCTGGCCGCGGCGGCCGAGGGCGAGCGGCGCCCGCTGCTGCGCCGCCCGACGGGCCTGGCGCTGACCGGTGACGGTTACCTCTACATCGCCGCCGGCGGCGGGCGCGTGCTGCAGCTGGCGCCGGATGGCGCGCTGCACGCGCTCGACGACGCCGACCGCCCGCCGGAATCGACCTTCGGCGCCGACGGCAAGGTGCACCTGTTCGCGCCGCATGGCCTGGCCGTTGAAAACGGCGGCAGCCTGGTGGTGGCCGACGCACTGGCGCTGCGCGTGCTGCGCCTGGCGCCGCCGAAGGCGGGAGAAGCAGTGCAGGCCATCGCGCCGCCGCAGCAGGCCGTGCGCAGCGCGCCGATGCCGTGGCCGGTCGGACCGCAGGACATGCCGCACGAAGTCGTCGGCCTGATGGGTGAAGTGCGCGGCAGCTACGACGGCGAAAGCCGCGACCACTTCCACGGCGGGCTCGACGTGCGCGCCGATATCGGCAGCCGGGTGCTGGCGATCACGGCGGCCAAGGTCAGCGACCCGTACGCGAACTGGGGTTTCGGATCGCTCAGCGAAGGCATGGCCGTCGGTCCGCTGTCGTACATCCACATGCGCGTCGGGCGCGACAGCCGCGACAAGCCCTTCGACGCGCGCTTCCAGGTCCTGAAGGATACCCGCGGCAAGCCGGCGCGCGTACGCGTGCCGCGCGGGACGCGCTTCGCCGTGGGCGACGCGCTCGGCAGCATCAACAGCATGTCCCACGTCCACCTCGATTACTACCCGGGCGGCTCGCTCGTCAATCCCCTGACGCTGCCGTTCCCCGGCGTGCTCGACACCATCGCCCCGCGCCTGCAGAGCGTGGCGCTGTACGACAGCATCGGCCGCCGCCTCGGCGCGAAGAAGGGCGAGCCGGTGCGCGTCGCACGCACGCTGGGCGAGGTCTCGATCGTGGCCGACGGCTACGACCAGATGGACGGCAACCTGGCGCGCCGCCGGCTCGGCCTGTACAAGCTGGGCTACCAGCTGCTGCGCCCGGACGGCAGCGCGCTGCCCGGCTTCGAGCAGCCCCTGATCACCCAGGTCTACGACCGCCTGCCGCGCGAGCGCGAAGCGGTGAAACTGCTGTATGCGGAGAACAGCGGCATCACGGTCTACGGCAGCAAGGCGACGCGCTTCGCCTATGCGCTCAACAACACGCTGCGGGGCGGACGGGTCGCGCCGGGGAGCTGGAAGGTCGGTGCGCTGGCGCCGGGCGACTACATCCTGCGCATTCACGCCGCCGATTACGCGGGGCAGGTGGCGCTGGAAGGGCGCGACCTGGCCATCAGGGTGGAGTAGGCCTGCCGACGGGCCGTAGGCCCCTGGACGCGCAGGCGCGCGCGGCACCAGGCCAGGCTAGCGGATGAGCTTCAACCCCGGCGGCAGCGCCTCGCCCAGCATCCGCGTCTGGCTTGCCTGGTCCAGCTCCACCACCTCGCGCACCAGCGCCGTCCACGCGGCGGGCGCGCCGGCGGCGCCCAGGCGCCGCAGCACCTCGGCGCGCAGCGCCCCGCCGATGTCGCGCGAGCGGTCGCCCGTCATGCGCGCGATGTGGGTCGCGGCGAAGCCGGCCGGCTCGATCTTCTTCCAGTCCAGCGTCATCAGCTTGCCCAGCCATTCTTCCGCGACCTCGGCCGGCGCCACCTCGTGCGCGCTGGCGTGGAAGGACTGGCGCGCGCCGACCCGGCCCAGCGCCCACAGGTAGCGCGCATACGTGGCCGCCGTCTTCGCGTCGAGCCTGGCCGCGCCCGCGGGTATGGCGGCGATCCGCTCCATCATCCAGTTGCCGATCTCGGCCTTGTAGGCGGCCGGAATGCGTTCGAGCGAAGCCCCGAGGCGCAGCATGTCGTCCTCGCTGCCGTCGACCAGGGTGATCGGCCGCTTGCCGCGCTCGGCCGTATCGGCTTGCAGGTTGAAGGCGAAATCATCCAGCAGGCGCAGCTGCGCCGCCGTATCCAGGCCCCCGGCCACGCGCCGCCACAGCGTCCACCATTCGGCGCGCACTTGGGTGTCCTTGTGGTACTGCACGCCGCCCTCGAACAGCGCCCACAGCTGCTCGATGCGCCAGGAATCGAGCGGGTGGCCAAAACCGGGGCGCAGGCAGAAGCCCGCCAGGTTGAGCCAGGCGCGTTCGTGTTCGCCCGAGCGGCGCCGCCCCTTCGAGCGTTCCATCAGCGCGTCGAACAGGCGCCGCAGGAGCGGCGTGGCCCATCCTTCGCGCCGTCCCAGCAGGTGTTCGAGGCTGGCGCGCAGCTGGCGCACTTCCTTCGTGTCGACCGCCTTCGAGCGGGTACCGAAGACGCGCTCGATCCTGTCGATGGCGGCATCGGTCTGCGGCGGCAGGATGTCGGTGTCGACCAGTTCTTCTTCGCCCTCCGCCTCGCGCAGCTGGAAAGCGAGCTGCCAGCGCCCGCTGCCGTCTTCGGCCACGCAATGCACTTCCAGCGAACCGACTTCGCTCAGCGACGCGGCCAGCTGCACCGCGATCTCGCTGCGCGGCGCGGCGCCGGGCGTGGCGCGCAGGACGGTCGCCACCGGCGGCAGGCGCACCACGTCCAGCGGATCGAGATCGACCAGCGTGCCTGGCTGCGGAACCTGGCCGGCGTCGGCCACGGTCGAGACGATATGGAAGCGCACCGGACGGCCCAGGCGCAAGGCGAAGCTGCGCTCGAGCAGGCGGACCTCGGTGGCCGCCGCCGTGCCGCGCGGGAGCAGGCAAACGGCGCGCAGGCCGCCGGCGGCGCGTTCGCCTTCGAGCAGCAGGTAGTAGCTGCGCGCCGCCCCGCTTTCGATACCGGGCGCCTGGCCCTGGCGCGCCAGCGAATAGGCCACGCCGCCGCGCGCCACCGCCACGTCGGGATCGAGGTTGTGCAGGATGCGCAGCGGCGCACCGCGCCAGCGCGCCAGCGTCTCGGCCAGGCGCTCGGCGAGCACCGCCCCGCGGAACACGCCGCCGTTGAGCAGGAGGGTGTCGGGCACCGGCAGCGACGTGTCGTCGCCGGCCAGCCCGAGCGCTTCGCGCGCGGCGCCTGCATGCTGGCGCAGGAAGCTCGCCAGATGGCGCGTGACGGCCGGATCGCTCGCATACGGCAAGCCGAATTCGACGATGCCGGCGCGCGCGCGGCGCGCCGGCTCCTGCGTGTCGTTCAGGGGGAAGAAGCCGTCGAGCACCACGCGTTCGATATCCTCGCCGCTCAGCTCGGCCTTGCGGCTGGCGCCGATCAGGCGCGAGCCCGCGCCCAGCAGCGTCACGCTCACCCGTTCCGGCGCGCCGCTTGCCAGCAGCTGTTCCTTCGCGGCGCGGCAGCGTTCGGTCAGCTGGGCCAGGCGCGCGGCCGACAGCCGGGCGCGCGGCGCTTCCTGGCCGTCCTGCGCGGCCATGCGCGATTCGACCAGGTGGGCCAGGGCCAGGTCCATGTTGTCGCCGCCGAGGATCAGGTGGTTGCCCACGCCGATGCGCGTCAGATGCGGTTCGCCCGCGCGCAGCTCGGCCTTCACCAGGCTGAAGTCGGTGGTGCCGCCGCCGACGTCGGCCACCAGCACCAGGCGCGTCTGCGCCAGGTCAACGGACAGCGTGGCGCGGTGGCGGTAGAGCCAGTCGTAGAGGGCGGCCTGCGGTTCTTCCAGCAGGCGCAGTCGCGGCAGGCCGGCCATCCTGGCTGCCTCCAGCGTCAGCGCACGCGCGCCTTCGTCGAAGGAAGCCGGCACGGTGAGCACGACCTGCTGGTCTTCGAGCCGGTGGTCCGGAAAGCGGATATTCCAGTTGGCGCGCAGGTGCGACAAATAGCTGGCGCTGGCGGCCACCGGCGAGACCTTCGGCACGTCGGGCTCGCCGCCCCAGGGCAGGATCGGCGCCATGCGGTCGACGCCGGGATGCGAGAGCCAGCTCTTGGCGCTGGCGACCAGCCGGCCGGGCGTGGCCGCACCCAGGATACGGGCAAGGCGGCCGATGGCGACCCGTTCGACTCCGGCGACATCGGCCAGCTGCCAGGGCAGCTGCAACTGGCCCGGGCCCAGTTCTTCCTGCGCCGGGTGATAGCGGGCCGAGGGCAGCAGCGGCGCGCCGGCCACTTCGCCGGGCGCCACCAGCTGGTCGATGGCGAACAGTTCGACCTGAGACGCGCCGGGCGCCGCATAGGCCAGCACCGTATTGGTGGTGCCGAGGTCGATGCTGACCAGGTAAGCCGTCACTGCCGCGTCACTGTTGCGACGTGGAGCGAACGTCGAATTCGACTTTCCAGCGCTGGCCGTCACGCGCCACCGCCGCCAGTTCCAGCGTGCCCGCTTCGGTCGCCAGCGCGTGCAGCTTGACCTGCACCACGTCGCCCGGCATGCGTCCGTCGGCCGGCAGGGTCGCCTGGATGGCGTTCTGTTCCTGCAGCTCGTCCGGGCTCCAGAAGTCGAGCACTTCGCCGATCGCATCCTGGCGGCGCGTGGTCGAGCCGAAGAAGCGGAACGTCACCGGTTCGCCCACCACCAGGCCGAATTCCTGGCCCGGCAGTTCGAGTTCGCTGCCTTCTTCCATGCCGAAGGGCGCCACGCACAGGGCCTGGATCGGCGGCTCCATGCCGGGAATGGCCGGCATCGAGGACTCGACGCCGACATAGTAGGAACGCGCCGTGCCGCCGCGGATGCGCACGCCGCCGCCGCGCCGCGCATAGCTGTAGTAGGCGGCGCCGCGTGCCACGGCCAGGTCGAGGTCCGCGCCTTCCAGCATGCGCGCGGGCGGCGCGCCTTCCATATCGAGCCAGTCGTTGATGGTGTCCATCACGCGCTGGGCCAGGCTGCCGGACTTGAAGACGCCGCCGTTGAACAGCACCGCGCTCGGATGCAGGAACGAATGCGCGGCGCCGGCGCGGTCTTCGAAACCTTCGAGTTCGGCGGTCGCTCCCGCCTGGCGCGCCAGGAAGGCAGCCAGGTGGCGCGTGACGGCCGCGTCCTGCGCATAGGGCAGGCCCAGTTGCGTCAGGCCGGCCCTGGCACGCGTGGCGGGCCGCGCGGCCGCTTCCACGCGCGGGAAGAAACCGTCCAGGATGAAGGTCGCCACTTCCTCGCGCGTGAGTTCGGTGCGAATCGAGCCGCCGATCAGTTTCGAGCCGCGGCTCGGCACGACGATCGGCCAGGCCGCGACCTTGCCATCTGCCGCGTTCGCGTCGGCCAGCAGGTGTTCCTTGGCACCGCGGCAGCCGTAGGTGAGGGCGCGCATCTGCCAGGCGTCGAGCTGGGTGCCGCCGGCGGCCAGCTTGCGCGCCACCAGGTGGGCCAGCGCGAGATCCATGTTGTCGCCGCCGAGCAGGATGTGGTCGCCCACGGCGACGCGGTGCGGCTCCAGCTTGCCGTCGCGCTCGAGGATCGCGATCAGCGAAAAATCGCTGGTGCCGCCGCCGACGTCGACGACGAGCACGATGTCGCCGGCCTTGACCTGCTTGCGCCAGTTGCCGCCGCTGCCCTGGATCCAGCTGTACAGGGCCGCTTGCGGCTCTTCCAGGAGGCTTGCCGATACGTAGCCGGCGTTGCGGGCCGCTTCGGCCGTCAGCTCGCGCGCGCCCGGATCGAACGAGGCGGGAATCGTGACCGTCACTTGCTGCTGGTCGAAGGGCGCTTCCGGATGCGCGTTGTCCCAGGCGCGGCGCAGGTGCGCCAGGTAGCGGGTCGAGGCTTCCAGCGGCGAGACGCGCGTGACTTCGTCCGGCGCGTCGCTCGGCAGGATGGCGGCGCGGCGGTCCACGCCCGGGTGGCAGAGCCAGCTCTTGGCCGACGACACCAGGCGGATCGGCGTGGTGGCGCCGCGCGAGCGCGCCATGTCGCCCGCCACCGCCGTCTCGCCATCGGTATTCCAGGGCAGGGCCAGCTCGCCCGGCGCCAGTTCGTCCGGATGCGGCAGGTACAGGAAGGAGGGCAGCAGCGGCAAGGCTTCGACGGTGCCGGGCGCGGTCAGCTGCGGCACCTCGAGCACGCCGTGCGCGGTCCGTTCGCCCTCGCTCGCTTCCAGGTCGACATACGACAGCGCGCTGTGCGTGGTGCCGAGGTCGATGCCGATGGCGTAGCGCGCGCTCACAGTTCCACCTCCGCCGGCGCCAGCACGCTGGCGTCGTGTTCCTTGGCCAGCTGGGGCAGGCGCACGCTGGTGGCCTTCCAGCCGCGGTGCGACAGGGTGCCCTTGAACGGGGCCGTGCCCACCACGTTGCCGGTCAGGCGCACGCTGGACGCATCGAAGCCTTCCTCGAGCGTGATGCGCGCGCCCTCGGCTTCGCTGCGCACGGGCAGGATCGTGAAGTGGTCCTTCAGCACGCGCGCGCAGCCTTCGTGCACGACGCGGGCGGCGGCGCCGATGTCGGCGTCGGCATAGGCGGCCAGGTTTTCGTGGGCGAAATCGATCAGGCGCGCTTCGCGCTGCAACAGGGTCAGCAGCTGGAGCGCCGCGTCCGGCGTCGCTTCGCGCAGCTGGACGGGCACCGGGGCGGGCGCGGCGGCCGGGACAGGGGCGGGGGCGGGGGTCGGCGCAGGCGCAGGCGGCGCGGCGACCGGGCCGAGCTGGTCGTCACGCACGCGCGCGGCGAATTCGGCGTCGCCGACGGTCTTGAAGAAAGTGCCGAAGGCCAGGGAAAGCCGGCTCCAGAAAGAGGGCAGTTGGGTCGGTGTGCTCATTCTTGATGTTCTGTAGGGTGAGGGACCGGCAGGCTGTCAGACAGCCTCGGGGCCATGGTCCGGACAAACGCGAATGATACCAGTTCGACCACGGGCAACGCACGCGGCACCGAAGAGGGGAACATGCGGACGCGTGCGCGGATTGCAAGCGATCGGCGCCGCACTCCCGCGCATTGGCCGTTGCAGCCCTTACCCTCGAACCCGGCGAACGCGCAGGCAAGGCATGGGGAGGCAGGGCATGTTTCCAGCTTAAAAGCGTCGAAATTCTTTACATTTCACGAATTGCCGAGTTAACAAAAAGCTGCAAGTACTTGATTTTTATATATGTAAATACGCTGGTACGAGGGTTGCTTGCTAGTGCAGTGCTGTCCAACGCTGTTCAACCACGTGATGAGGAATTCCGTCATGAAACTGCTAAAAAAACTCGCTTGCGCTACCGCGATCGCCATGTCGATGGGGGCTGCCCATGCCGCCCCGGTCTTGAATAACTGGGTGTTCAATCCGACCGGTGGCGGTTTCGCCGGCGGACAGGTCATCAATGAACACCTGGATGTGAACGGGAATGCCTTCATTCAGCTCAATCCGACGGGCCCATCGAGCTTCTCGTTCACCGAACATGCCGTGTTCAACATCGTGCAGGCGGACAGCAATGGGCAGCTGTTCCCGGTGAATTTCCCGGGCGGTAACATTACCGCCACCTTCGAGGCGACCGGTACCGGTAACTTCAGTGGCGCCTTTACCTTCAGCGCCGGCACCATCCGCATCTTCCAGAACCCGGTCAACAACCAGTACGCCACCTCGGCAGGGATCTACGGCGCCGACCTCGGCGAAGAGATCGCCGTCTTCGACGTGATGGCGGGCGGAGGCGGGCTGGTCGATGCGAGCGGTTCGCCACTCGGCAACGGCCAGGTGACGGTGCTCGCGCGGGCACAGGCAGGGGCGCTCGACGCCGGCTACTTCTTCCGTGAGAACGGCAACGACCTGTCGATGGAATCGATCATGGCATTTGCCTTCACCAATGCCAACACGATCGAGAGTCCGGGCGACTTGCTGGTCGACGAAGTGGCCTGCGACTTCGCCGGCTTTACCGGCGTGGGCTGCAACGGTACGGACTATGCGAACTCGCCGGGCCGGCATTTCATGTTGGGAACCAACGGCCAGGTCAAGCTTTCGGAAGTGCCGGAGCCGGGTTCGCTGGCCTTGTTCGGCATCGGCATGCTGGGCGCCGGGGTCCTTGCCCGCAGGCGCGCGAAACGCGCTTGAACGATCGGGCCGGGCGACATCGGCGGGAGCGGGCTTGCCCGCTCTTTTTCATGGCGCCGCGCGACTTGCACCGTGCGGCTTTCGATGCGTGCCCGCACCGGGCGGGCCCCGCTCAGAACGTGTGCCGCACGCCCAGGTTGAACGCCGTGTCGCCGCTGCCGGCGTCGGTGTTGTTCGCCACCGTATAGCCCGCGCCGTTCTTGTTGACCGTGTGGCCGTAGACCGTGTAGATCGTCGTGCGCCTGGACAGGCCGTACAGGTAGCCGATGCCGTACGAGCGCGCGTCCTGGTCGAGCGCGGTCTTGTCGTTCTTGCGCATCAGGGTGGCGACCACGTTGCCCGGGCCGGCCGGCGCGACCAGGCCCAGCAGGAACTCGTTGCCGTCGGTCGAGGCGGTCGGACGCACGCCGCCGAACGGATTGTTGGTGTTGCCCAGCGGGGAAGCGTTGATACCCTTGTCGGCGCTGAAGGCGGCGTACGCCTTCACGACCTTGAAGTCGTAGTTCGCCGCGATGAGCTTGTTGCTGGCATTGCCGCGCACGACAGGGATGAGGCCCGGGGCAGCGGCGATGTCCGAGTTCTTGTGGTTGTAGGCCACGCGCACGGTGAGCGGACCCTGCACGTAGCCGAGCGAGGCGCCGACGTTGCGGCCCGACTTGCCGCTGCCGGCCTGCTCGCCGAAGGCGTAGGCGATGTCGCCCGTGAAGCCGCCGATGGTCGGCGTGGTATATATCACGGTATTGCTGGTGCGGACGTTGGCGCCGAAGTCCGGGAACACGTTCTTCGCGCCGCCGGCGTAGCCGGTGGCGAACGGATCGCCCACCTGGGTCAGCGCCTGGTGCCATGGCGTGTACTGGCGGCCCAGCGTGACCATGCCAGCCTTGCCCTTGATGCCGACGAAAGCCTGGCGGTTGAAGATGGTGCCGGCGGCATCGACTTCGCCGGTATCGATCCTGGTGCCGTTTTCCAGCGTGAACACGGCCGTCATGCCGCCGCCGAGATCCTCGGTGCCGCGAATGCCGATGCGCGAGGCCGAGCCGATGCCGCTGCCTACCCTGGTCACGCTGCCGGCCACGCCGCCGCGCTCGTGCAGCAAACCGGCGTCCATGATGCCGTAGATGGCGATGCCGGTCTGGGCTTGCGCGGCGCCGGCGGCGAGCGCAAAGGCTGCTGCGGCGCCGATGGTCTTGTTCATGCTGTCTCCTGATTCTCAATGTGTGAAGCCTGGTTCCCGATCCGGCGCGCTCGTCTTCGTTCGATAATGGCGCCGCCGCCGGCTGGCCGGCGCGTTGCCCGGCGATCCCGCGCATCTGCTCGATACTACCTCAGCGGATCGGCAGCGGGGCGGTGAATGACGGCGGCGGGAGGAAGCGCGAGTCCGGCAGCACCGTCCAGGACGCTGGACGATGCGGCTTTCCTTTCGGTGAACACGCCGGCGCTACCGGGCGGCGCTTGGCAGGATAACGCCAGACGGCCATTGCCCGTTAATTGATGCAGAGGTGAAATATTTGGCCGGAAATGAAGGGTCCTGTGACGTTTTGTAACGTTTCTTACAAGCGCAACGCTGTTCGCGAGCGCGCCTTTGCTCTGTAATGGGTGATTGTTTAATTCGTACCCGTCACCACATGATGAAACATCTCCTCCAACGTCCCCTTCATGCAGTTGCCGCCGCCGGCGGACAAGGTTGGCCGTCGTGCTAGAAGACCTTCAACCAGGATACGACCGGCGCTACGACCGCCGCGATCAACGCATGTCGAAGCTTGTCTACCGGTCGCAGGCCGTGCGCCATGTCTTCGGGAAGGGCGTCGCCAGGGTGTTCATGCACCTCATGCGCGTCGATGCCAGCGTCGCCCAGCGCGTACTGCGCTCGGCAAGGACGAAGCTCAGGCGCTGAGGTACGCACCCGGATCGACGTGTTGCTGGCTGCCGGGACCGGTAAGCGTTCTAAAAGTTTGAAAAGCTGGAAGCGGTAGGCTTGCCCGTCGTCCGGTACCAGCACGCGCGCCGCATCCATGCCGTGCTCGGCCACATGGGCGAGCAAGTCTCGGCGCGACTGCGTCATGTGGTTGAACGCCTCCATGTGGATCCCGGCGAGCGTCGCGCCCGGCGCCGCGCGGTAGGCGCGGCCCAGGCCTTCCTTGCCCATCATGATCGAGCCGTCGAAGCCGGCGATGCGCGCATAGCCCGTGTCGAGCACGATGACGTCGGGCCGGTATGCCGCGATCGCCGCCCCCACCTGCGGCGTCCAGACCGTGTCGCCGGCGACATACACCAGCTTGCTGCCCGCGCGGCGAAACACGACGCCGGCCGTCTTGCCGAGGAAGGAACCGAGCGTCGCCATCAGGGCCTCGCTGCCGTGCTGGCCCGTGACGGCCGTGAGGCGCACGCCCCGGAATCCGGTGTCTTCACCGGGCACCCGCGCGTCGGTGAAACCGTCCTTGCGAATCGCGGGCGCATCGTCCTCGTCCTGCGCGAACAGGGGAATGGTCTTCGGCAGCGCCTCCCTGGCGGCCTCGTCCCAGTGGCCGAGGTGGGTGTGGGTGACGATGACGGCGTCGGCGCTGATGATGTCCTCGACCGGCAGCGGCAGCCCGACCAGCGGGTTGCGCAGATGGCTGTTGACCGTGCCTTCGAAGCCGGGATAGCGCTCTTTCGGTGCCAGCATCGGGTCGACCAGGAAGGTGATGCCGCCGTAGCTGTGGTCGAGAAGCAGGACGGTCCTTGAACTGTGGCGCCCGGCAGGCGAGTGGTACCGCCGGCGCCTCGGCGCCGCGGTTTGCCTGTCGAAAAAGACAATCTGTTTGCCGCAGCATGCGTGGCCTGGCATACCATGCTGCTTCAAGGTCCCCCCGGGATGTACTGCAATGAGACAATAAATTTCGGGATGGCTGTTAATATTGTAATATTTGTGACAAAACTTTCAGTGGGTGTGACAATCAAGCTTGTACCGGCAAGCCTTGCACGATCCCGACAAACACACCAAGAAGAGCATGGAATCGATTAAAAAGAGAATTCTCGTCGTCGATGACAATGTTGACGCCGCTGATATGACTGCGCAAATGTTGCAGATTTACGGCCTGGATGCACAGGTCGCCTATGGGGGGCTGGAATGCCTGAACTCGGCTCGCGCCCACCGTCCGGATCTGATTTTTCTCGACATCGGCATGCCGGTGATGGATGGCTATCAGGTAGCCCAGGCCGTACGTGCCGACAAAGGGCTGAGCGATGTCAAGCTCGTCGCCTTGACTGCGTGGGGCGATGAAGCCTCGCGCATCCGGGCCCGCGCAGCGGGCTTCGATATCCATCTCACCAAGCCTGCCAACATATCCGAGCTGGTCGATATAGCCTGCAGCGAATTTTGAATGTGGGCGCCCCTGCGCTAGAAATGTCCTGTCGCGTCGAGGGGCGCCGGCTACCTGCTTTTTTTTGGGAAGATGCTGATGTCTGTCTTAAAAAGAAATAATGTTCGTATTGCAGGTACGGGACCGGCGACCATGGTATTTGCACATGGATTCGGTTGCGATCAGACCATGTGGCGTTTTCTTATTCCCGCATTCGACAAGCGGTTCCGTACCATTTCGTTTGATCTGGTCGGCAGCGGCGGGTCCGACCTGAGCGCGTATGACCGGGCGAAATACGATTCGCTGCAGGGATATGCCGATGACTTGCTCGACATGCTCGATGAATGCGCAAGCGGTCCGGTCGTGTTTGTCGGGCATTCGGTCAGCACCATGATCGGCTTGCTGGCGACGGTGGCGGCGCCCGAGCGCTTTGCCGCGCAAGTCATGATCGGTCCTTCTCCATGCTATCTCAACGATGGCGACTACACCGGGGGATTCGGCCGGGAAGACATCGACGAACTCCTCGATACGCTTGAATCGAATTACCTGGGCTGGTCCAGCAGTATGGCCCCGGTGATCATGGGTGTGCCCGAGCAGCCGGCCTTGCGCCAGGAATTGACGGATCGTTTCTGCCGAAACGATCCGGAAATCGCAAAACATTTTGCGCGCGTGACCTTCCTCTCCGATCACCGCCCGGATGTGCCCAAGTCGACCGTGCCTGCACTGATCCTGCAATGTAGCGACGACCTGATCGCACCACGCGCGGTCGGTGAATACCTGCATCGCCACCTTCCACGGAGCGTGCTGCATGTGATCGAGAATGTGGGGCATTGCCCGCACATGAGCGCGCCGACGGAAAGCTCGCAGGTCATCGAGCGTTTTGTCGCAAACATCTTGCGTTGATCGCAATGGCACAGCCACTGCCGTCCGGCGACTTTTTATTCGAGCATGCAGCTTGCGCGCTCGTGCTGGCCGAGCCGAATGGCTTGATCCTCAAGGCGAACGCCAGAGCATGCAGCTGGTTGGGCTACGAGGCCGAGGAACTGGCCGGCAAGCTGCGCATGCCGGACTTGCTGCCGGTGGGTGCGCGCTTGTTTCATCACACGCATTGTCTGCCGATCCTGCAGGTACACGGATCGGTGGGCGAAGTGCAGGTCGACTTGCTGAATCGTTCAGGCGAGCGTGTGCCGATGCTGATCAATATCATGCGCTTGAATGACGAAGAACGCGTGCTCGACCAGTGGGCCCTGTTCAAGGCCGCGGACCGCCGTTCCTACGAGCGCAAACTGCTTGCTGCCCGCAAGACTGCGGAGGCGGCACTCGCAGCGCGCGAGGGGGCGGAAGCGCAGCTTCAGACAGTCAATGCACAATTGTCCGCAGCTGACCGGCGCAAGGATGAGTTCCTCGCAACGCTTTCGCATGAGCTTCGCAATCCATTGGCGCCGATGCGAAGTGCACTCGATGTTTTGAAAATCAAGTTGCACGGCCTGGCGGACGAACGGCTGCTATCGGCGTTCGATCGCCAGCTGAAACACTTGACGCGGCTTGTCGATGATTTGATGGAAGTCTCGCGCATTACCCAGGGCCGCATGCAGCTGCAGCAGCAACCGGTGGAACTGGCCGGCTTGCTGCGTAGTGCGGTGCAGGATGTCACGCCGCTGATGCAGTCGGCTCGCCACGCGCTGCGCCTGTCCTTGCCCGAACAGCCGGTCATTGTCCATGGCGACGCCACCCGCCTGGTCCAGGTGGTCCTGAATCTGCTGACCAATGCAGCCAAATATACGCCCGACGGCGGCATGATCTCGCTCGTGCTCGCGTGTGACGACATGCACGCCAGCATCGAGGTGCAGGATAACGGCATCGGCATACCGCAGGAGGCGCTGGCGAGGGTGTTCGATATGTTCTCCCAGCTCGAACCGGCCTTGCAGCGTGCCAAGGGCGGATTGGGCATCGGGCTGGCGCTGGTGCGGGGGCTGGTGAACCTGCATGGCGGCACGATTTGCGCCGACAGCGGCGGACCGGGCCGGGGCAGCACGTTCACCGTGCGCCTGCCTGTCATTACCTCGGCTGTGCGTGGCCATGCCGTCGAGGAAGACAACCGTCTGCAAGCCGGTCTTCGCGTGATGGTCGTCGATGACAATGAGGATGCCGCCGAGACGATGACGATGGCGTTGGCGTTGTTCGGCTGCGAGGTACGGGTGGCCCATACCGCGCAAGCGGCGCTCGACGTCGTCACGGATTTCGCGCCCCAGGTTGCCTTGCTCGATATCGGGCTGCCCGACATGAACGGCTATGAACTGGCGAGGCGGATGCGTGCGACGGTCCGGGGGCCATCCATGACCTTGATCGCGTCCACCGGCTGGGGACAGCAGAAAGATCGCCAGCTTGCATTCGATGCCGGGTTCGATCACCACCTGACCAAGCCCATCGATTTTGGGCATTTGCGCCTGTTGCTGGCCTCCGGCCTCCCCCAGGCATCCTGAGCTGTTCCAGGGCGCGACGCGGCATCGCAAGCGGCAAAACAAGAAACCGGGCCAGGGAGACGTATAATTCCTGGTCAAATTATAAGAGCTAACCCGTGTCCCTTCCCATCCAGCCCAGGCTTCTTTCTCACCTCCAAGACGTATGTGAAAACGCGACCGTCGCCTTGTTCGTCATGGATGAACGACAATGTTGTGTGTACATGAATCCTGCGGCAGAGGCGCTCACTGGCTACCGTCTCGAAGAAGTCAGCAGCGCGCCCTTGCATCACTTCGTGCATCACACGCATCCCGACGGCACCCCATACCCCCTCGAGGAGTGTCCGATCGACAGGGCGGCGCCGGAGAATATGCAAGAGCATGGCGAAGAGACCTTCGTGCATCGTGACGGCTCGTTCTATCCGGTCCGCTTCACAGCCAGCCCGATCCGACGCGACGGCAGGGTCGTGGGAACGGTGATCGAAGTCCAGGATGCCCGCCCGCGGCTGCAGCAAGAGCGCGAAAGAGAGGCACTGCATGCGATCGGCCAGTTAATCCTGCAGGAACTCAGCCACGAAAAGATCGTCGAAGCGGTGACGGCGCGTGCAACCGAGCTGACCGGGGCACAGTTCGGCGCGTTTTTCTACAATGTCCGGAACGAAGCCGGAGAAAGCTACACGCTCTATACGATTGCAGGCGTACCCAAGGAACTCTTCGACAAGTTCCCGCTGCCGCGCGCCACCCACTTGTTCGGTCCGACTTTCCAGGGCGAAGGAACCATTCGCAGCGGCGACATCCGCGCCGACCCGCGCTACGGGAAAATGGCGCCGCATTATGGCATGCCGCCGGGGCACTTGCCGGTACGGTCATATCTGGCGGTTCCGGTCAGCCTGGGCGATGGCGAAGTCATTGGCGGACTGTTTTTTGGGCACGCGCAGGCAGATCAGTTTACCGACGGTCATGAGCGCCTGGTGGAAACCCTGGCGGCGCAGGCGGCAGTCGGCTTGAACAAGGCCACGCTCTACCAGGAAGCGCTGTTCGCGCGCCGGCGCGCCGAGCAGGACGCGCTGGAGAAGCAGAAATTGTACGAAGAGGCCGCCCGCGCCAACGAGGCAAAGGACCAGTTCCTGGCCACTGTCTCGCATGAATTGCGTACGCCCCTGACCTCGATTCTCGGTTGGTCGCAGATGCTGACGTCGGGTAAGCTGGATCTCGAGATGCGGACGCGGGCAATCGCCACGATTGAACGCAATGCGCGCAGTCAGGCGCAGATCGTTGAAGACCTGCTCGACATCGCGCGCATTGTCAGCGGCAAGCTGCGCTTGAATGTGCAGCTCATTTCTCCCCATGCACCGCTCGAAGCGGCGCTGGAGGTCCTGCGTCCCGCGGCCGGGGCCAAGAACATTGCATTGCAACTGATCGCCGACCCTGCCGCGGGTCCGGTCTCGGGCGACCCGGAACGGCTGCAACAGATTGTCTGGAACCTGGTGTCGAACGCGATCAAGTTCACGCCAAAAAACGGCCGTGTCCAGTTGACGCTGAAAAAGCACGCATCCAACATACAGATCATCGTGAGCGACAATGGCGCCGGCATTCCGGCTGAACACCTGTCGCGCGTGTTCGATACCTTTACCCAGGTCGATCCGACCTCGACCCGCCAGCACGGCGGGCTGGGCCTTGGCCTGGCGATCGTGAAGAAACTCGTGGAGCTGCACGGGGGCGATGTCAGGGTATCGAGTCCAGGGCTGGGGAAGGGCTCCGTGTTTATCGTGACCTTGCCGCTTGCGGCCGTCAAGAGCGAGCCTGAGCCGGCCCGCTCGCCTGCATCGCCGAACCATGTCGCCATGCCGGACGATATCGGGGAATTCGGCTTGCGCGGTGCGACCGTACTCCTGGTGGAAGACGATGACGACGCGCGCAATATGCTGGCGGCGGTGCTGCAAAGCGCGCATGCCGTCGTCGAGACCGCCTCGAATGCCCAGGATGCCTTGACCTTGTTCGAAGGCATACGCCCCGACCTGATCGTCAGCGACATCGGGATGCCTGGAATGGATGGGTACGAATTCATCACGGAACTGCGCAAGCGCGAGCAAAGCGCGGGCCAGCCGAGCACGCCCGCCGTGGCCCTGACGGCGTATGCCAGGGTCCAGGACAGGATGCGCGCATTGAGTTGCGGTTTTCAGATGCACGTTGCCAAACCGGTCGAGCCGGCGGAGCTGCTGACCGTGCTGGCCAGCCTCCATTCCTGGAAGCTGCCATGACTGGATGCGCGCGGGCCGCTGCCGTAGCGGCGCGGCTGTCTTGACGGCGAAGGTTCGCTATCGAACCTGATTCATGCACCCTGGGCGGCAGGCGCGCCGGCCGGTCCCGGGATGCCGCCACCGGCCAGGCCCAGGTCCTCGGTCACCTGCCGGCGCAGCAGGTACTTCTGGATTTTCCCCGTCACCGTCATTGGAAAGCCGGTGACAAAACGGATATGGCGCGGAATCTTGTAGTGCGCGATCTGGCCTTTGCAAAAGTCGCGCATCTCGTCTTGCGTCGCTTGTTCTCCCGGACGCAGGACGATGCAGGCACATAACTCTTCCCCGTATTTCGCATCCGGCACGCCGACGCATTGCACGTCGAGCACCTTGGGATGGCGATACAGGAACTCTTCGACCTCGCGCGGATAGATGTTTTCGCCGCCGCGAATGACCATGTCCTTCGCGCGCCCGACGATGGTGGCAAACCCCTGTTCGTCGATCACGGCGAGGTCGCCGGTATGCATATCCGCGCCAGGAACGGGCCGATGGTGTCGCCGATGAGGGGAACGTCATGGGCGCCATGGACATAGCTCGGGCTGCGGTGCATGTGCTCTCCAGGTCGTTGGCGTGATCGGTGCGCGCTATATACGCGATATTCGGGCCGCACGGCGCGGCAATCCCGCTGTCAGTCCGGCTGGCGCGTATCGGGCAGCGCCGCCGCCCCGGTCGTCAAGGCCAGGCTGTAGGCGCCGAAATCGTCCAGCCCGCGCTTGATGATCGTGACCAGGGCCGGCAGCGGCGCGGCCTGCTGGTCCCATTCGGCGCGGCAGAATTCGCCGGTGCGCTTCAGGTTCTCGGCCAGGGTGGCGTCGATCCAGCCGTTGTCGGCCAGGATGGTGATGACCTCGCGTTCGTTGAACGGTTCGCCAAGATCCGCCATGGCGATCACGTAGTCGCCCATCTCGACCGCCGCCTCCCAGGCCCGGATGACGTTCAAGGTGGCCGCGTCCTGGCGGGTGAGGTCGCCGACGAAGGTGGTCGGGTCCTTCTCGTACTCTTCGCGGGCACGGCGGCAGCAGCGTTCGATGATGGCGGTCTTGTCGACCAATACGGTGTCGTCCATGGATACTCCTTCAGATCAGGAACAGGATTGCGGCAACGGTCGTCGGCCCCAGGGCACCGCCGAGCAAGCCCAGTGCGCCGATCGATTCGTCGTTGAAGCCGTGCCGCAGTAGCGCGGCGCCGGCCGGGTTCGGGGCATTCGCGATCACGGTCAGGCCGCCGCCGGCCACCGCCCCGGCCACCAGCATGTATTTGGCGTGCTCGGACAGTCCCGCGATCAGCGAACCGAGATAGGTCAGTGCCGCATTGTCGGTGATTGCGGTCAGGCCGAGCGCGCCGAAGAAAAGGGCGGTCGGCGCCAGGCTGGAAACGAGCGGCTGCAGCCACCATTGCTGCATGCCGCCCAGCACGACCAGTCCGGCCAGGAAAAATCCGACGAGCAGCCCTTCCTTCAGGATCAAGGGGTCCTGGTAACGCTGGTACGCCTGGGTGAACCCGAGGAACAGCAGGAACACGCCGACGAACAGCACCGGGTGATGCGCCAGCAGCACCACCGCCGCCAGGAAGGCCAAGTGGACGGCCGACACCTTGATGGGCACCGGCTTGACGGGGTCGGCAACTGCCGGTGCCAGGTGCTTGCGCAACAACAGGGTGACGACGCTTGCGTTGATGAATACGGCGATGGCCGCGCGCCAGCCAAAATGGCCCAGCATGTAGGCGCTGTCCCAGCCCCAGGTGGTGGCCACCATCAGCACCGGCGGCGCGGCGTAGGCTGTGAGGGTGCCGCCGATCGAGACGTTGACGAACAACACGCCCAGCGCGCCGTATTTCAGCGCTTCGGGAATTCCGGGACGAAACACCTGGGGTGCGAGCATCAGGGCGGCGAGCGTCATCGCGGCCGGTTCCGTGATCAGCGAGCCGGCCAGGGGCACCAGGGCCAATCCCAGCCAGGCCAGCGCGACCTCGGTGCGCAGCGGCACCAGCCGCGCCACCGTTCCCAGCAGCGCGCGCACGGCGTCGAGGACCGGGCGCGAGGCGGCGATCACCATGACCACGAACACGAACAGGGGTTCGGTGTACTGGCGCGATTCGGCGTAATCGACGGCCGTGCCCGGACCGGAAATGACGGCCATCGCCACGACCAGGATGAAGGCCCAGAAGCCGAACACGACCTCGACTTCGCCCAGCAAGTGGAACAGGCCTTCATGACGCGGGTGGCGATCGGCCAGGATCTCGAAGCCCTTGGCGGCGAATGTATGGACCAGGGCGCAGGCAAAGAGGAGGGCGCCGACCAGCTGGATCGTGGTCATGGGCAGCGTCCGGGGAAGGAAGAAGCGGTCATTGTCATGCGGATAATAAGTGAAAGCGCATTATTTCATCTTTTGATCGAGGCTGGATGGTATGTCGGCCGGCCTTGCTCTTCAAGCGCGGGTTTGCGCGCACACAAGCGCAAGGTTAAATCCTACGTGTTCGGGCTAGACAAATCTTGCCAAAAGCTGAACGACCGAGTACTGTATATCCATCCAGTACTTTTGTATTTCCCTCATTATGTCTTGTTCACAAACTCTTGCCTCGCCTGAAGCATTGCACCCATCCCTGTGGCGCGCTTCGCAGCTGGCGCATGGCAATACGCGCTGCGCCGACACCGGCCACCCGGCGCTGTCGGCGCAATTGCCGGGTGGCGGCTGGCCGACCGGCACCCTGATCGATCTGCTGCTGCAGCAGCCCGGCATCGGTGAAATGCGCCTGCTGCGCCCGGCCCTGGCCGCCGCCGCCGGGCGCCGCATCGTGCTGCTGCAGCCGCCCCATCCGCCGCAGGCACTGGCGCTGGCCGCGCTCGGCGTGCCGCCGTCGCAGCTGATCTGGCTGCGCGCGGGCCGCGGGGCCGACGCCTTGTGGGCGGCCGAGCAGGTGCTGCGCAGCGGCAGTTGCGGCGCGCTGCTGTTCTGGACCAACCACGCGCGCGGCGAAAGCCTGCGCCGTCTGCACCTGGCGGCCCAGTGCGGCGAAACCCTGTTCTTCATGATGCGTCCGCTTGCCAGTGCCCAGGATTCTTCGCCGGCACCGCTGCGTCTGTCGCTGCGGCCCGCTGCCGGCGGACTCGACATCGGCTTCATCAAACGCCGGGGACCGCAGCGCGACGCGCCGCTGTTCCTGCCTCTCGCTCCTACTTTGCTCCAACGCCATGCGCCTGTGGATCGGCCTGTATTTGCCCCAGTTACCGCTCGAGGTCTTCAGCCCGAACTGGTCAACTGACCTGGGGGTCGTCGTGCTCGAGGCGGAGCGGGTACTGGTTGCCTCGCCCCTGGCGCGCGCCGCCGGCGTCCAGCCCGGCATGCGTCGCGGCGGCGTGCTGATGCTCATGCCCGGGGCGCGCATCGTCGAGCGTTCCCCGGAGCGCGAGGCCGAGGCCCTGCACGCGGTGGCGATGGCGCTGCTGCAGTACACGCCGCAGGTGGCCCAGGCCGAGGAATCGACCCTGCTGATCGACATCGGCGCCAGCCTGCGCCTGTTCGGCGGCATCCGTGCCCTGTGCGCCCGCGTGCGCGCCAGCCTGCGCGCGCTCGGCTTTTCAGGCTGCCTCAGCTGCGCGCCCACCGCGCGCGGCAGCTGGCTGCTGGCGCGCCGGCGCGCCGGCCGCGTGCTCACCATCGCCTCGCTCGCGCGCCGCCTGGACCGCCTGCCGAGCACCTTGCCGCCGCCGGCGCGCCCGTATGCCGCCTGGTTCGAAGGCATCGGCTGCTTCGACATCGGCGCCATGCGCCGCCTGCCGCGCCCCGGCCTGCAGCGCCGCTGCGGCCGCGCGCTGCTCGACCTGCTCGACGCCGCCTACGGCATGGCGCCCGAACTGTTCGAATGGATCGAGGCGCCCACCGTCTTTCACGCGAAGATCGAACTGTTCGAGCGCATCGACAACGCCGAACAATGCCTGCAAGGCGCCGAGCGCCTGGTGCAGCAGCTGACCGGCTGGCTGTGCGCGCACCAGCTGGCCGTCGAACGCATCACGCTGCTGCTCGAACACGAGCGCGGCAGGGTGGCGCGCCCGCCCACCGCCGTCGAGATCGCGCTGGGCGAACCGACCTGGCGCAACGCCCACCTGGTGCGCCTGCTGAAGGAGCGCCTGGCACAGGTGGTGCTGGAAGCCCCCGTGATCGGCCTGGCGCTGGACGCCCCGCAGTTGCAGCCGATGGCGCCGCCGACCGGGTCGCTGTTTCCCGAGCCGGGCGGCAGCGAGGAAGACCGGGTACGCATGCTGGAACTGCTGGTGGCGCGCCTGGGGCCGGACAACGTACTGCAGGCGCTGCCCCAGGCCGACTACCGCCCCGAGGTCGCCAACACCTGGGTGCCGGTGCAGCAGAAAGTGCGCGAATCGGTGCGTTGCGCGCAATTGCCGGCGGACGTGCAAAGCCTGCCGCGCCCGACCTGGATCCTGGCCAAGCCGATCGCGCTCCTGATGCGCAATCACCGGCCGTTTTATGGCTCACCCCTGCGGATGGCGTCGACGCCGGAGCGCATCGAGGCGGGCTGGTGGAACGCATCGCAGACGCGCGATTATTTTATTGCGGAAGGGCAGGATCACACGCTGTACTGGGTGTACCGCGAGCGTATCGTGGGAGCGTCGGAGGATGCGGATCCGAGATGGTTCTTGCACGGGTTGTTTGGATGAGCATAACAATCTGCCGGCAAATCCGGGGCGCTTCGCATTTTCCAAGGAAGCTGATGTATTCGCCACCGGCCGTTTCCATCCGTTCGGCTTCGCTAATCCGTTGCCGGCTGGCGGCTGGCGGCTGGCAATATACGGTCACTGCACGAGTGATCTGCTTGGATTCCGTGGACACTTTACCAATGCGAATCAATGGCCTCATGCACACTCTGCCAAACACTCGCTTTCAGCCACTCGTGAAGGCAGCGCCAGCAGGTCATGCCGCTGCCACAGCCGAGTTCATATACTCCGTGGGACATAGTTTGTCGATCTTCTAGCCGACAAGGGAAGGTTCGAGCAGGGGCACGAAAACCGAAATACAACGGCAACCACAAATTCTCACACAACTTTACCAACAGAAATTAAAATTGCCTTAGATAAATATACTCGCACCAGCTTCGGGTGTAACGTCGTTCAAATAGTCGGAGAAAATAATGGCAAAAAAACAAGTTCTTGTGAGCCTCGCAGCCGCTTCCTCGGCACTAATTTTAGTCGCCTGTGGCGGTGGTGGCGGTACACAGGCACAAGCGCCGGCCGTGGCGGCGTCAGCCGCACCAGCGGCACCAGCCGCACCAGCCGCCCCGACGTCGACTCAGGGCGCACCTACCGTGGCAGGCACCGTCACGGGTTTCGGCAGTATCATTATCGATGGCGTGCGGATTGACGACCGTGGCATCCTTGCACTCATCGAGAACGCTGATGGAGTGCCGGGAAATGTCGAGCTGAAGATCGGCCAATCGGTGGAGGTTCAGCACGACGGCACGCTAAAAGCCAAACGAGTGTCGGTTATCCCGACAATGCAGGGTGTGATTAGTGCCGTCGACTCGGCGGCCAGCACGATGACGGTATTGGGGATGACGGTTGTCATCAATACGGATCGGGCATCCGGTCCAATAACCGTCTTCGAGGCGCCCTACACGTTTGCCAACGCAAAAACAGGTGATGGGGTTGAGATTCACGGCATCCTTAAAACCGATGCGGCTGGCAAGATACAGATCCAGGCGACCCGGGTCGAGAAAAAAACACTGGGGACGGTGCACAAACTGCGCGGCAAGGTGACCTCTCTGTCGACCGCCGCCAGTACATTCAAGATTGGCGACCTGACCGTCAACTACCAGAATGTGTCCATCACGCCAGCCTCGGCGATACTCTCCAATGGCGCCGATGTCGCTGTCTCGATTCCTGCCTCGGCATCGTTTGCGGGCGGCGTGGTCTCGGCGACGGCGATAAAAGTGAAAAATCATCGTGACGAAAGCCGCGACACGGAAGCTCAACTGCGCGGCATCGTCGGCAATGTGAATATGAGCGCAAAAACATTCTCGCTGGACGGACTCGAGATTAGTGCAACAGAGGCCAGGTTCGACCATGCCGGCAAGAGTTTCGCGGACCTGACCGTCGGTGCCTACGTCCGGGTGAAGGGCATGTATCAGGCAGACGGATCGGTCAAGGCCAGGTCGATCGCGCTTCGCTCGGTTGAGACAGAAAAAGCCGGTGAAGTGGAACTGCACGGCTCGATCCTCGATTTTGTCTCGAACGCTGACTTCTCTGTGCGTGGGATGAAGATGAACGCCGCGACCGCCGAGATTGATTGTCCGGCCGGCACTACGCTGCGCAACGATCTCCAGGTGAAGATCGAAGGGTTCCTTGCTGCCGACGGCAGTGTGAAGGTCAAGGAAATCGAGTGCGAAAAACTGGACGATGATACCTCGACCGTCGAGCGCGAAGGTATTGCAAACAATGTCAATATCGATGCAAAAACCTTTGTGCTTACCGGCGCTTCGACCGTTAATGTCAAATGGAATGATGCCACGCTGTTCGTCGAGACACTGACGCCGGCCACGTTGGGTAATAAGAAGCTGGAAGTTGAAGGTGTCATGACAGGTGGCATCTTAATAGCTTCTAAAATTAAGCTCGACGATTAACGCACCTGACCAGCAACATCCCAGGTTTTCCTGAACAGCCGGATGCGCGCAATCGTCTAACTCATGAAACTCTCTTGCGCAGCACCTTATTGTTAAGGATAGCCTGGGAATGGGGCGAAATTTTGGCGACCCTATTTGTGCCAAGAACGTAGCCCTATTGAAACACGGAGCCCAGTCAGTACATTGATAGTTCAAGTGGTAATCCACCCAAAAAATGCATTTCGTGGATCTAGGTTTCGGAGGTGCAACCTATATAACATGCTAGCCGGCGGCGGCCAGCTCTGCCCGCCAAATGTGAAAGCTGGCCGTCGACACCGTTTCGTCGCGGCAGAAGGAATCGACCCTGCTGATCGACATCGGCGCCAGCCTGCGCCTGTGCGGCGGCATCCGTGCCCAGTGCGCCCGCGTGCGCGCCAGCCTGCGCGCGCTCGGCTTTTCAGGCTGCCTCAGCTGCGCGCCCACTGCGCGCCCCTATGTCGCCCGGTTCGAAGGCATCGGCTGCTTCGACATCGGCGCCATGCGCCGCCTGCCGCGCCCCGGCCTGCAGCGCCGCTGCGGCCGCGCACTGCTCGACCTGCTCGACGCCGCCTACGGCATGGCGCCTGAACTGTTCGAATGGATCGAGGCGCCCACCGTCTTTCACGCGAAGATCGAACTGTTCGAGCGCATCGACAACGCCGAACAATGCCTGCAAGGCGCCGAGCGCCTGGTGCAGCAGCTGACCGGCTGGCTGTGCGCGCACCAGCTGGCCGTCGAACGCATCACGCTGCTGCTCGAACACGAGCGCGGCAGGGTGGCGCGCCCACCCACCGCCGTCGAGATCGCGCTGGGCGAACCGACCTGGCGCAACGCCCACCTGGTGCGCCTGCTGAAGGAGCGCCTGGCGCAGGTGGTGCTGGAAGCCCCCGTGATCGGCCTGGCGCTGGACGCCCCGCAGTTGCAGCCGATGGTGGCGCCGACCGGGTCGCTGTTTCCCGAGCCGGGCGGCAGCGAGGACGACCGGATGCGCATGCTGGAACTGCTGGTGGCGCGCCTGGGGCCGGACAACGTGCTGCGGGCGCTGCCCCAGGCCGACTACCGCCCCGAGGTCGCCAACACCTGGGTGCCGGTGCAGCAGAAAGTGCGCGAATCGGTGCGTTGCGCGCAATTGCCGGCGGACGTGCAAAGCCTGCCGCGCCCGACCTGGATCCTGGCCAAGCCGATCGCGCTCCTGATGCGCAATCACCGGCCGTTTTATGGCTCACCCCTGCGGATGGCAAATCCAGGGCGCTTCGCATTTTCCAAGGAAGCTGATGTATTCGCCACCGGCCGTTTCCATCCGTTCGGCTTCGCTAATCTGTTGCCGGCTGGCCGTCAATGTGCGTTCACTGCAAGAGGTATAGCGCAATCTTCACCACTTGCAACCTTCATCAGCAAGCCCTCCCCGCAATAGAAACGGCAGTTTCATCAAACCGCTAAACTCAACCGATCCGACCTTTGGCTTGTAATCGTTGCCGCACTTCGGACGCCGTGCGCGTTCCATCACGTCTTGCCGGACATCGGCAGCCAAACCACCAGGTTCCTGTTTTCCGGCGGCGTGTCCCGATCGCGTGCCCTGTCGTTCCAGATCTTGTTTCACAAGTGCCTTGAGTGTATCGGCATCGAACCGTACCGGTGTCTCGGTCGAGGTTTCCACCTGCAATGTATCCATCGCCGCAGGAATATCCGCCTCACGCGTCGTACTGTGCGTGATCTGCACGTCGGTTTCAGAATGCGGGTAAATACGCTTTCGTTCTCGTTGAGGCAGACGCGTCGATGCCGACACTGGCTTTTTTTGTCTGGTGGACGCGACTGCCGGCACTTGCCGCGACTGGCCAGGGGCCGGCGGTAAATAAACCATGACAGGAAACGGGAGATCCACGGCACGCTCATGGCGTACAGACCTATCCCCCCGCAGCGGTTGTAGTGCGAACCAGACGGCGCCATGGACTAACACCGAGATAAATACACCTACGATGGCGGGAATTCTTTTTCGACCGAGAAGGGGAGCATTCCACATGCCAACGGGCGGTTGGTCTTTTATCATATTTTTGCGGCCGTTGTGTTAAAAAAAACCGGCTGCGTCGATCTCGAATACAAGCTTTCGAGACTCGACTGCACAGAACCGCCGCTATTTAATCGACGTGGAAAAGGAAGACATTTTTTTTAGAAAAATTTTTATTAGTCGACTTTTTCAATACAATAAGCCGATAACGGAAGTCGGCAAGCGGACAGTGTACGACGACGTTAACTCAACGGCAAGCAAGGTCTTTATTCTTCTGGCAACGATCTAATTCAGCAATCGATCGCTTTATGCGTCCTTTACCACTGCTGTTCCGGACCGACACGCGCGCGGCGAAAGCCCGGGCCGCCTGCACCTGGCGGCACAGTGCGGCGAAATCCGCGCATCGCTTGCGCAGCCCGGATGGCCAGGCCGGGAACGTGGCTTGCTTGCGCACAGGCCCGATCCGGTGCACAGTAGCGCCTTCATCGAACAGGAGGCCGCATGCTCACCGAACGCGTCGAGTTCCAGGGGCCGCACGGCAAGCTGGCCGCCAAGCTGGATCTGCCCGATGGCTTGCCGCGCGCCTATGGCGTCTTCGCCCACTGCTTCACCTGCAGCAAGGACGTGCTGGCGGCGAACCGCATCTCGCAAGGATTGGCGGGGCATGGCATCGGCATGCTGCGCTTCGATTTCGGGGGACTGGGCGCCAGCGCCGGCAATTTTGGCGACACCAATTTTTCGTCGAATGTGGACGAGCTGGTGGCCGCCGCCGACTTCCTGCGCGAGAAGTTCGCGGCGCCGCGCTTGCTGGTCGGGCACAGCCTGGGCGGCACGGCCGTGCTGGCCGCGGCGCACCGGATTCCGGAATCGAGGGCGGTGGCGACGATCGCCTCGCCGAGCGACCCGCGGTATGTCGTGGATGCCTTGCTGTCGGAGCATCTCGCCACGCTTGCCCAGGCGGGCGAGGCGCGGGTAAGGCTGGCGGGACGCGATTTCAATATCCGCCAGCAGTTCGTCGAGGACGCGACCGGGCATCGCCTGGCCGGCCAGATCGCGCAGCTGGGGCGCGCGCTGCTGGTGATGCATGCGCCGGATGACGATACGGTGGACATCGCGAACGCGCTGCGGATTTTCGCGTTGGCGGCGTATCCGAAGAGCTTCGTGTCGCTCGACGGGGTCGATCACCTGGTGACGGGCAGGGAAGACGCGGCGCAGCTGGCGGCGATGATCGCGGCGTGGAGCGGGCGGTATATCGACGCCGCGCAGGCGTGATCGAGGCCATGGGCTTCGATCACGCCTACGGAAAAACGCGGCTATTCCTCGTCGAATTCTTCCGCCAGATTCTTCCACCCGCGGCTCTTGGCAAACGGCGCGAACTCCTCCGGCGCCTCGAGCACGATCAGCTTGCGGTCCTGCAGGCCCGGGTCGCTGTGCGCGAAGTCGGGTCCCCGGTAGCCGAGCGCGCGCAGCCGCTCGATGATCTGCCCGACGAGGACGCTGTCCTTGTACAGGCCGGCATCGAGCTGCGAGGCGAAATCCACGTACACGTCGATAATCCCGTAGCCCTCGTCGAAAATGCGGATCGCCTTGACGTCGTGGGAACGGCCGGTGCCATCAACGGCCTTGAACGGGCCGGACAGTTCAATGTCGGTATCGGTAGTCATGGCCGAAGCATACCATCGACCCGCATCCGGCGATTCCTACTTGAGCGCCCTGTAGATCGCCGCCAGCCGGTCCGGCGTGCCGGGAATGCGCTCCAGGCGCGGATAGCGCAAGCCGCCGTGGTAGTCGAGCGCGATCGTGCGCAGGTTGTTCCCCTTCCTGACCAGCAGCTCGATAGGCGCCTTGCCGTCCTTCGACGCCTTGACGGCGGCCTTCAGCACTTCCGGCTTGAACACCTTGTTGTTGACCGCGACGATCGTCGTATTGCCCGCCAGGCCGGCGCGGAAAGCCGGGCCATCCCACCGCACGTTGCTCACGCCGCCGTCGGCGCGCACCGCGAAGCCCAGCGAATAGCTGAAGTCGGCCACCTTGCTGCGCTCCTCGGCGTTCCTGATGTAGTCGGTCGGGGTTTCGGTGTAGACCAGCTTCCAGCCGGCGCGCGCCAGGCCGTCGAGCGGGGCGCCCGGGCCGTTGCCGTCCAGGCGCGCGCGCAGGAAGGGCGCCCAGTCGAATTTCTGTACCTTGGCCAACGTCGCGACAACGTCGTCGAAGGTGTAGAAGACGGGGCGCATGCTGCCGTTCCCGATGCCGTAGAAGGCGCGTGCGAAATCGTCGAGCGAGCGCTTGTCGCCCGACAGTTCGCGGATCCTGGTGTCGACGTCGAGCCAGATCAGCGCCCCCTCCGCATAGTAGTCCTCGCTGCGCTGGTAGCTGCTCCACGCCAGGGGGCGGCGGCCGGCCACGATCGGGTCGTTGACCGTGTCCTGCACGGCGCGCCAGCTGCGCCCTGTCACGTTGTCGTAGCGGGCGGCGGTGCTGGCCAGCGCGTCGCGCGCGCCCGCCTGCGAGAGCAGCCCTGAACGCGCGCCCAGTACGCTGCCCCAGTACTGGGTCTGGCCCTCGTAGACCCACAGCAGGTCGTTCTGCAGCGGCGTGTTGAAGTTCGGGACGTCCTGGCCGGCAGGGCGGCGGAACTTGCCGTTCCACGAGTGGGCATACTCGTGCGGCAGCAGGTCGCGTCCGGCTTCGCCGCGCGCCCAGTCGGTGAAGTAGCCGGGTTTGACGCCGTTCTCGCTCGACTGGTGGTGTTCGCGGCCGATGCCGCCGAATTCGTCGGAGAGGGCCAGCAGGAAGTCGTAGTGCTCGTAGTGGTGCGAACCGAAGAGTTTCAGGGATTGTTGCACCATCGCGCGGTGGGCGGCGATCTGCTCGGGTTTCGCTTCCAGGCTGTCGGCATTGTCGGCCACGACGTTCAGCGACACGCGCACCCTGGCGCCCGGATCGAGGTCGAACTTCCTGAAATGGCGGCCCGCGAACAGGGGCGAGTCGATCAGCGTTTCCAGGTCGTGCGCCTTGAACTGGACTTCGTCGCCCGTGCGCTGCGCCGTTTCCAGCGCGGTGCCGTACTGCCAGCCGGCGGGCAGGGTCAGCGAAGGCTGCACCGTGATGCGGCGCGCGACGTAACCGGCCGGATACAGCGTCACCGACGGCCATTGCAGGCCGAGGATATCGTCGGTCATGACGACCCGGCCCTGGGCCGGGTCGAGCGGCGACAGGAACTGGTATTGCACTTCCAGCGTCGTCACGCCGTCAGGCACCGTCACGTGGAAGGCGAAGACGTCGACCGGGTCGCGCGTCCACGCGACCGGCTTGCCGCCGGCCGTGAACTTCAGGCCCGCCAGCTGGGTCAGGGGGCCGCTCGGGCCGTGGTTCGCCGGCAGCCATTGCGGGTACAGGAAAGTCATCGGGCCCGGGCTCACCGGCACCGTCATCCGCATGCGGAAAATCTGCTGCGCGAGGTTGGTCGCATCGACCTTCAGCACGATCGTGCCGGGGTAGGGGCGGTCGGCCGGGGCCGGTACGGCGGCCCGGAGCGGGAAGGCGAGCGCCAGGGCCAGGGCGAGGCCGGAAGCGGTCCTGGCGGCGAAACGGAAGGGAGCGTGAGCGGTCATCGTGGCAATGTGGGGAACAAAACCGGACGAGTGTAGCATGCAGCATCGGCAACGATTTCCGGCGCGCTGGATGCAAATAAAATTTGCAAAAAATATTAAAAATCCGTATTTCGTATGCATTGAAAAGTGGATGGGGTGGCATTAGATTGGTCCCAACGGATGCTCACGATGAGGTCCGTCAACTTATCGCTTAACTTTACAAGGATATTTATCATGCGTACTTTTGACCTCGCTCCCCTGTACCGTTCCGCCATCGGCTTCGACCGCCTGGCCAGCCTGCTCGAGCAACGCGCCGAATCGCAGCCGAGCTACCCGCCGTACAACGTCGAGCTGCTCGCGGAAGACAAATACCGCATCGTGATGGCCCTTGCCGGCTTCACCCGCGATGAAGTGGAAATCGTCGCCGAGCGCGACACCCTGCACGTGACCGGCCGCAAGCAGAAGGACGCTACCGAGCGCACCTACCTGCACCGCGGTATCGCCGCCCGCGATTTCGAGCAGCGCTTCCAGCTGGCGAACCACGTGAAGGTCACCACCGCGTCGTTCGACAACGGCATGCTGACCATCGACCTGGTGCGCGAAGTGCCCGAGGCACTCAAGCCGCGCAAGATCCAGATCGGCGACGCCAACGGCACGCTCGACAACGTGCAGCAGCTCGAACAGCGCCAGGCTGCCTGACGCAAGCTCGGTATGCCGGCCTGCATCGCAGGTTCGCCTGCGATGCAGGCCAGGATGATCGATGTCCCGTCAGGCTTGCGGCATGCCTGACTCGCCAGCGAAGAAAGGGCGCCCGGCCAGGGTGCCCTTTTTTACGCCTGCGGCAGGGACAGCTTTGTCCGCAAGCGCGAGCGGAAAGGCAAGGATGAGTTTTAAGCACCATCTAAGCTGCGTCAGCCACACTAACCAGCATCGATACCCGTGATCGACCAACCTCTCTAATCCAGGAGCACGTCCATGCAAAACGAAGGTGCAGTTACCGCCATCACCGCAAAACGTCTCACGCTGGCGCTGTGCGCGGCGGGCGTTATTGGCGGCGCGGTCGGCGCGATTACCGTCAACCATAACAACGCCACCGCCCAGAGCGCACCGGCTGCCGTGGCGCCCGCGCCCGCGCTGGTCCAGGCTCCGCCGGTGGCTGCCGGTGCGCCCGCCGCGACGGTCACGCTGCCCGACTTCACCCGCATCGCCGCCCAGAACGGCAAGGCGGTGGTCAACATCCGCGTCGTCGGCAGCACCAAGACCAGCGCGCGCGGCGCTCCGCAGATGGATCCGAACGATCCCTTCTATGAATTCTTCCGTCGCTTCCAGGGTCCGCAGTACCGCGGTCCGCAGAACGACGCTCCCGTTTTCGGCGCCGGATCGGGCTTCATCGTAAGCCCGGACGGCGTCATCCTGACAAACGCGCACGTAGTCAAGGGCGCCGACGAAGTCACGGTCAAGCTGCAGGACCGGCGCGAATACCGCGCCAAGGTGCTCGGCTCCGACCCGAAGACCGACGTGGCGGTCCTGAAGATCGATGCCAAGAACCTGCCGGTGGTCCCGATCGGTAACTCGCGCAACCTGCAGGTCGGCGAATGGGTGCTGGCGATCGGTTCGCCCTTCGGCCTGGAGTCGACCGTGACGGCCGGCGTGGTCAGCGCCACCGGCCGCTCGCTGCCGAGCGACGCCAACGTGCCCTTCATCCAGACCGACGTCGCCATCAACCCGGGCAACTCGGGCGGACCGCTGTTCAATACGCGCGGCGAGGTGGTCGGCATCAACTCGCAGATCTACAGCCAGACCGGCGGCTACATGGGCATGTCGTTCGCGATCCCGATGGATGTCGCGGTGCGCATCAAGGACCAGATCGTCACCACCGGCAAGGTGCAGCATGCCAAGCTCGGCGTTTCGATCCAGGACGTGAACCAGGGCTTCGCCGATTCGTTCAACCTGGCCTCGCCCGAAGGCGCGCTGATCGCCAACGTCGAACGCGGCAGCGCCGCCGAACGCGCCGGCCTGAAATCGGGCGACGTGGTGCGCAAGGTGAACGAACAGCCGATCATCGGTTCGGGCGATTTGCCCGGCATGCTGGCGGTTTCGAAACCGGGCGACAAGGTCGCGCTCGACGTCTGGCGCGACGGCAAGATCGTGCGCATTAATGCGACCCTGGCCAATGCCAGCGACAAGGCCGAGCCGCTGGCACGCGAGCAGCTCGCCGGCGTCGACAAGGGCGCAAAGCTGGGCCTGGCCCTGCGTCCGCTCGATCCGAACGAACGGCGCCTGAGCGGCATCGCCTCGGGCCTCGTGATCGAGGATGCGGGCAGCCAGGCCATCGCCGCCGGCGTGATGCCAGGCGACGTGCTGCTGTCGGTGAACGGCAAGGCCGTGTCCACGGTCGAGCAGGTGCGCGACATGGTCGGCAAGTCCACGAAATCGGTGGCCTTGCTGATCCAGCGCGGGAATGACAGAATCTTCATTCCGGTGCGGATTGGCTAACGGGGTTTTCTCGCCAGCGCGGCCGGATCACACGAATCGAGGTACATGATGCGGCTGCTGCTGGTGGAAGACGATACGATGATCGGCGAAGTGGTGCTCGACCTGCTGCGGGCCGAGCACTACGCCGTCGATTGGGTGAAGGACGGCGAAATGGCCGACACCGCCCTGGTGCAGAACCAGAACTACGACCTGGTGCTGCTCGACCTCGGCCTGCCGAGGAAAGACGGCCTCGACGTGCTGCGCTCGATGCGCAACCGCAAGGACCGCACGCCGGTGCTGGTCGCCACCGCGCGCGACTCGGTCGCCCAGCGCATCGCCGGCCTCGATGCCGGCGCCGACGACTACGTCCTCAAACCCTACGACCTCGACGAACTGCTGGCGCGCATCCGCGCGCTCCTGCGGCGTGCCGCCGGGCGCGCCGAACCGATTTTCGAATACAAGAACATCTCGATCAACCCCGCCACCCGCGAAACCCTGGTCGGCGGCGAGCCGGTCTCGCTGTCGGCGCGCGAATGGGCCGTACTGGAAGCGCTTGTCGCCCGGCCCGGCGCCGTGCTCTCGCGCGCCCAGCTCGAGGAAAAGCTCTACAGCTGGCGCGACGAAGTCTCCAGCAACGCCGTCGAAGTGTATATCCACGGCCTGCGCAAGAAACTCGGTAGCGACCTCATTCAAAACGTGCGCGGCGTCGGCTACATGGTCCCGAAAGCATGAAGGTGACGATGACGCATTCGCTGCGCGGGCGATTGCTGTGGTTCCTGCTGGCGGCGATCACCCTGGCGGCGCTGGCCCAGGCCTCGATCGCCTACCGCACCGCGCTCGACGACGCCGACCAGATCTTCGACTACCACATGCAGCAGATGGCGCTGTCGCTGCGTTCGAGCACGCCGCTGTCGAACACCGAGGCCACCGAGCGGCTCGAGGCGGCGCCCGGCAACGACGACCTGGTGGTGCAGATGTGGTCACCGGACGGCGTCCAGGTCTTCCACAGCGTCTCTCGCGCGCGCCTGCCGCAGCGCGCGGTGCTCGGCTTTTCCAACATGAAGGCCAACGGCACGACCTACCGCGTGTTCTCGATCCAGACCAACAACCAGACCGTTCAGGTCGCGCAGGACCTGGCCGTGCGCCGCAACATGGCCGGCAACCTGGCCTTGCGCACGCTCGGGCCGATCGCGGTCATGATGCCGATCCTGATGCTGGTCGTGTGGTGGGTGGTGAGCGGCTCGCTCGAACCCGTGGCGCGGGTGCGCTCGCAGGTGGCGCGGCGCCAGGCCGACGACCTGTCGCCGGTGTCCGAAGCCGGCCTGCCCGATGAAGTGCGCCCGCTGGTGCACGAACTGAACCTGCTGTTCGGCCGCGTGCGCACGGCCTTCGACGCCCAGCAGAATTTCGTCGCCGACGCCGCCCATGAATTGCGCACGCCGCTGGCGGCGCTGCGCCTGCAGGCGCAAAGCCTGGACCGCGCCGCCGACCCGGAAGCGCGCAAGGTGGCCGTCGGCCGCCTTACCGCGGGCATCGACCGCGCCACGCGCCTGGTCGAGCAGCTGCTGGTGCTGGCGCGCCAGGAAGCGTCGGCCGCGAACGGCGTCGCCACGCGCCCGGTCGACCTGGCCGAACTGGCGCGCCGGACGGTGGGCGACCTGGTCGGCCTGGCCCAGGCCAAGGAGGTCGACCTCGGCCTGCAGCATGCCGATCCGGCGTCGGTCGACGGCCAGCCCGACGCGCTGCACATCCTGCTGCGCAACCTGGTCGAGAACGCGGTGAAGTACACGCCCCATGGCGGCATGGTCGACATCGCGGTGCGCGCCGGCAAGGCGACGGTCGATGTCATCGTCGAGGACAGCGGCCCCGGCATCGCGCCCGAGGAACGCGAGCGCGTCTTCGACCGTTTCTATCGCGTCGCCGGCAGCGACGCCGCCGGCAGCGGCCTGGGGCTGGCGATCATCAAGGCCATCGCCGAGCGGCATGGGGCCACGCTTGCGCTGGACAAATCCGGGCGCCTGGGCGGGCTGGCGGCGAAGGTGAGTTTTCCATTGTCGAAAGCGGCGTAGCCGCGTGTTCGGCGGCAGGGCGCGCCAGGGCATGAAAAAAGGGACCGCAATAGCCGGTCCCTGTTTCGTCCGGGGCGCACCGCAGGGGGCGCCGTCGACGCAACTCAATCCACCGTCGCGCCGCTGTCCTTCGCCACCTTCGACCACTTGGCCGCTTCGGCGTGGACGAACTTGGTGAAGTTTTCCGGCGTGTCGGCCAGCAGTTCCGAACCGGTTTCGGCGCGGATCTTGGCGAATTCGGGCGACTTCATGAACTTGATGGTCTCGCCGTTGATCTTGTCGATGACGGCCTTCGGCGTCTTGGCCGGCGCGAACAGGCCGTACCAGGCGTAGGACTCGATCTGCGGAATGCCGGCTTCGGCGAAGGTCGGTACGTCCGGCAGCAGCGGCGAGCGCTTGTTGCCCGAGATGGCGATCGGACGCACCTTGCCGCTCTTAATGTGCGGCATGATCGCGATGGTGCTGTCGAACATGATCGGGATGTGGCCGCCCAGCAGGTCCGAGATCGCCGGCGCCGAGCCCTTGTAGGGCACGTGGACCATCTCGAGTTTCTGGACGCTGTTGAACAGTTCGGCGGTCAGGTGCTGCGGCGTGCCGTTGCCCGACGACGCGAACGAGAACGACCCCTTCTTCGACTGGATGTGGGCAATGAGTTCTTTCAAATTCTTCGCCGGCAGGTTCGGATTGGCCACCAGCACCAGCGGCACGCGCAGCAGGTTGCTGATCGGCGCCAGGTCCTTCAGCGGATCGAAGCTCATGCCCTTGTAGACGCTCGGATTGATGACGATCGGCGCGCTCGAGGTGATGAGCAGGGTATAGCCGTCCGGCTGGGCGCGCACGACCGCCGCGGTGCCGATGTTGCCGCCGCCGCCGGCGCGGTTATCGATGACGAAGGTCTTGCCGAGCGACTCGGTCAGGCTCTTGGCCCATGGACGCGCCGCGATATCGGACGGACCGCCCGGCGGCCATGGCACGACGACGTTGACCGTCTTGTCGGGCCAGTCCTGGGCGACGGCGCCCAGCGAAACGACCGAGGCTGCGAAGGCGAGGGCGAGCGATTTGGAAAATAACTTCATATCCGGCATCCTTTGGTTGGTTGTCCATCTGACGACGGGGATTTTACACGAAGGAATATGTGTGCAGTACACCCGGCAGAGCGTCGATCCGGGCCGCTTCGGCAAGGCGTCGCCGGAAAGCGTTGCTCATCCGGCCAGGCTTCGGGTATCGTTCCTGTTTTTCCTGTCAGGTAATTTATCCGGCGACAGTTGAATAACCAGACCGACAGCCATGCCGCTGCGGCTATTCACGGAAGATGTAGATGAACAATTTGGTCAGCACCATCAACAGCATTATCTGGAGTCCGGCCCTGATCGCCCTGTGCCTGGGCGTGGGCTTGTATTTCTCGATCCGCTCGCGCTTCCTGCAGGTGCGCCACGCGCGCGAAATGATCCGCCTGATGTTCGAAGGGAAAAGCTCGGAACAGGGCGTGTCCTCGTTCCAGGCGCTGTCCATGACGCTCGCCGGCCGCGTCGGCACCGGCAATATCGCCGGCGTCGCCACGGCGATTACCTTCGGCGGCCCGGGTGCGGTGTTCTGGATGTGGGCGGTGGCCTTCCTCGGCGCCAGCTCGGCCTTTGTCGAGTCCACGCTGGGCCAGGTCTACAAGGAACAGATCGACAAGCAATACCGTGGCGGCCCGGCCTTCTACATCGAGAAGGGGCTGGGCATGAAATGGTATGCGCTGACCTTCGCCTTCGCCACCGTCTTCGCCACCGGCCTGCTGCTGCCGGGCGTGCAGGCCAATTCCATCGCCGAGGGCTTGCAGACGGCCGTGGGCCTGGACCGCACCGTCACCGCCGCCGGCCTCGCCATCGTGCTGGCCTTCATCATCTTCGGCGGCGTCAAGCGCATCGCCACCTTTGCCGAAGTCGTGGTGCCTTTCATGGCGCTCGGCTACATCCTGGTGGCCCTGGCCATCATCCTGATGAACCTCGAGCGCCTGCCGGAAGTCATGGCCCTGATCTTCCGTTCGGCCTTCGGCATGGATGCCGGTTTCGGCGCGATCCTGGGTCTCGCGATCCAGTGGGGCGTCAAGCGCGGCGTGTATTCGAACGAAGCCGGGCAGGGCACGGGCCCGCACGCGTCGAGCGCGGCCGAGGTCAGCCATCCTGCCAAGCAGGGCCTGGTACAGGGCTTCTCGGTCTACATCGACACCCTGTTCGTGTGCTCGGCCACCGCCTTCATGCTGCTCATCACCGGGCAGTACAACGTCGAGGGACCGGACGGCAAGGCCATGTTTACCGGCGTGCAGGGCGTGGCCAGCGGCCCCGGCTACGTGCAGACGGCGCTCGAAAACGTGATGCCGGGCTTCGGCGCGATCTTCGTCGCCGTCGCCCTGCTGTTCTTCGCCTTCACGACCATCGTGGCCTACTACTACATCGCCGAGACCAATATCTCCTACATCGATCGCCATGCCAGGTATCCATGGCTCAAGCTCCTGCTCAAGGCCGCGATCATCGCCGCCACCGTGTACGGCACCGTCAAGACGGCCGACCTGGCCTGGGCGCTGGGCGACATCGGCGTGGGCCTGATGGCCTGGCTGAACCTGGTCGCCATCCTCCTGCTGCGCAACGTGGCCTTCACATGCCTGCGCGACTACGAGGCGCAGAAGGCGCTGGGCAAGGATCCGCAATTCGATCCGGTGGCGCTGGGCATCAAGAATGCCGATTACTGGGAACGGCGCGTGATCGAGGACCGCCGCACGGCATCGGGCAAGGCCGAGAAAGTGGTCGGGTAAACGGCGCCACCGTTGCAAACGGCCCACTGTTTCTTGCCTGTCCTACTACAAGACCAGGTATTTCGCGCGTTCAGGCAGCCGTCGGCCCTCGATAGGAGTTAATCTTAGGCAACTTCAGATCTGAAGGGCCATGCGCGTTCGCCACAGGCACCGCAGCGCCCGACTTGTCGCCCCAGCCGTTGCTGGCCTAACCCGGAAAAACAATGACCACGCCCCTCGAGCACCATGCAACGCTGCCAGCCATGGCGGCGTTAGACGATCCGGATGAAGCCGCGCGGCGAGTCCGGCTCGTCAGCCGCTACAACTGCCTCGTGGGCAAGCCGGGGAAGATCACAAGGACGATTCAGAAGCAGTTCCTGATGGGATTCATGAGCCGGAACGACGTCGAATCCTTGCGTGGCCTCTATACCTGCGTGATTGCCGCCATGGAGTCGGTGATCCGCCTTCGCGCGCAGGATGGCGAGCAATCGCTGGTCGGGATGAACAAGGGCGATGCGCGCTGGTTCGCGCGGACGGTCCTGCGCAGTCGGGAACGACGATAAGCGGCGTGCGACGAACAAAGGGAAAGGGGCACTTGCGTGCCCCTTCGTGTTTATCGACCCATGTTCGTCGGGCGCCTTGCGGCGCCTGGCATCAGAACTTGTGCCACAGGCGCGCGAAATAGGCCGCGCCGTTCAGGCCGAACTGCACGCTCTCGTACTTGAAGCCGTTGTCGGTCTCGTTCGGATCCTGCGGCGTCGGCGTGACGTCGAAGATGTTGGTGCCGCCCACGGTCAGGCGGGTGCGTTCGCTGAAGGACCAGCTGAACGACAGGTCGGCCGAGGTCTTCGGCTCGTAGCGCGCGTTCGGGACCGGCGGACCGGAGAAGGTGCCGAGCGTTTGCGGGCCGAAGTGGATGATGCGCAAGTCGCTGCCGAACTTGCCCTGGCTGTACTCGAAGCCGAGCGTGGCCTTGCGGCGCGGGCCGCCCTGTTCGATGAACAGGCGCTCGCGCTCGGACAGCAGCACGTCCTCGAAGCCGCGCAGGGCCGCCGGCGCATGGACGCCGGCCACTTCGGTCTTGCTGAAGTTCAGCGCGAGGAAGGTATTCAGGCGGCCGGCCGCCAGCGGCATGCGGTGCGAGGCGGTGATGTCCAGGCCCTTGGTCCGGGTGTCGACCGAGTTGACGAAGAACTGCGCCTGTCCCACGCCCAGCGTCTGCAGCGTCGCGCCCAGCGCGGGGTAGTTCTCGGCGTCGAAGCGGCCCGACAGGACGATGCGGTCGTCGATGTCGATGCGGTACAGGTCGGCCGTGAACGAGGTCGACGGCGCCGGCGACCAGGTGGCGCCGACGGTGGCGCTCTTCGATTTTTCTTCCTTCAGCGCCGGGATGCCGGCGGCGTTGGCTACCGCGCCGCCGTTCGGCGCCAGCACCACGTCGAGCGGCTCGCCGTTGACGAAGTCGGTGAAGGTCGAGGAGAAGTAGACCTGCTGCAGCGACGGCGCGCGGAAGCCGGTGCTGACCGAACCGCGTACCAGCACGCCGCCGTCGAGCCTGAAGGCGGCGGCGAGCTTGCCGTCGGTGGTCGAGCCGAAGTCCGAGAAGCGCTCGTGGCGCAGCGCGCCCTGCACCTTCAGGCGGTCGGTGATGTCCGCTTCGAGGTCGATGTAGCCGGCCGTGCTGTGGCGCCCGCGGCTGGTGGCGTCGCCCGGCTGGAAGCCCGGGAAGCCCTGGCTGCCGGCATTGCCGCCCACGCCCACGCCGTCGGCGTCGATGTACGAGCCCGGTTCGCCGGCGAAGATCTTGTAGTCCTCCTTGCGGTATTCCAGGCCGAAGGCCGCGTTCAGGCCCTGGAACACGCCGCCGTAGAAGCGGCTGAAATCGGCGTTGGAAGTGAGCTGGCGGAAGGAGAAGCCGCCCGCGCCGAAGGACGTCGGGCTGATGCCGCGCCCGCCGCGCTCGAGGTCGCGGTTGGCGATCGAGGCGTTCAGGGTGTTGGCGATCAGGTAGTCGAGGCGGTTGTAGCCGTAGGTCTGCGAGAAGTCCGCGTTCCACTCGCCCAATGGCAGGCGGTAGCCCAGGGTGCCGTAGCGGTCGTCGACGTCGGCGCCGATGAAGGGCACGAAGCCGGCCGGGTACATCGCGGCCGAATTGCGCGACGGGATGTCGTCGGAACCGAGGCCGCCGCGCGCGAATGCCGCCGACGAGGCGTCGCGGCGCTGCACGCCCAGCGTCGTGTACAGGCGGCCGGTAGCGAGCGGGATCTCGCCATTGATATACACGGTCTGGTTTTCCGAGCGGCTGTCGCCGATGATGCGCGGGTTGCCTTCCTCGGCGCGGTTCGAGCGGTCGCGGAACAGGTATTCGCCGGTCACGCCGAAGGTGCCGCCGGCCACGGCGATGCCGCAGTAGGCCGAGGCCAGGTAGTTCTCGCCGTCGCCTTCCTTGTACTGGCCATAGCCGGTGACCGCTTCGCAGCCCAGGCTTTTCTTGAGTTCGATGTTCATCACGCCGGCGATCGCGTCCGAGCCGTACTGGGCGGCGGCGCCGTCGCGCAGCACCTGCACGTTGCGGATCGCCAGCAACGGGATCGCATTCATGTCGGTGCCGGTATTGCCGCGGTTGCGCGCGCCGAACAGGTTGACCAGGGCCGTCGTGTGGCGGCGCTTGCCGTTGACCAGCACCAGGGTCTGGTCCGAACCGAGGCCGCGCAGGGCGGCCGAGTCGATCAGGTCGGCGCCGTCGGCGCCGGTCTGGCGCGTCGAGTTGAACGAGGGCGAGATGTTGGTGAGGGTCTGGGCCAGGTCGAACTGGCTGCCCTGTTCGGCCAGGCGCGTCATCGGGATGATGTCGACCGGGACGGCGGTGTCGGTGGAGGAGGCGGCGCCGGTGCGGCGGGTGCCGACCACGTGCACGCTCTGCACCGCGCCGGCCTGCGCCGCCTCGGGGCTTGCGGTCTGGGCCGAAGCCGACGGGGCGAGGGCCAGGGCGGCGCTGCCGTACAAGGCCAGCAGCACGGCACGGCGCAATTGATTCTGTTTGAACACGCAACATCTCCAAGGTTAAAATTGCATGCTAATCAATCTTGGCAAGCTCAACCAGTAAATGTGTCTCAAACACAACAGTTGCACCGAGAAATGGCGGGACGCGGCTGAGTGGAGGCAGGCGGCGCCCGGCTAGGCCGCTGCGCGCAACAGGCGCGCCGCCTCCACCATATTCGCCAGCGCCACGCGCGTCTCCGCCCACCCTCGCGTCTTGAGTCCGCAATCCGGATTCACCCACAGCTGCCGGGCCGGAATCACGTCCGCCGCCTTGTGCATCAGCCGCAGGATGTCGCGCGCCGATGGCACGCGCGGCGAATGGATGTCGTAGACGCCCGGCCCGATCGCGTTCGGATAGGCATAGGCGCCGAAGCCGCGCAGCAGTTCCATGTCCGAGCGGCTGGTCTCGATGGTGATGACGTCGGCGTCGAGCGCGGCGATCTGCGGCAGGATGTCGTTGAACTCGGCATAGCACATGTGGGTGTGGAGCTGGGTGTCGTCGCGCACCCCGCTGGCGGCGACCCGGAAGGCGCGGGTGGCCCAATCGAGGTAGGCCGGCCAGGCCGCGCGTCGCAAGGGCAGGCCTTCGCGCAGCGCCGGCTCGTCGACCTGGATGATGCCGATGCCGGCCGCTTCCAGGTCGACTGCTTCGTCGCGGATCGCCAGCGCGATCTGCAGGGCGGTCGTGGAGCGGGGCTGGTCGTCGCGCACGAAGGACCATTGCAGGATCGTCACCGGCCCGGTCAGCATGCCCTTCATCGGCCGTGCGGTGAGGCTCTGGGCGTGGGTGCTCCAGGCCACGGTCATGGCGGCGGGACGGGCCACGTCGCCGAACAGCACGGGCGGCTTGACGCAGCGCGAGCCGTAGGATTGCACCCAACCGTCGGCGCTGAAGGCGAAGCCATCGAGCTGCTCGCCGAAGTATTCGACCATGTCGTTGCGCTCGGCCTCGCCGTGCACCAGCACGTCCAGGCCCAGCGCTTCCTGCTCGCGCACCGCCGCCGCGATCTCGCGCCGCATCGCCGCTTCATAGTCGGCTGCGGCCAGTTCGCCACGCTTGAAGGCGGCGCGCGCGGCGCGGATCTGCGCCGTCTGCGGGAACGAGCCGATGGTCGTGGTCGGGTAGGGCGGCAGCTTGAAGCGGGCCTGCTGCGCGGCTGCGCGCACCGGATACGGGCTGGCGCGGCGGTCGGCGCCGGGACCGAGCGCGGCCACGCGCGCGGCCACGGCCGGGCGCCGTACGCGTTCGCTCGAACGGCGCGCGTCGAGCGCGGCGCGCGCTTCGCGCAGTTCCAGGGACACGCTGCCTTCGCCGTCGGCCAGCGCGCGGCGCAGCACCTTCAGTTCGTCCAGCTTTTCGCGCGCGCCGGCCAGCCAGCCGCGCAGTTCAGGATCGATGGCGGCGTCCTCGCGCAGGCGCAGGGGTACGTGCAGCAGCGAGCAGGAGGGTGCCAGCCAGAGTTCGCCGCGGCGGCGCGCGGCCAGCGGCTGCAGGCGCGCCAGCGCCGCGTCGAGGTCGGCGCGCCAGATGTTGCGGCCGTCGACGATGCCGACCGAGAGCACCTTCGTCCCGGGCAGCCAGTCGGCGATCGATTGCAGCTCGTGTCCGGCGCGCACCGCGTCGACATGCAGGCCGGCGACCGGCAGCTTGCAGGCCATGCTCAGGTTTTCCTCGAGCGGCGAAAAATAGGTGGCCAGCAGCAGCGGCAGCGGCGCCGTGCCGAGCGTGCGATAGGCCCGCTCGAAGGCGAGGATCCAGGCGCCCGGCAAATCCAGGCCGAGGATCGGTTCGTCCAGCTGCACCCAGTCGGCGCCGGCTTGCTTCAATTGCGCCAGCAGCGCGCAGTAAGGCGTGAGCAAGTCTTCGAGCAGGTCGAGGCGGTCGATGTCGGCGCTCTTTTCCTTGCCCAGCCAGAGGAAGCTCAACGGTCCGATCAGGGCCACCTTGACCCGGTGGCCGAGACTTCGCGCCTGCGCCACTTCGCCCAGCAGGCGGCTCGATGCCAGCGTAAAACGGGTGGACGCGTCGAATTCCGGCACCAGGTAGTGGTAATTCGTGTCGAACCACTTGGTCATCTCGAGCGCCGCCGCGCCGCCCGCGGCCGCGCCGCAGCACACGCCGTGCGCATGCTCGTGCGCCACGCCGCGCGCGAGGGTGAAATAGCGCGCCAGCGCCGTGTCGCCGTCGCCGAAGCCGAAGCGCGCCGGCTCGCAGCCGAACAGCTGGATGTGATTCGCGACATGGTCGTAGAAGGCGAAGTCGCCGACGGTGACGAAGTCGAGTCCGGCGTCCGCCTGCTCGGCCCAGTGGCGGGCGCGCAGGCCGGCGCCAACCGTTTCCAGCGCGCCGGCATCGATCTCGCCGCGCCAGTGACGCTCCAGGGCGAACTTCAATTCGCGTTGCAGGCCGATGCGGGGATATCCCAGCGTATGAGTTTTAATCATGATTTTCAATCTTTGTATGAAGAATGGTATCGATTATCGGCAGAGCTGGTGCATAATTCAAACGACAAATTTTTCTGATCACGTGAAAAAAACTAATGGGCACCTCGATTCTCGAATTGCGCCACCTGCGCACCCTGCTGGCCTTGAACGAGGCCGGCACCATCTCGCGCGCCGCGCAACTGCTGAACGTGACGCAATCGGCGCTGTCGCACCAGGTGCTGGCGCTCGAACGCCAGTACGAGGCGGTGCTGTTCGAGCGCAAGTCGGCGCCGGTGGCGTTTACGGCGGCCGGCCAGCGCCTGCTCGCGCTGGCCCGGCAGGTACTGCCGCAGGTCGGCGCGGCCGAACGCGACCTGGCGCGCATGGCCAGCGACGGCGCCGGCAAGCTGCGCATCGCGGTTGAATGCCATACCTGCTTCGACTGGCTGATGCCGTCGATGGATGCGCTGCGCGCGCGCTGGCCGGAAGTGGAGCAGGATATCGTTTCGGGCTTCCAGGCCGATCCGGTGGGCCTGCTGCACCAGGACCGCGCGGAACTGGCGATCGTCTCCGAACTCGACGAGACGGAGACGGACATGGTGTTTCATCCGTTGTTCGAATTCGAGATGGTGGCGATCCTGCCGCTGGGTCACCCGTATCTGGCCAGGCCGCACCTGGTGGCGCAGGATTTCGCCGGCCAGGCGCTGATCACCTATCCGGTCCCGGACGACATGCTCGACCTGGTGCGCCAGGTGCTGCGCCCGGCCGGCGTCGAGCCCCCGCGCAGGACCACCGAACTGACGGTGGGCATGCTGCAGCTGGTGGCCAGCGGGCGCGGCTTCGCGGCGCTGCCGCTGTGGGCCGTGAACGGCTACCTCGAGCGCGGCTACGTGGCGCGCCAGCGCATCGGCCCCGAAGGCCTGATGGCGCGCCTGTACGCGGTGGTGCCGAGGCGGCTGGCGGGCAAGGCTTACCTGGGCGACTTCGTGCAGGTGATGCGCGAGACGTCCCTGCTGGCGCTGCCGGGAATCAGGCTGCTCTGATCGGGCCGGATCGCCGCCTGCGGGCATGCCGATGGCGATCGGCCAGGATTCGCGTGCGTTTTGCGCGCGGGGATAGCTGATATACTCGGGGCGTACCTTCCACCGACCTCCCTATGCGACGAGCATTCGTCATCTTCCTGATCCTGCTATTTCCCCTGAATGTGCTGGCGCTGTCCCTGTCTGTCGCAGCCGAGCGGCAGACCGGCGCCATCGGCCACGCGCCGGGGTTCGCGCCTGCCGCCGACACGGCCGGCACTGTGGGGGACATGACGCTGGGCGACGTCGATGCCGACGAACCGCCCGCGGGCGCCGATTCCCACGATTCGGTCAACGAAGAAGGGCGCTCGCGGCGCGCCATGCTGCGCGGCGGTCCCAGGCCTCCGCCTCCGCCATCCCGGCGCGGTCTCGCGCCCGTTCCCCCGATAAAACCGCCTCCCGTGCATTGAACACGGTCCCGCCCTGCATCCGGCGGGGATCGCCCTCCGTCCTTCGATTCGCGCTGGCGCACGCCTGCGGGAACGGTATTGTTCTCACATCACGAGGTTTTAACTATGGAATGGCTATTCGACCCCGCAATCTGGGCGGGTCTGCTCACCCTTGTCGTCCTTGAAATCGTCCTGGGCATCGACAACCTGATTTTCATCGCCATCCTGGCCGACAAGCTGCCGCCGCACCAGCGCGACAAGGCGCGCCTGATCGGCCTGTCACTGGCGATGCTCATGCGCCTTGGCCTCCTGACGATCGTCTCCTGGCTGGTGACGCTCACGGCGCCGCTGTTTTCGATCGGATCGTTGAGCTTTTCCGGACGCGACCTGATCCTGCTCGGCGGCGGCTTGTTCCTGCTCTTCAAGGCCACCACCGAACTGCACGAACGGCTGGAAGGCACGACGCACGCGCAGGCCGGATCGAAAACCTATGCCGCCTTCGGCGTGGTCGTGGCCCAGATCGTCGTGCTCGACGCCGTGTTCTCGCTTGACGCCGTCATCACCGCGGTGGGCATGGTCGACGAGCTGGGCGTGATGATGGCGGCCGTCGTCATCTCGATCGGTGTCATGCTGCTGGCATCGAAGGCGCTCACCCGCTTCGTCAACGCGCATCCGACGGTGGTGGTGCTGTGCCTGAGTTTCCTGCTGATGATCGGCCTGTCGCTGGTGGCGGAGGGCCTGGGCTTCCATATCCCGAAGGGTTATCTGTATGCGGCCATCGGTTTTTCGATCCTGATTGAGGCGCTGAACCAGTTCGCGCGCCGTAACCTTCTCACGCACGAGGCGCGCGTGCCGCTGCGCGAGCGCACCGCCGAACGCGTACTGCGCCTCATGGGCAGCCGCGCAAGCCGGGACGCGGCCGGCGAGGCACGCGACCCCCAGGCCGCCGAGGAAACGGCTTTCGCCGTCGAGGAACGCAACATGGTCAGCGGTGTGTTGATGCTGGCCGACCGCTCGATTCGCTCGGTGATGACGCCGCGCTCGGAAATGTCATGGATCGACCTCGATGACGCGCCCGATGTTATCCTGCGCCAGTTGCAGGAAACGCCGCACGGCCTGGTGCCGGTATGCCGCGGCGAGATCGACCATGTCGTGGGGATCGGCCGCACCAAGGACCTGATCGCCGACCTGCTGCTGCGCCGGCGAATCAGCGAATGCGGCGTGGGCAGCCAGATGCGCGCACCGATCATCCTGCCCGACACGGCCGGCGTGCTGCGCGCCATGGACACGCTCAAGCGCGCGCATGGACAGCTGATCCTGGTGACCGACGAATACGGCATCGTGCAAGGCCTGCTCACCCCGGTCGACATTCTCGAGGCGATCGCCGGCGAGTTTCCGGACGAGGACGAGCAGCTGGCGATCCAGGCGCGCGCGCCCGGCGAATGGGAAGTCATCGGCACGGCCGACCTGCGTCAGCTCGAACAGGTGCTGGGCACCGACAGCCTGGTGGGCACGGATGCCGACTACACTTCGCTGGCCGGCTTTCTGCTGGCGCGTTTCGAAGGCTTTCCGGCTGTCGGACAAAGCATCGAGGTCGATGGCCTGCATTATGAAATTTTGGCGGTCGAAGCGCGGCGCATCGCCAGGGTGGCGATCCGCCGGATCGCGAAGAGCGCTGCCGAAGAAGGCAGCACGCATGCCAACACGGAGGAAGAAGGATGAAAGTACTGTCGGGTGGACCGGCCTTGTCGGAGGTCTTGCAGCAGCTTGCCGATGACGGCGAGCGCGAGCGCATCTCGGTCGGCGACCTGCTCACGGCCCTGGCCGACCGGGCGCTCGGCGCCTTGCTGTTCGTGTTCGCCTGTCCGAACGCGCTGCCGGCCCTGCCCGGCACCTCGGTGATCCTGGGCGCGCCGCTGGTGCTGCTGGCGGCGCAGCTGGCCTTCAACCAGCGGCCCTGGCTGCCCGGCTTCATCTCGAAGCGTTCGATGGCGCGCGGCGACTTCCAGGCGATGATCGCGCGCATCCGCCCCTGGCTGCAGCGCGCCGAGCGCATGCTGCGCCCGCGCGCCGGCGCGCTGGCGCTGCCGCCCATGGAGTACCTGGTGGGCCTGGTCTGCCTGCTCCTGGCAATCGTCGTGCTGCTGCCGATCCCGCTGGGGAACATGCTGCCGGCCCTGGCGATCAGCATCCTGGCGCTCGGCATCCTCGAGCGCGATGGCTACTGGATCATCGCCGGGCTGGTGACGGCGGCAGCCTCGGCGGTGCTGGTGTCCGGGGTGCTGTTCGCCACGCTGCAGGCGGTGCTGTTCGTGGTGGTGAAGTTTTTCTCATGAAAAAAGCCCGCGCAAGGCGGGCTGCGGCCGGCGCGGATGCGCTTCAGGCAGTCTTGTTCCTGGCCGCCATGCGGCGCGCGACGCCGGCGCCCAGCAGGCCCAGGCCGATCAGGGCGCAGCTGCCCGGCTCGGGTACGTCCGAGGTCACGGCAAAATTGCGTACCAGCAAGCTGCTCGGCGCGGCACCGTCGACACGGTTGGCAACCCCCATCATCAGGACGTAGTCGCCGGTGCTGGCCGCGGTCCAGGTAAAGCCGGTCAAGGCGGTGCGGCCATAGTTACCCACGGCAGCGACGTTCGAGGCGAACAGGTTCAGCCCATCGATCGAGAGGAAGGCATCGTCGTTGTAGGGCAGGTAGTCGCCGGCGATGAACTGCGCCTGGCCACCGAAGACGTCGCCGGCACGCAGGCGCAGCACTTGCGACAGGGTCGTGTAGACGCCAGGGCCGCGGTTGCCCGACAGGCTTGCATGGATGCCGGCCGTGTCGCTGCCCAAGGTCACCGAGCCGTCCACGGTCCAGCCCTCGAGGCCGTTCGTGAATTTACCGTTCGTGATCGGTGCGGCGAACGCGCTGTTTGCGGCAAAGGCGAAGGCGACGGCCAGCGTTTTCATGTTCAGTTTCATTCTGTATCCCTAGTAGTTTATGTTTTTGGTACGACATTGCTCATATAGCAAATTGCATGCCATATAGAAATAAATATTTATAATCATAAACTTATGTCCGGCACGGTGGATGGGTGTCTGGACGACTGTAAATTATTTCGACAAGGAATGATTGCTGCCCTCATGGAAACGTTCATGCGATCTTTTATTTCAACGCGGAAATGGTTGTCAAACCGACCTCGTCGGTTATACTGTATGTTCATACAGTATTTTCAACCCATGAACAAGCAATGCCGTCTTCGTTACCGCCACCCGGGGGGCCGCCCGCGCATTCGACTGCACATGTGACCGCGCAGTTGCCGGATTACGCCGAGCTGTTCTGCCTGTCGAACTTTTCCTTCCTGCAAGGCGCCTCGCACGCCGAGGAACTGGTGGCGCGCGCGGTGCGGCTGGGCTATTCGGCGCTGGCGCTGACCGACGAGTGTTCGCTGGCCGGCGTGGTGCGGGCCCACGCCGAGGCCAAGGAAGCGGCGCTGCCCTTCATCGTCGGCGCCCATTTCCACCTGAAGCATCCGGGAGGCGATCCGGCGCTGTCCCTGATCCTGCTGGCACGCAACCGCAACGGCTACGGCAACCTGTCCGAATTCATCACGCTGGGGCGTACGCGCAGCGAGAAGGGGACCTATTTCCTCACCCCGGACGACATCGCCGATCCGCAGGGCGCATTGGCGCACCTGAAGGGCATGCCCGACTGCCTGGCGATCCTGCTGCCGCACTATCCGGGCCACGAGCCGCGGGACGTCGACCGCCTGCACGCGCAGGCCAGGTGGATGGCGGCGCAGTTTCCGGGACGCGCCTGGCTCGGCCTGGTGATGCTGCACCGCGCCTTCGACGATGCGCACCGGGCCACGGTGGAGGAGGTCGCGATCGGGCACCGGCTGCCGGTGGTCGCGCTCGGCCACGTCGTCATGCACGTGCGCTCGCGCAAACCCCTGCAGGACACGCTCACCGCCACGCGCCTGAACAAACCCGTGGCCGAATGCGGCTATGGCCTGGCCCAGAACGCCGAGCAGCACCTGCGCGCGCGCCTGCGCCTGGCGAACATCTATTCGCGCGAAGCGCTCGACGAGACGCTGCGGATCGCGTCGCTGTGCACCTTCTCGCTCGACGAACTGCGCTACGAATACCCGAACGAAGTGGTGCCGACGGGGCAGACGGCGTCGAGCTTTCTGCGGGCGGAAACCTATATCGGCGCGCACCGGCGTTTTCGCGAGGGCATTCCGGCCAAGGTCCAGGCCCAGATCGAGCACGAGCTGGGGCTGATCGCCGAGATGAAATACGAGCACTACTTCCTCACGGTGTACGACATCGTCCACTTCGCGCGCTCGAACAACATCCTGTGCCAGGGACGCGGGTCGGCCGCCAATTCGGCCGTCTGCTATTGCCTCGGCATCACCGAGGTCGATCCGGCGCGCGCCAACCTGCTGTTCGAACGCTTCATCTCGAAAGAGCGCAACGAGCCGCCCGACATCGACGTCGACTTCGAGCACCAGCGCCGCGAGGAGGTCATCCAGTACATCTACAACAAGTACGGCCGCACCCGCGCGGCCCTTGCCGCGGTCGTGATCAGCTATCGTCCGAAAAGCGCGCTGCGCGACAGCGGCCGCGCGCTCGGCGTCGACCTCGGCATCATCGAGAAAGTGTGCAAGAGCCACCGCTGGTTCGACAACAAGGCGGACCTGCTGGGCCGCCTGGCCGAATCGGGCCTCGATCCGGAGGCGCCCCTGTCGCGCCAGTGGGCGACCCTGGCCACGCAGCTGCTGAACTTCCCGCGCCACCTGTCGCAGCACCCGGGCGGCTTCGTCATCGCCCAGGGAAAACTCTCGCGCCTGGTACCGATCGAGAACGCGGCCATGGCGGAACGCAGCGTCATCCAGTGGGACAAGAACGACCTCGAGGAACTCGGCCTCATGAAGGTCGACGTGCTGGCGCTGGGCATGCTGTCGATGCTGCGGCGCGCCCTGGAACTGGTGAGCCTGCGCCACGGCAGCCTGTTCGAGATGCAGGACATCCCGCCCGACGACAAGCCGACCTACGACATGATCTGCGCGGCCGACACGGTGGGCGTCTTCCAGATCGAGTCGCGCGCGCAAATGAGCATGCTGCCGCGGATGAAGCCGCGCGTCTTCTACGACCTCGTGATCGAGGTGGCGGTGGTGCGTCCGGGGCCGATCCAGGGCGGCATGGTCCATCCGTATCTGCGCCGGCGCCAGGGCCTGGAACCGGTGCGCTACCCGAGCCAGGAGATGCAGACCGCGCTCGGGCGCACGCTGGGCGTGCCGATCTTCCAGGAACAGGTGATGCAGGTGGCGATCCTGGGCGCCGGCTTCACGCCCGGCGAAGCGGACCAGTTGCGGCGCGCGATGGCGGCCTGGAAGAGGAAGGGCGGCCTCGAACATTACTACGACCGCATCGTGCGCGGCATGCTGGAACGCGGCTACGAACTCGAATTCGCGGAAGCGATCTTCAGCCAGATCCAGGGCTTCGGCGAGTACGGCTTTCCCGAGTCGCACGCGGCCAGCTTCGCGTTGCTGGCCTACGCCAGCTCCTGGCTGAAATGCCACGAACCGGCCGCGTTCCTGTGCGCTCTGTTGAATAGCCAGCCGATGGGTTTCTACAGTCCCTCGCAGCTGGTGCAGGACGCCCAGCGCCACGGCATCGAAGTGCGGCCGGTCGACATTGCGATCAGCGGCTGGGAATCGACCTTGGAGGAACTCCACGACAGCACGCGCCAGCCGGCGGTGCGTCTGGGACTGTCGCTCCAGCGCGGCATGAGCCGCGAAGCCGCCGCGCGCATCGAGGATGCGCGCGCGATCCGCCCCTTCGAGAACGTGACCGACCTGGCCAGGAGAGCCGGGCTCGATCGCGGCGACCTGCAAGTGCTGGCCGGCGCCAATGCCTTGCGCTCGCTGGCCGGTCATCGCCGCGAAGCCTTGTGGCAGGCGGTCGGCGCGGTGCCCGACAAGGACTTGCTGCGCCCGACGACGCAAGTCGAAGAGATGCCGGCCCTGGCCGCGCCGTCCGAGGGCGACGAGATCGTCGGCGACTACCGCGCGCAAGGCCTCACCCTGGGGCGGCATCCGGTGGCGCTGCTGCGCAGGCAGTTGCTGGCGCAGCGCTTCATGCCGGCCTCCGTCCTCCACGAATACGCCGACGGCCAGCTCGCGCGCGGCTGCGGCCTGGTCACCGTGCGCCAGCGTCCCGGCACGGCCAAGGGCGTGCTGTTCCTGACGCTGGAAGACGAGACCGGCAACGTCAACGTGATCGTCTGGCCCGACCTGGTCGAGCACCAGCGCCGCGAAGTGCTGGGCGCGAACCTGCTGGGGGTCTACGGCGTATGGCAGAGCCAGGGGTTGGTGAAACACCTGGTGGCCAAGCGGCTGGTGGACATGTCGCATCTGCTGGGGCGGCTGGCGACGGGAAGCCGGGATTTTTGCTGAGCTCGCTGTTGCAAAATTGCATATCCGGCGCCCGATCGGCCCCGTTCGGCGCGCCGCTGCCACCAAGCGTCCCGGCGCGGCCTATACTGGCGATTCACCCGTCATCCAGGAGGTTGCCATGAAAGCGATTCACCCTGTACTTGCAGCATTGACCACTGCACTCGTCTTTTCCAGCGCCGGCGCGCTGGCGCAGACGGGCTTCAAGAAAGCCGGCGGCGTGCTCACCGACGCCAACGGGATGACGGTCTACACCTTCGACAAGGACACGGCCGGTTCCGGCAAGAGCGCCTGCAACGAAGGCTGCGCCAAGATGTGGCCGCCGGTGCCCGTGACCGAGGAGCGCGTCGCCGCGCCGTATTCGGCCGTGACGCGCGACGACGGCACGAAACAGCTGGCCTACAAGGGCAAGCCGCTCTACCTGTTCGCCAACGATGCCAAGCCGGGCGAGCGCAAGGGGGACAAGGTCAAGGACGTCTGGCACGTGGTCGCCGACTGACCGGCGCGCCGGTCCGGGGCCCGGCCGGGCCGGGCCCCGGGCACGTGCGGGCCTTGCTCCATGCCCGATTGCAGGCGCTCCTGCATGTGGGCCGTGCATTGCCGCGGCCTGCCGCCTGCCATCCCGTTTGCCATACCCCCCCGTATCGACACCGGGTAGCTGTTTCAATTTTACATCCGGCATCATCGGGCGATCGGCCAGGTTCGGTCCTCAGGACTGGAATGGCGCGCCCGCGGGGCGGCGACACCCAGGACTACACGAACATGAAACGCAACTACGAAATGGCGCAACTTCGGCGGCCGCCGAACCGCCTGACAGCCGCAGAATACGACCTGTACAAGCTGGCCGACCTGAGCTGGGAAGAAAAGTCCCGGTTCCTGGGCGCCAACGCGATGACGGCAGTCAGCTCGAACAACGATCCACAGTCGCAAGCGCTCGCCAAGGACAAGCTGATCACCTACGGTATCCTGCGCCTCCATGGTTTTCCATTCCCGGATATCAAGGCGGTCATCCATCCGGCGCGCGGCTTTCCCGGCGCCGTTTCGCTCAGGACGGTGACCGAAGTGGCGGCCTATCTCGAGACTCGGGCCGTGTTCCCGCTGTTCATGAAACCGATTGCCGGCAACGCCGGCGCCGGTTCGGTCTGGGTCGACGCTTATGCCGATGGCCTGCTCCGGCTTCGCAACGGCACGACCCTTCCCGTGGACGCGTATATCGAACGCTGGCTGTGCCGCGAAGGGATCCTGCTGCAGGCGGTGGCGCGTCCCCATCCGGAGATCGCGCGCCGCTGCGGCCCGCGGCTGGCCACGGCGCGGGTGGTCGTGCTGATGACGGAAAACGGGCCGATCGTGCATCGGGCCGTGCTGCGCATTCCCGCGGGCGCGAACATGATCGACAACTTCCGGCACGGCGCATCCGGCAATTTGCTGGGCGCCGTCGAGATCGGCAGCGGCGTGGTCTCGAAGGCGATCGGTTTGAACCTGGCCAGCAACCGGCTCGAGCCCGTCGCGGCGCACCCGGATACGGGCCAGCAGATCGTCGGCTGCGTCTTGCCGGAATGGGAAAAGGCCAAGCAGATGTGCATCCGGGCCGCGCCCCTGTTCCCCGGTATCAGATACCAGTCGTGGGACATCGCCTTCACGGAAGAAGGTCCGCAAACCATCGAGGTCAATTCGGGCGGCGACGTCGATGTGCTGCAGCTGGCATCGGGACAGGGCATCGCCGATGCCACCTGGTGGAAGCTGCTGCGCGAACCGGCCCCGCGCACCATCCTGCACCGCTGGTTCGCGCGCAGCGGACCGTGGAGCCGGGGCGGCTGAAGCCCGGCGGCCGGACGAAAGCGGCCGTTTCAGTGGAGTCCCGGCGGCGCCTCGAACGGCAAGGCGAAGGCGTGCGCCAGGAGGTCGCCCATGCCGCGCGGGCGGGCGGGCATCACCAGCGGCGGTACAGCCCGACCGAGGCGCCGCGCTCGCGCGCGCCGTTGGCGCCGCGCGAGAAGCCGGCCCCGAGCCTGGTGCCCCAATTGTCCGACCAATAGCGCACCCAGGTCACTGCGCCGCCGCCCGAACGCGCGCGTCCGCCCGAGAGCGACAGGGGATCGTCGCTGCGGCCGCTGCTGGCGGCCGCTTCCAGGTAGCTGTCGGCGTCGCCGGCATGGTAGTAGCGCGCCAGCAGGCGCTGGCCGTCGCTGTGCGAGCCTGCCGAGACGATGGCCTGGTGGCGCAGCTGCACATACCAGTTGCCCACGTATTTGGCGAGCGCGACGCCATAGATGTTGACGCGCGAATCGAAACCGAGCACGTCGCCGGCGAGCGAAGCTTCCCAGCCGCCGCCGAGCGACTGGTAGAGCTCGACGCGGCCGGCGTTGGCCGGGAACAGGCGCGCGGCCGGGGCGCGCTGGTAGCGGAAATTGGCATAGGCGCCGGTCCAGAGGGCGGCGTAGGCGTCGAGCGCCCAGGCATGGCCGGTTTGGCCGAAACGGTGCGCGCGCAGGGTCTCGAAGCCGATCGAGCCGCCTTTCAGGTAGTGGCGCACGCTCGCGCTCTGGTCGTTCCAGCGTGGACCGCTGCCCGCATCGGTCCAGCCGCCCGCGAGGCTGGCCGCCCAGGCATACTTGTCGGCCAGCGCCGCTTCCGGGTTGCCGGCGCGCGCCGGCACCGGCACCGGCGCCGCGAGCGCGGGGCGCGGCTGCAGCGCGGCCAGGGCGGCGTCGATTTCGCCGCCATTCGCGCCGAGGGCGCGCGCCCTGTCGAGATCGAGACGGGCTTCGTCGATGCGGCCGGCGGCGCGGTTGGCGCGCGCGCGCGCCTGCCAGGCGCCGGCGTCGTCCGGACGCAGGGCGCTCAAGCGGCTGTAGGCGGCGACGGCTTGCGCCGCCTGGCCCTGCCACAGGTGCAGGTCGCCCAGCGCGCGCCAGACATCGGCGTAATCGGGCGCAGCCCTGGCCGCCGCTTCCAGGTCGGCCCGGGCCTCGGCCCAGCGTTCCATGCGCGTGTAGACAATGCCGCGCCCGAGCAGCACGTCGGCGTTGGCGGGCGACCGGGCCAGCAGCGCATTGTAGGCGGCCAGGGCCAGCGCCGGCTGGCCGCCGTTGGCGAGGGCGCGCGCCTTCTCGTACTGCTGGTCGAAGGAAGCCGGGCTGGCGGCGGTGGTCTGTTCGGCGGCGGCCGGGGGGAGCTGGTAGTCGATGGGCATAAAACGGAGGCTGGAGGAGGGATGCACGACGGTTACGGTAGTGCTACGACGCAACTTTGCCCCACGCGGGAGAAGGCGTCAAGAAAAGTGCGCGGCGGCGGGCAGCGATGTCGCTGCCTGGCTTCAAAGCGCCCTGAGCCGAGCAGGAGTGTTGCCGGAACTGGCCGCGGCGGCGCACCGGGAATGGCGGCCGGGCACGACCCAGCTCTGCCGCCGTGAATGTTAAATATTGCAACGCAACATTTAATTTGCTAGGCTTGCGGGCCAGTGGGTTCTATCCGAGACTCCATGTCGTCCCGCGTCGTGCCGGCGCCCATCCAAACAAGACCATGACACCATCGAACCGCCTCGCTTATCTTGCTGAACTTCTCCTGCTGGCCGGCGTCGCCGCCGGCACCGCCCACGCCGCGCCCCTGCCGCCGGAATTCACGGCGCAGATGGACAAGGACTATCCCGCCATCGAAGCCCTTTACCAGGACCTGCACCGCCATCCCGAACTGGCCTTCAACGAACACCAGACCGCGAAGAAGCTCGCCGAGCGCGTCAAGGCGCTGGGCTTCGACGTGACCACCGGCGTCGGCGGCACCGGCATCGTCGCGATCCTGAAGAACGGCCCGGGTCCGGTCGCCATGCTGCGTACCGAACTCGATGCGCTGCCGGTGCAGGAAAAGACCGGCCTGGCCTTTGCCAGCACGGCGACGGCCAAGAACGCGGCGGGCGAGACTGTCCCGGCCATGCACGCCTGCGGCCACGACCTCCACATGTCGGCCTGGTATGCCACCGCCAAGCTGATGGCGGAAAACCGCAAGGCCTGGAGCGGCACGCTGATGCTGGTCGGCCAGCCGGCCGAGGAGTCGCTGCTCGGCTCGGCCGCGATGCTCAAGGATGGCCTGTTCAAGCGTTTCCCGAAGCCTGACTACGCGATCTCGATGCATGACGAAGGCACGCTGCCGGCCGGCCAGGTGGGTTGGCGCGCCGGCCATTTCCGCGCCTCGGCCGACACCGTCGCCATCACCATCCATGGCCAGGGCGGCCATGGCGCCACGCCGCAGGAAACGCGCGACCCGATCGTCATGTCGGCGCGCGTCGTGATGGCGCTGCAGACCCTGATCTCGCGCGAGAACAATCCGGCCGACCCGGTCGTCATCACCGTCGGCAGCATCCATGGCGGCACCCAGGCCAACATCGTGCCGGACCAGGTCAAGCTGATGCTGACGGTGCGCACCTTCAAGCCGGAAGTGCGCCAGCGCGTCCTGGCCAGCATCGTGCGCGAAGTCGAAGGCGAAGCCATGGCCGCCGGCATGCCGAAGAAGCCGCAGGTCGACATCGTGCCGGGCGCCGATTCGGTCTACAACGATCCCGAGCTGACCGCACGCGCGGTGGCGGCGATACAGGGCGCGCTGGGCAACCAGAACGTCGTCGAGATGCCGGCCAAGATGACTTCGGAAGACTTCGCGAACTATGGCCAGGCCGGCGTGAAAGCCGTCCTGCTGCACGTGGGCGCGGTCGAGCCGAAGAAGCTGGCAGACGCGCGCAAGGCTGGCAAGTACCCTCCGGGCACGCACTCGCCGCAGTGGGCGCCGGACTTCAAGCCGACCGTCCGTTCGTTCATCGCGGCCGAGACGGCGATCCTGCTCGACCTGCTCAAGCCGGGTCAGAAGTAGCCGGGTCCCCAAGCGGGAATGCGAGCGCCGGCGCGATGGCTCCGATCGCGCGCAACGGCCGCGATCAAAACGCTTCCCACTCCTCGGCACCCGCCGTGGCGCGCGGTGCCGGCTCGACGGACGTGGGCACCGGCGCCTTCGGCGCGCGCGCGGCCGGCCTCGAACCTGCCGCGATCGCGCGCACCGGTGGCGCCGCCGCCTTCACCGGCGCCGCTGCCGGGACTGCACGCGCATCGAGCTTGAATACGCCCACCACCTGCGCCAGCTTGGCCGCCTGTTCCTGCATCGAGGCCGCCGCCGCCGCCGATTCCTCGACCAGGGCCGCGTTCTGCTGGGTCGCTTCGTCCATCAGGCTGATCGACCGGTTCACCTGTTCGATGCCGCCGCTCTGCTCGCCAGTCGCATGCGTGATCTCGGCCATGATGTCGGTCACGCGGCGGATCGATTCGACGACCTGCTCCATCGTCGCGCCGGCCTGGTCGACCAGCTTCGCCCCGAGGTCGACCTTGTCGACCGAGTCGCCGATCAGGACCTTGATTTCCTTCGCCGCCGCGGCCGATCGCTGCGCCAGGTTGCGCACTTCGGAGGCGACGACGGCAAAGCCGCGGCCCTGTTCGCCGGCACGCGCCGCTTCCACGGCCGCGTTCAAGGCCAGGATGTTGGTCTGGAAGGCGATGCCGTCGATGACGCCGATGATGTCGACGATCTTGCGCGAGGATGCGTTGATCGAACCCATGGTGGTGATCACCTGGCCGACGACCGAACCGCCTTCGATGGCGACGTTCGAGGCCGTGATCGCCAGCTGGTTCGCCTGGCGCGCATTGTCGGCGTTCTGGCGCACGGTGCCGGTCAGCTGCTCCATCGAGGCGGCCGTCTCTTCCAGCGAGGCGGCCTGCTGCTCGGTGCGGTTCGACAGGTCCATGTTGCCGGCGGCAATTTCGCTCGACGCGCCGCTGATGGTGTCGGTGCCGCCGCGTACTTCGCTGACGATGCGCACCAGGCTGTCGTTCATGTGGCGCAGCGCGCGCAGGAGCGCGCCGGTTTCGTCGCGCGCGGTCGCATCGATGCTGCGTGTCAGGTCGCCGCTGGCGACCGTTTCGGCCAGGACGACGGCTTCGCGGATCGGACGCACGATGCCGCGCGTGAGCAGCCAGGATGAGAGGGCGCCGAGCAGCACCGAGAACAGCGCGAGCGCGCCGATCAGGGTTTCGCTGCTCTCGGCACGCTCGTCGATGGTACGCGCGGTGGCGCTGATCCGGGTCGCCTGCATGGCGACCAGCTGCTGCATCGATTCCTGGTAAGCCTTGGCCGCCGGGGTGAAGCGCTCGTCGAGGATGCGCATGGCCAGTTCCTGGTCGCCGCCGGCCTTGGCCTTGACGGCTTCGTCGCGCGCATCGGCGTACACCTTGCGCTGTTCGCCGATGCGCTCGAACACGGCTTTTTCCTCGCCCGCTTCGATCAGGGGCTCGATCTGCTTCATCAATTCGCTGGAACGCTTGCCGGTCTGCGCCGCGTCTTCCTTGAAGTAGGGTCCGAGTGCCGCGTCGCTGCTCTTGACGATGGCGGCCGTGCGGCGCACGGCGGCGAAAATCTGCATGTACCACTCGCTGATCATGCGTTCCTTGGCCAGCGGTTCGGCCAGAACCCGGGCGGTATCGGCGGCGCCGCTGTTGACGCGCGCGATGCCGACCGCGGCGATCAGGACCGCCATGGAGAGGGTCAGCGCGAAGCCGGTCGCGAGGCGCTTGCCGATATTGAGATTGCTGAAAAAGACCATCAGGCATGCCTAATCAAGAAAAAGGGAAACCGACTTTAAACGTGCGCCAAGGCAATTGCAATTGCCTCTAAGTAGTATCCGAATGGTGAACGCGTATAAAAAGAAGAGATGTTGTCTGTGCGTAACAGTTCATGCGGAATAAATGACCGTGCCAGCCCCGCCGGCGGCGGTTGGTGGAGATGGTTTCGTCCGTTTAAGGTATAATTTCCATTTCCCGCGCGTGCCATTCGGCACCTTCAGCACAATGACCAAATTTGTTTTCGTCACTGGCGGCGTCGTCTCTTCCCTGGGCAAGGGAATCGCGGCCGCTTCCCTCGCTGCGATCCTCGAATCGCGCGGTCTCAAAGTCACCATGCTCAAGCTCGATCCCTACATCAACGTGGATCCCGGCACGATGAGTCCGATGCAGCATGGCGAAGTCTTCGTCACCGACGACGGCGCCGAGACCGACCTCGATCTGGGCCACTACGAGCGCTTCATCAGCACCCGCATGAAGAAGGTGAACAACTTCACCACCGGCCAGATCTACGAATCGGTGATCCGCAAGGAGCGCCGCGGCGAATACCTCGGCAAGACCGTGCAGGTGATCCCGCACATCACCAACGAGATCCAGGATTACATCCGCCGCGGCGCCGAAGGCGTCGACGTGGCGCTGGTCGAAATCGGCGGCACCGTGGGCGACATCGAGTCGCTGCCCTTCCTCGAAGCGGCACGCCAGCTGTCGCTGCGCGCCGGCCGCAAGTCGACCGCCTTCGTTCACCTGACCCTGGTGCCCTATATCGCATCGGCCGGCGAACTCAAGACCAAGCCGACCCAGCACAGCGTGCAGAAGCTGCGCGAGATCGGCATTTCGCCGAACGCCTTGCTGTGCCGCGCCGACCGCCGCATTCCGGACGACGAGCGCGCCAAGATTTCGCTGTTCGCCAACGTCGAGGAGCAGGCCGTCATCTCGGTCTGGGACGTCGACACCATCTACAAAGTGCCGCAAGTGCTGCACGACCAGGGCCTGGACGACATCATCCTCGAAGCGCTCGGCATCGAAGCGCCGCCGGCCGACCTGTCGATGTGGACAAAGCTGATCCACACGCTGGAAAATCCGAAGCATGAAGTCACTATCGGCATGGTCGGCAAATATGTCGACCTGACCGAATCGTACAAGTCGCTGACCGAAGCGCTGCGCCATGCCGGCATCCATACCGAGAGCCGCGTCAACATCGAATACCTCGACTCGGAAGAGATCGAGACGGCCGGCTGCGAGCAGCTGGGCAAGTACGACGCCATCCTGGTGCCGGGCGGCTTCGGCAAGCGCGGCGTGGAAGGCAAGATCATGGCCGCGCGCTACGCCCGCGAAAACAAGATCCCCTACCTCGGCATCTGCCTTGGCATGCAGGTCGCGCTGATCGAATATGCGCGCCACATGGCGGGCCTGCCGAACGCGAACTCCACCGAATTCGACCTGGAGACCGACCAGCCGGTCGTGGCCCTGATCAACGAGTGGCAGAACCACGACGGCAAGGTCGAGCAGCGCGACGAGAACTCGGACCTGGGCGGCACCATGCGCCTGGGCGCCCAGACCTGCGCGGTGAGCCCGGGCACGCTGGCCGCCGAGATCTACGGCAGCGTCGTCACCGAACGTCACCGTCACCGCTACGAAGCCAACAACCACTATCTGCCGAAGGTGGAAGCGGCCGGCCTCGTCGTCGCCGCGCGCACCCCCAACGAAGACCTGTGCGAAATCATGGAACTCCCGCGCACCGGTCCGAACGCGCACCCGTGGTACATGGGCGTGCAGTTCCACCCCGAATTCAAGTCGACCCCGCGCAGCGGCCACCCGCTGTTCACGTCGTTCATCCAGGCCGCGCTCAAGCACCAGTCGGAAAACACGCCGGCTGCCGCCAATGCACCGGCATTGCAAGGAGACGCAGCATGAAACTTTGCGGCTTTGAAGTAGGCCAGGACCGGCCGATCTTCCTGATCGCCGGCACCTGCGTGATCGAATCGCGCCAGATGGCGATGGACGTTGCCGGTACCCTGAAGGAAATCACGGCGAGCCTCGGCATTCCGTTCATCTATAAATCCTCCTTCGACAAGGCGAACCGCTCGTCCGGCACTTCCTTCCGTGGCCCGGGCCGCGAGAAAGGCCTGGAGATCCTCGCCGACGTCAAGAAGACGATCGGCGTGCCGGTGCTGACCGACGTGCATACCGAGGAAGAGATTCCGGAAGTGGCAAGCATCGTCGACGTCCTGCAGACCCCGGCCTTCCTGTGCCGCCAGACCGATTTCATCAACGCCTGCGCCCGTTCGGGCCTGCCGGTGAACATCAAGAAGGGCCAGTTCCTGGCCCCGGGCGACATGAAGAACGTGATCGACAAGGCGCGCAACGCGGCGCGCGCCGCCGGCCTCGACGAGGACAATTTCATGGCGTGCGAACGCGGCGCCTCGTTCGGCTACAACAACCTGGTGTCGGACATGCGCTCGCTCGCCATCATGCGCGAATCGAACTGCCCCGTGGTGTTCGACGCGACCCACTCGGTGCAGCTGCCGGGCGGGCAGGGCACGTCCTCGGGCGGACAGCGCGAACACATCCCGGTGCTCTCGCGCGCCGCGGTGGCGGCCGGCATCGCCGGCCTGTTCATGGAAACCCACCCGGACCCGGCCAACGCCCTGTCGGACGGCCCGAACGCGGTGCCCCTGGCGCGCATGAAGGAACTGCTCACCACCCTGGTCGACATCGACCGCGTGGTCAAGCGGGCGGGCTTCCTCGAGAACAGCTTCAAGATCTGACCTGACTATTTTGCTCGAAAGTCGAGGCGCCCCATCAGGCGCCTCGACTTTCATGCGCGACGATTTTTTTACTTTCCGGAGACTGAACCATGAGTGCTATCGTTGATATTATCGGCCGCGAGATCATTGACTCGCGCGGCAATCCGACCGTCGAATGCGACGTGCTGCTCGAATCGGGCGTGATGGGCCGCGCGGCCGTGCCGTCGGGCGCGTCGACCGGTTCGCGCGAAGCGATCGAGCTGCGCGACGGCGATCCGAAGCGTTATTTCGGCAAGGGCGTGCTGCAGGCCTGCGAGAACATCAACACCGAGATCAGCGAAGCCATCATGGGCCTGGACGCCAATGAACAGGCCTTCCTCGACCGCACCCTGATCGACCTGGACGGCACCGAGAACAAGAGCCGCCTGGGCGCCAACGCCATGCTGGCCGTCTCGATGGCGGTGGCCAAGGCCGCCGCCGAGGAAGCGGGCCTGCCGCTGTACCGCTACTTCGGCGGTTCCGGCGCGATGCAGATGCCGGTGCCGATGATGAACGTCATCAACGGCGGCGCCCACGCCGACAACAACCTCGATATCCAGGAATTCATGATCATCCCGGTCGGCGCGCCTTCGTTCAAGGAAGCGATCCGCTACGGCGCCGAGGTGTTCCACACCCTGAAGAAAATCCTGCACGCCAAGGGCCTGTCGACCGCGGTCGGCGACGAAGGCGGCTTCGCCCCGTCGGTGGCGAACCACGAAGAAGCGATCAAGCTGATCATGCAGGCGATCGAGGACGCGGGCTTCGAAGCGGGCAAGGACATCGCCCTGGGCCTGGACTGCGCCGCCAGCGAATTCTACAAGGACGGCAAATACCACCTCGAAGGCGAAGGCCTGAGCCTGAGCGCGACCGACTTCACCAACATGCTCTCGACCTGGGTCGACAAGTATCCGATCATCTCGATCGAAGATGCGATGCACGAAGGTGACTGGGACGGCTGGGCCACGCTGACCGCCGCCCTGGGCAAGCGCGTGCAGCTGGTCGGCGACGACCTGTTCGTCACCAACACCAAGATCCTGAAAGAGGGCATCCAGAAGGGCATCGCCAACTCGATCCTCATCAAGATCAACCAGATCGGCACCCTCACCGAGACCTTCGCTGCCATCGAGATGGCCAAGCGCGCCGGCTACACCGCGGTCATTTCGCACCGTTCGGGCGAAACCGAGGACTCGACGATTGCCGATATCGCGGTGGGCCTGAACGCCCTCCAGATCAAGACCGGTTCGATGTCGCGTTCGGACCGCATGGCCAAGTACAACCAGCTGCTGCGCATCGAGGAAGACCTCGGCGATGTCGCCAGCTATCCTGGCCGTGACGCTTTCTACAACCTGAAGTAATTCGTCGTACTCCCACGGGCCGGCCTTCATGGTGCGGCCCGCGCTCTATTTACATCGCACCATGCGCCTCATTACGCTCGCTCTCGCCGCCTTGCTGCTCCTGATCCAGTACCCCTTGTGGCTCGGCAAGGGAGGCATGCTGGCCGTCTCCGACCTGCGCGACCAGGTCACGCTGGCGCAGGTCCGCACCGATGGACTCAAGGCGCGCAACGCCAAGCTCGAATCGGAAGTGCGCGACCTGCGCGAAGGCACCGGCGCCGTCGAGGAGCGTGCGCGCCTGGAACTCGGCATGATCAAGCAGAACGAGATCTTCGTGCAGGTGCTGCGCAAGGACGAACAGCCGACCGAATCGATGACGGTGCCGCCACCGCCGCCGCCACCGAAACCGGGCAAGGACGGCAAGCCCGCCGCCGCCGGGCCAACCCACTGAATCCCATGACGACCGGCGACAACGCGGCGCAACTGACGACGCTCGAGGCCTTGTCGGCCTGGCTCGCCGCCGCCTTCGAGAGCGGCGACGCCGCCGCCCTGGTGGACGCTTTCGCCCAGGCCGCGCGTGCCGAGGGCACGGCCCACCTGGCCGCCGCCGCCGGCTTGCCGCAGGCCGAACTGCGCCATGCTTTCGCGACGGGCGAGATGAGCATGGCGACGACGCTGGCCATCATGAAGGTGATCGATCTGCACACGCCCGGCGCGACGCACTGAGGCCGGGCGCGGGGCAAACGCGGTCATCCTGGTCGCGCAGCCGGACCGCAATGAACGGCGCGATCCCGGTGCGATGGCGTCTGCGCAAAGGCGCCGCGTTGGTCTAGAATGTTCCCTGTCTCTTCAACGAAAAGGAAGACCGTCATGAGCCAGCAACATGCCGCAGGACCGTTCGACGTCACCGTCACCCCGCAAGACCAGCCCGCCGTGCTCGACGGCGTCACGACAGGACGCATGGCGATCGACAAGCGCTATCACGGCGACCTCGAAGGGAGCGGCGTCGGCGAGATGCTGTCGGCCATGACGACCACCGAAGGCTCGGCCGGCTATGTCGCCATCGAGCGCGTGACCGGCACGCTGCAAGGCAGGACCGGCAGCTTCGTCGTCCAGCACAGCGGGACGATGGCGCGTGGCGCGCAGGCGCTGTCGATCAGCGTGGTGCCCGATTCGGGGACCGGCGAACTGGCGGGAATCGCCGGCACGATGCGCATCCGGATCGAGGAGCGCAAGCACTTCTACGAGTTCGATTACCTGTTGCCGGAGAGGTAAACATCGCTTATCGCCGCCGCATCGCAGCCGGGGGCGGCGTGTCCGGGCCGGACGTGGCCAGATCGCCGCCCGGCGTGTCGGGACAGGGCCGCATGACCAGCAGGCAAGCGATTTTATTGTCGTGTTCGTCGAAGACCGGCTTGGCGCTGCCTTCCACCGCCAGCGTCGTACCGTCCGGGCGCCTGATGCACCAGCGCGCATTGGTGACGGTTTCGCCATGCAGGACCGAACGGGCGAGCGGAAGCTGCTCGGGTGGATACGGCAAGCCGTCCAGGGTCAGCAGTTGATAGGTGTCGGCATAGGCATCGACGCCGATGTCCAGCACGGAGACGCCGTGGAGTGCGGCAGCGCGCTCGTTGACGAAGGTGATGCGTCCATGGGGGTCGGTCATGATCACGCCTTCGGACAGTTGGCGCAAGGCGGCATCGCGTTCGGCGGCGTAACGTGACAGCAATTGTCTTTCAGTCAAACGCTTGGTGACCTCCACTGCCATATGCAGGATGCCCGACACCTGGCCGTCGGTGTCGAAGATCGGCTGGTAGGTGACGTCGAAATAGGCCTGGCACGGCGTCCCGGAACCGTCCCTGTCGTAGGTCAGGGACAGGTCTTCGCCGGCGAACATTTCGCCGGACGAGAAAACGCGGTCCAGGAGCGCGATGAATCCTTGTTGCTCCGCTTCGGGCAACGCACTGCGCACGGTGCTGCCTTCCACGTTGCGGCCGTCGAGCAAGGCACGGCTGCACGCGTTCTGGAGTTCGATGCGGTGCTCGGACCCGCGTGTGATGGTGACGGCAACGGACACGTTTTCCAGCACGCTGCGCAAGCTTTCCCGGACGGCTTCGTCGCGCAGCATGCGCATCCGGTCGCCGATGTCGCGACTGACCAGCATCAGCGTGCCGGCGCTCGGTATCGCCATGACGGCATGCCAGGCGTACAAGCCAGGCAGGAATTGTTCGAAGGAGACGGGCCGTCCCGATTGGCGCGCCGCACGCAAGTGCCGTTCCGCCGGCGTACCGAGCAAGGCAGGATACTCCTGCCAGTGAATACGGCCGAGCAAACTGCCGCGTTTACGCCGCAGCAGCATCTCCGCGGCACGATTCACATAGGTATAGCGCCAGTCGATGTCCAGGCAGATGATGGCATCGGAGGTGTGATCGAGCAGCAGGGGCAGGTCGAGACCGGGTGGCAAGGCCGGTGCCGCGTCCTGTTGGGGTCGGTTCATAGGTCGGTATAAGAGGGGGCAGATATCAGCTTGCCATTATGCCTATTTGCGGGCACGCGTGCCGCCGGATCGGCGAATCAATCGCGGCGCGACCCGATCCTGTCCCGCGGACTGGACCGCATGGCCACCGCATTGCCGTGCGCGGACGGTACTGTCCGGTTTCCGTGCGTCGCCGCGCCGGCGCTTATGTTACCGTTTCGGCACGATGCGGCGCCGCGCCGCTGATCACCCAATTGGCGGAGGAGCCGGCATGGACAGATTTCTGCTTGTATTTCGAGGCGCGACCATTGGCGCGGCGGAAGGGCCGCAGCACGACCCGGCGGCCTGGGACGCTTGGTTCGGTCAGCTCGGTGCGGCGTTGCTGGACCGGGGTGCATTCAGCTACGGCAGCGTCGAGATCCCGAGCCGGCTGCTGGGCCCGAAGCTGAGCACCAGCGCCCTGTCGGGCTATGCGATCATTGCCGCCGCCGATTTCGACGCGGCCGTCCAGGCGGTCAACACCTGCCCGATTTTCGACGAAAAGGGAGAGGTCGAGATCGCACACCTGCGCTAACCGGGCAGGTGCCTGGTGCCCCGCCAATCACGGCTGGCACGGCTGGGGTCAGGTCTGACATTCGGACACGAGCTCCGGCGTGAACACGCCGATGCATGGGCAGGCCCGCGCCCGGCACGAGGGCGCCTGCACGCGCCACACCGGGCGCGGCGCCGGCTTGCCTGGCGGCCAACGACGATTTGCCAGCCGTTTCCGCCAGAGTCAGCCGACATAAATACGGGTATAGTGCTGGCTTCGCCAGACCAGCCGTGCCCATGCCATTTTTCACCACACTTCGACCGTTTGCGAGCATGCGCCACTGGCTTGCGCGGCACGGCTCCGCCTATCTGCTGGCCGTCGCCGGCGCCTTGATCGCGGCGGCCTTGCGCTTCGAGCTCGGCCCGATCCTGGGGGGCGCGGTCCCGGTCGTCATTTTCACGGTACCGGTGGTGATCTCGGCCTTGTATGGGGGCTTCGGGCCGGGTATCGCCTGCACGCTCGTGAGCGCCGCGATCAGCAGCTACCTGTTCATCTCGCCTTACAGCCCCCTGCTGTCGAGCCAGGCCAGCGTCATCCTGTTGCTCTTCCTGGCAATCGGCACCACGATCAGCTATTTCGGCCAGCAGATGAAAACCCTGCAGGCGCGCCTGGCGAAGCAAGCGAGCAATCTGGAAGCGGCCAACCGCGAACTGGCCCACGCCAATGCGAGCAAGGACGTGTTTCTCGCGATGCTGGCCCACGAACTGCGCAATCCGCTTGCAGGCATCAGCACGGCGGCCGAACTCCTGAAGTTCATCCGCGCTGACCAGCAGCGCATCGCCCAGACCGGGGAAATGATTTCGCGCCAGGTGTGGCACATGAGCAAACTGGTGGACGACCTCCTCGATGTGTCGCGCGTGACGCGCGGGCTCGTGACGGTGGAAAAGAAGCCGGTGGACTTGACGGCGGCGCTGCACGGTGCGCTCGAGCAGGTACGCGCGGCGGTGGCGTCGAAACGGCAGGTCCTGGAAATCGATGTTCCCGACGAGCCGGTCCACGTCTGCGGCGACCGCACGCGCCTTACCCAGGTGATCAGCAACCTGTTGACGAACGCGAATCGCTACAGCCCCGAAGGCAGCCGCATCGACGTCGCCATCAGCGCCACGGAGCAGCATGTCCACGTTGCCGTGAGCGACCAGGGGCAGGGGATCGCGCCCGCCTTCTTGCCGCGCATCTTCGACTTGTTCGTCCAGGCCGAGCGTTCGATCGACCGCTCCCAGGGCGGCCTGGGCATCGGCCTGGCCCTGGTCAAGAAGATCACGGAACTGCATGAGGGAACGGTATCGGCCGACAGCGCCGGGCTCGGCCAGGGAAGCCGGTTCGTGATCACCCTGCCGCGGCTGGCAGCGGCCCCGCGCCCGGCCCCGACGGCTGCGCTCCCCGCGTACGATACGGGGGCCGGCGCGCCGCGGCGGATCCTGGTGGTGGACGACAACCGTGACGCCGCCGATGCGACGGCATCGCTGCTCGAGGCCAACGGGCACACGCTGTTCGTCGCCTACAGCGCGCGCGACGCCCTCGCATGCGCGCGCGCCGAGCCGCTCGACGTCGTCGTCCTGGACATCGGACTGCCCGAGCAGGACGGGCGCGCCCTGTGCCGCCAGATGAAGGCAATGCCGCGCCTGGCCAAGGCGGTCTTCATCGCGCTGTCGGGATACGGAAAACAGTCGGATATCGTGCTGTCCGAGGAAGCAGGGTTCGATCGGCATTTCGCCAAGCCGGTCCCAATGGAAGAGCTGCTCGAAGCTCTGGGGACGAGACGCGTACGGTGAAGGCGATGCGCGCCGGCGCCCGTGCACCGGCGTCGATGTTCGTCCTCAGGCCAGCGCCTGCAGCGCAGCGCGCACCGGCGCGGGAATCGGGCGCGAAGTAGCGCTGCGCCGGTCCACGTACACATGCACGAAATGTCCCGCCGCCGAGGGCAGCGCCTCGTCGTTGCGGTACAGGGCCAGTTCGTAGCGCACGCTGGCATTACCCAATTTGGCAACGCGCAAGCCGACGTGGACCAGGTCGGGAAACGAGATCGAACTGAAGTAGGAGCAGGAAGTGTCGACCACGAAGCCGACGACTTCATCCGTGTGGATATCGAGCACGCCGCGGCCGATCAGGAACTGATTGACCGCGGTGTCGAAGAAGCTGTAGTAGTTGACGTTGTTGACATGCCCGTAGCTGTCATTGTCCATCCAGCGCGTCGGCAGCGCCAGGAAATGGGGAAAGGCGGAGCGGGGCGTATCGCGCATCGTCGACGAATCCTGCAAAAAGCTCAGTCCGACGAAGCGTCGCCCTGGGTCGCGCCGGCGCCCTGCTCGAGGAAGGAGCGCAGCATCCACGCGTTTTTCTCGTGGACTTCCATGCGGGTCGTGAGCATGTCGGCGGTCGGGAAGTCGTCGAGTTCGTCGGCGACCTTCACGCCCGCGCGCAGGGTGCGGGTCAGGATTTCATTGCCGTCGACCAGTTGGCGGATCATGTCCTTGGCCGAGAGCACGTCCGGCTCTTCCGTGATGTTCGACAGCTCGGCGTAGCGCTTGTAGGTGGCCGGCGCGAAATGGCCGAGGGCGCGGATGCGCTCGGCGATGTCGTCCAGCGCGGTCCACTGTTCGGTGTACTGCTCCTCGAACATCACGTGCAGGCTCGAAAACATCGGGCCGGTCACGTTCCAGTGGAAATTATGCGTCTTCAGGTAGAGCATGTAGGCATCGGCCAGGACGGTCGAGAGCGACTCGACGATCTTGGCGCGGTCTTCGTTGCTGATTCCGGTATCCATGTGCATTGCGGTTCTCCCCTTGGTGAAGTGACAGTGTTGATCGAAACAGCAACACTGTTAACAATGCAACAGCTTAGCACCGGCCGGAAAACCCTGTCGTACGATGCCCCGTTTCAAATCCGGGACATCGACACCGGCCGGTTCAGTTAATGCTCGCGCTCGGTGGAATCAGGCTTTCGACCGGCGCATCGCTTGCAAACAGCTGGGCGCAATCGACCTTGTCGAAGGCGTAGTGCTTGCCGCAGAAGTCGCAGTTGATGCCCAGTTCGCCGAGGTCGGACAGCGCCGCCTCGACTTCCGGCCGGCCCAGCATTTTCAGCATGTTGCCGACTTTTTCGCGGGTGCAGCTGCAGTGGAATTGCGGATGCTGCGGATCGAAGACGCGGATCGTCTCTTCCCAGAACAGGCGGTTGAGCAGGCTTGCGATGTCGGTGCTGAGCAATTCTTCCTGCTTCAGGGTGCTGCCGAGCACGACCGCGCGGTTCCAGGTCTCGAGGTCTTCTTCTTCGCTCGCCTGCACCGTCTGGTCATCCTTGCCGCCGTGGCGCGGCAGCTTTTGCAGCAGCAGGCCGCGCGCGACCTTGTCGTCGGCCGCGAGCCACAGGCGCGTGTCGAGCTGCTCGGAACGCATCATGTAGTTTTCGATGACGGTCGCCACGCTCTCGCCGTCGAGCGGGACGATGCCCTGGTAGGGCTGCTGGCCGGGCATCTTCTCGAGCGGGTCGAGCGTGATGACGAAGCGGCCCTTGCGGTTGACGTTGAGCAGCTGGCTCAGGGTGGCGTCGTCCGCCACATCCACCCCCGGGGCCAGCTTGGCGGTGGCGCGGATGCGCAGGTCGGCGTCGCACTCGACCACGAGCAGGCGCACGGGACCGTCGCCGTGGATCTGCATCACGATCGAGCCGTTGAATTTCAGGTTGGCCGACAGCAGGGCCGAGGCCGCCACCATCTCGCCCAGTATGGCGCGCACGGGCTTCGGGTAGCCGTGACGGGCCTGGATCTCGCGCCAGGTGTCGGAAATCTCGACCAGCTCGCCGCGCACGGCGGCGTTGTCGAAGATGAATTTCTGAAGGGTGTCCTTGGTGTCCGTTGTCGTCATTGTCTATCCGATGTACTTGAGCTGCGCCTTGAACAACTGGCCACGCACCACATAACTGGCGGCGCTGGCTTGCAGGCGCTGCAGGTCTTCTTCCGTGAGCGTCCGCACCACTTTCGCAGGCGAACCCAATATCAGTGAGTTATCCGGGAACGCTTTGCCTTCGGTAACCAGGGCGCCGGCGCCGACCAGGCAGCCTTTGCCGATGCTGGCGCCGTTCAGGATCACGGCCTGGATGCCGATGAGCGAACCGTCGCCCACCGTGCAGCCGTGCAGCATGGCCTGGTGGCCGACGGTGACGCCCTTGCCGATGACGAGCGGGTAGCCGACGTCGGTGTGCATCACCGTGCCTTCCTGGACATTGCTGTTTTCCCCGATCGTGATGCGTTCATTGTCTCCGCGAATCGTGACGCCGAACCACACCGAGGCATTGGCCTCGAGAGTGACCTTGCCGATCAGGTTGGCCGAATCGGCGACGAACGCCGATGCATCGATCTCGGGCGCATGCTCGCCCAGCTGGTAAATCGCCATGGATATGCTCGCGCAAGAGTTGTAATGCCGCTATTTTACGCCCTCGCGTCCGTCGTCGTTGCACATCCCCGAATGTGGGCAGGTGGGGCTGGCCGGCAGGAATTCAACGCCTTGCGTATAATCGGCGGATTCGATCCGAACGACCGTACTTTTTCAGCCAGCCATGACACCTTCCCGTTCCGAATTCCTGACCGTCCGCGGCCTGCGTACCCATGTGCGCCACTGGGGCCGCGCAGGCGCCCCGAAACTGTTCATGTCGCACGGCTGGATGGACATGTCGGCCTCGTTCCAGTTCGTCGTCGACAGCCTGGCGGGCGACTGGCATGTGATCGCCAACGACTGGCGCGGATTCGGGCTGTCCGAGCGCGCCCATTCGGATACCTACTGGTTCCCGGACTACGTGGCCGACCTGGACGCCTTGCTGGCGCATTATGCGCCCGAGGAAGCGGTGAACCTGCTGGGCCACAGCATGGGCGGCAACGTCGTGAGCATGTTTGCCGGCGTGCGGCCGGAACGCGTCAGCAAGCTGATCAACCTGGAAGGCATCGGGCTGATGGGCGCCAGACCGGAGCAGGCGCCCGGACGCATGGCCAAGTGGCTCGACGAATTGCGCATGCCGCCGGCCATGCGCGCCTATGCCAGCCTGGAGGAAGTGGCGGGGCGCTTGCGCAAGACCAACCCCCGCCTGCCGGCCGAGCGCGCGCACTTCCTGGCCGAGCACTGGTCGGCGCGCAACGAAGCGGGCGAGTACGAGATTCTCGGGGACCCGGCGCACAAGATGCCGGGGCCGCTGCTGTACCACCTCGACGAGATGATCGCGATGTGGAAACGGATCAGCGCCCCGGTCCTGTGGATCGAGGCGGCGCAGACGGACATGTGGCGCTGGATGGGCCCGCAGGACGAGATGCGCGCCGAAGTGGACCGGCGCCTGGGCCACATGGCCCAGGTCGAAGCCCATATCGTGGCCGACGCGGGGCACATGGTACACCACGATCAGCCGGCCGTACTGGCACGCCTGATCGAGCAGTTCCTGGCGAAATAGCCGGCGACCCGCAGGGGTCGGGTGCAAACGATATTTGCATGAATACCTGTAACGGCAAATAATATTTGCAAGCGCGCGACAGGCGCCGGGGGTCGGCCTCGCAGCGCACCGCGCCGCAGTGGCAGCCGCCGTGGCAGGTCTTCATTCTCTTTTTTCTCCGCAGAATGAGCAACGCCAGCATTGCCTGCCCGGCAGGCGGAAGCGGCCGCGCCGGGTCGCCCAATGCGGCGTACAATGCTTGCTCGTCCAGAAAACCGCTGCGCACCATGCTGAAAGTCGATCTCCACTGCCATTCCAATGTCTCCGACGGCGTGCTCGCGCCGGCGCCGCTGGCCGCCTATGCGCGCAAGGGTGGGGTCGAGGTCTGGGCCCTGACCGACCACGACGAAGTGGGGGGCATCGCGTCCGCCCGCGCGGCCGCCGGGGAGCAGGGCATGCGCTTCGTGCCGGGCGTCGAGATTTCCGTCACCTGGGCAAACCAGACCGTGCACCTGGTCGGCCTGCAGATCGATGCGGACGATCCGGCGTTGCTGGCGGGCCTGGCGAAAACCCGCCAGGGGCGCGACGCGCGCGGCCGCGAGATCGCCGCCCAGCTGGAAGAGGCCGGCATTCCGGGCGCCTACGAAGGCGCGCTCCACTTCGTCGGCAACCCGGACCTGCTCTCGCGCACCCATTTCGCGCGCTACCTGGTCGAGTGCGGCAAGTGCGCCACGACCGCCGACGTGTTTCGCCGCTTCCTGACCGAAGGCAAGCCGGGGTATGTGCCGCACCGCTGGGCCGCGCTGTCCGAGGCGATGGCCTGGATCCGCGGCGCCGGCGGCATCCCCGTGATCGCGCATCCGGGCCGCTACAAGTTGTCGCAGACGGCCGAGGATGCGCTGTTCGACGAATTCCGCCAGCTGGGCGGCAATGCGATCGAGGTGGTGACCGGCAGCCATACGCCGGACCAGTATGCGACCTATGCCGAGGTGGCGCGGCGCTATGGTTTCCTGGCCTCGCGCGGGACCGACTTCCATGCGCCGGGGGAGGCGCGGGTGGAGTTCGATGCCTTGCCGCCGCTGCCTGCCGGCGTCACCCCTGTCTGGCACGACTGGTTTTAGCGTCCATCCGGCGCGCGCGCACGGCGGTTTAAGCCCGTCGTAAGCCGCCGCCCTTGAATTTTCCCTTTGGCACCCTTATCTTGGCAGCCTGTTAACGTCATTCCTGCCTCGGAGGCAAGCCATGAAGCGCATTGTGTTATTCCTTGCTACCAACCTCGCGGTTGTGCTGGTGCTGACGCTCGTCCTCAACCTGCTCGGGGTGGGACGCGCGGTGAGCGCGGAAGGGATCGATGTCGGCGCGCTGGCCGTGTTTTCGCTGGTGGTGGGCTTCACCGGCTCGATCATCTCGCTCCTGTTGAGCAAGCCGATGGCCAAGTGGTCGACCGGCGCGCGCGTGATCGAGCAGCCGCAGAACTCGACCGAGCTGTGGCTGGTCGATACCGTGCGCCAGCTGGCCGAGCGTGCCGGGATCGCCATGCCGGAGGTGGCGGTCTACGATGGCGAGCCGAACGCGTTCGCCACCGGCGCCTTCAAGAACTCGGCCCTGGTGGCCGTGTCGACGGGCTTGCTGCAAGGCATGACCCGCGACGAAGTCGAGGCCGTGCTCGGCCATGAAGTGGCGCACATCGCCAACGGCGACATGGTCACGCTGACCCTGATCCAGGGTGTGGTCAACACCTTCGTCGTGTTCCTGTCGCGCGTGGTCGGCTTTTTCGTCGACAAGCTCTTGCTGCGTAACGAAGACGGCCGCGGCATCGGCTACATGGCGTCGGTGTTCGTCTGCGAGCTCCTGTTCGGCCTGGTTGCCTCGATCATCGTCGCCTGGTTTTCGCGCCAGCGCGAATTCCGCGCCGACGCCGGCTCGGCCCAGCTGCTGGGCAGCGCGGTGCCGATGCAGAACGCGCTCGCGCGCCTGGGCGGCTTGCAGCCCGGCATGCTGCCGTCGTCGATGAGCGCTTCCGGTATTTCCGGCGGCGGCGGCGGCTGGGGCGCGCTGTTCTCGACCCACCCGCCGATGGAAGAGCGGATCGCAGCCCTGCAGGCGCTGAGGTCTTCGGCGCAGGCGGGCGCGCGATGAGCCAGTTTTTCCAGATCCATCCAGAAAACCCGCAGGCACGTCTCGTCAAGCAGGCAGCGCAGATCATCCGTTCCGGCGGCGTGGTCGCGCTGCCGACCGACTCGGCCTATGCGCTCGTGTGCCAGCTCGACGACAAGGCCGCCGTCGAAAAACTGCGCCGCGTGCGCGGCATCGACGACAAGCATCACCTGACCATGCTGTGCCGCGACCTGTCGGAAATCGCCCAGTACGCGCGCGTCGACAATGCCCAGTACCGCATGCTCAAGGCCACCATGCCTGGGCCCTACACCGTCATCCTGGAAGCGACGCGCGACGTGCCGCGCCGCCTGTCCCACCCGTCGCGCAAGACCATCGGCCTGCGCGTGCCGGAAAACCTGATCACGCTGGCGCTGCTGGAAGAGCTGGGCGAGCCGCTGATCGGCACGACCTTGCAATTGCCGGGCGATGCGCACATGCTGTCGGACCCGGACGAGGTGCGTGCGCGCCTCGAACGGCAGATCGAACTGGTGATCGACGGCGGCGCCGGCATGCTGGAGGCGACGACGATCGTCGACCTGACCGGTGCCGAGCCGGTGCTCGTACGCGCGGGCCGGGGCGACCCCGCCGCATTCGGCCTCTGACCGCCCCTTACCTGCCGGACCGCCGTGTCCGGCTCTGCTAGAATCGCTCCCCTATGGATGAAATCGTTCGCAACATCGCAGTCTACGCGCTGCCCGTTCTTTTCGCGATTACCCTGCACGAAGCCGCCCATGCCTACGCCGCCCGCTATTTCGGCGACAACACGGCGTACGCGCAGGGGCGCATGACCCTCAATCCGATCTCGCACATCGACCTGCTCGGCACGATCGTCATTCCGATCGCGCTGTACCTGATGTCGGGCTTCGTGTTCGGCTATGCCAAGCCGGTGCCGGTCCAGTTCGGCAACCTGCGCAATCCGAAGCGCGACATGGCCTGGGTCGCCCTGGCCGGTCCGCTGGCCAACTTCGTGATGGCGGTGATGTGGCTGGTCCTGGCCGTGGTGCTGACGGCCCTGGACGTGAGCGAGGACTTCCCGCACAAGGTGGCGCAGGCCGGCATCGTGACGAACCTGCTGATCTTCGCGTTCAACCTGTTCCCGCTGCCGCCGCTCGACGGCGGACGCGTCGTCACCAGCATGCTGCCGCAGCGCCTGGCCTTCAAGTTCGCGAAGATCGAGCCCTACGGCTTTTTCATCCTGCTCGCGCTCCTGTACTTCAACCTGCTCGCCTTCTGGGTGCAGCCGGTCATGTGGCTCGGCGCCCAGGCGGTGAAACTGATCGCTTCGCCCTTTACCTTCTTCCTGACATGATGCACGCCCCTAGCCTGGACGCTTCTCCCTGGGTGCGCCGCTTCGGCGCCGCCGTGCCGCCCGGCGAAGTCCTCGACCTGGCCTGCGGCGGCGGGCGCCACGCGCGCCTGTTCGCAGGGCTCGGCCATCCGGTGCTGGCCGTCGACCGCGACCCGCAGGCGCTGGCGCTGGCTGCCGGTCCCGGCATCGCGACCATGCGGATCGACCTGGAAGTGGAGGGCGCGCGCTGGCCTTTCGGCGCCGCGCGCTTCGCCGGCATCGTGGTGACGAACTACCTGCACCGGCCCGTGCTGGACGATATCGTGAACAGCCTGGCGCCGGATGGCGTGCTGATCTATGAAACCTTTGCGCTCGGTAACGAAGCCTTCGGCAAGCCCGCGAATCCGGCCTTCCTGCTGCACCCGGGCGAACTGCTGGAACTGGCCGCGCGGGGCGGCCTCACGGTGCTCGCCTACGAAGACGGCGTGCTGGCGCTGCCGAAGCCGGCCCGGGTGCAGCGCATCTGCGCGGCCGGGCCCGGCTTCCTCCCCATCGAGGGCCGGCTCGACCATTTAGTTGGTCGGGAATGAACCATATTGGCGGACGATCCGCTACAATCAGATTTTTCCTCTACCGCACGTACCACTGACTATGATTAAGGGCAGCATTGTAGCAATCGTTACGCCGATGTTCGAAGACGGCAGTCTGGACAAGGACGGCCTGCGCACATTGATCGACTGGCACGTTGCAGAAGGCACCGACGGTATCGTCATCGTCGGCACGACCGGCGAATCGGCCACCGTCACGCCGGACGAGCACGTCGAATTGATCAAGCTTACCGTGGACCACGTGGCCGGCCGGATTCCCGTCATCGCCGGCAGCGGCGGCAATTCGACCGCCGAAGCCATCGCCCTGACGCGCGGCGCGAAGGAAGTCGGCGCCGACGCCTCGCTGCAGGTGGTGCCGTACTACAACCGTCCGACCCAGGAAGGCATGTACCGTCACTTCAAGGCCATCGCCGAAGCGGTCGACCTGCCGATCATCCTCTACAACGTGCCGGGCCGCACCGTCGCCGACATGAGCAACGAGACCATCGCGCGCCTGGCGTCGATTGCCAATATCGTCGGGGTGAAAGATGCGACCGGCAATATCGGACGCGGCATCGAACTGCTGCGCACGGTCGACCCGTCCTTCGCCGTGTACTCGGGCGACGATCCGACCGCGATGGCCCTGATGTTCTGCGGCGGCGCCGGCAATATTTCGGTCACCGCCAACGTCGCCCCGCGCGCCATGCACGAACTGTGCGTTGCCGCGATGGCCGGCGACGTCAAGCGTGCCGTCGAGATCAACAACCGCGTGCTCGACCTGCATGCCAAGCTCTTCGTCGAGCCGAATCCGGTGCCGGTCAAGTGGGCACTGGCCGAGATGGGCAAGATGCCGCCCGGCCTGCGCCTGCCGCTTGCGCCCTTGTCGAGCCCCTTCCACGACACCGTCCGCGCAGCCCTGCGCGCCGCGGGCCTGGTCCCCCAATCCCCGCAGTGATGATCCTCCCATGAGGGTCTCCGTTTACCGATCAGACAATGTAACGCTATGACTAAAAGCAATAAGACGACCTCCGCTCCCGTGCGCGTGCTGGCCCTGGGCGCCATGGCGCTTTCCCTGGCCGCATGCACGACCGTGTTCGAGTCCGACAAGGTGGACTACAAGGCGTCCAGGAAAGCCGCACCGCTGGACGTGCCGCCCGACCTGACCCAGCTGTCGAAGGAAAACCGCTACGCCGTGCCGGATGGCCGCGGCGTGGCCACCGCTTCCGGCATGCAGCCGGCCGGCGCCGCGGCGCAGGCAGGCACGGTGGCGCTCGCGGCCCCCGGCGCCGGCGCCGTGGGCCCGGTCGCGACCGAAGCGGTGCGCGTCGAGCGTGCCGGCGACCAGCGCTGGCTGGTGGTCAGGCAGACGCCCGAGCAGCTATGGCCGCAGGTGCGCCAGTTCTGGCAGGACGCCGGCTTCGTGCTGGCGCTGGAGTCGAGCACGACCGGCGTCATGGAAACCGAATGGGCCGAGAACCGTGCCAAGATCCCGCAGGACATCGTGCGCCGCACGATCGGCCGCGTGTTCGACCGCGCCTATTCGACCGGCGAGCGCGACAAGTACCGCACCCGCCTCGAGCGCCTGCCGGACGGCTCGACCGAGATCTACATCAGCCATCGCGGCGCCGAGGAAGTGCTGACCGGCCCGGCCAAGGAAACGACGGCCTGGACCGTGCGTCCGAACGATCCGGCCCTCGAATCGCAGTTCCTGGCGCGTCTCGTCGCGCGCCTGACCGGCGCCACCGAGCCGGCCCAGGTCAAGGCGGCGGAGGCGACCGTGGCAAACGCGGCGCCGGCGCCGCAGCAGGCCAAGCTGCTGGGCGACCGCGTCGAGGTCAACGAAGGCTTCGACCGCGCCTGGCGCCGCGTCGGCCTGGCGCTCGACCGCGTCGGCTTCACCGTCGAAGACCGCGACCGCGTGCAGGGCGTCTATTTCGTGCGCTACGTCGATCCGGACGGCTCGAACAAGGAAGGCTTCGTCAAGCGCCTGTTCAGCTTCGGCGATTCCGACAAGGCCAAGGAAGCCCAGCGTTACCGCGTGGTGGTCAAGGCCGAGCCGAACGGCAATGCCAGCAGCGTGAGCGTGCAGGATAATGCGGGCGCGGCCGATACCTCGGCGACGGGCAAGAAGATTCTCTCGCTGCTCAATGACGAGCTGAAGTAATCGCTGACGCATGAATGAATAGCCGGTCCATGTGGCCGGCTTTTTCACGCCCCTGTTTTTGCCGATCGCATGCCTGCCGACATGCAAAAACAAACCGATGGGCGAAAAAAAACCGGTCCGCAGACCGGTTTTTTCATCAGTGGATACCTGATTACTTCTTGGCAGCGTCAGCAGCGACGTCAGCGGCGGTCGAAGCAGCCGAAGCAGCGTCGGCGGCAGCAGCCGAAGCGGTTGCGGCAGCAGCAGCAGCGTCAGCGGCTGGGGTAGCAGCGGCGTCGGTGGTGGTGGTGGTGGTGGTGGTTGCAGCTGGAGCAGCGGCGTCGGTGGTGGTCGTTGCAGCAGGTGCTTCAACAGCAGCTGGGGTGGTGGTGGTGGTGGTGGTCTCTTCTTTTTTCGAGCAAGCAGCCAGAGCAACAGCCATCAGCGAAACGATCAGCAGGGATTTTTTCATGGTTTTTCCTTAATTAAGTGAGTACTTGTTGTAGCGATGAATAATTACCGGTAATTATCGCGCGTTGGAATTCTCGTGTGCTTTCATACTGGTAACAGTGCTTGATAAACAACGGAACCTTCCTAACCCGATATTATAGCCAAATTTCATGAATCGCAATAGAAAACACATGCCTAAATGGAAGTATTTTGTGTCTTGATAAGATTCATTTTGTTACAAGATGCTACAAAGGTCAAGAAACGTCTTCAGGTGTTGATATCTGCATAATTTACAGTCCCACAACAGTCGGGCAGAGGATCGTCTCCGATTCTTCCCATAATGCCTCGAAGCGGACAGCCGGCGGTTCCACCGCCGCCGGCGCATCGAACGCCGCTTCGCCACGCATGTGATCGCAATGGAAGCGCCGTACGACATGCAGGCCATCGGCCAGGGCAAAGGCATCGGACAGGTGCCGCAGCGACCGCGGACTCCGGCGGCATTCGATCCGCTGGCTGTAGTAACGCGCCAGACCCAGAAAGCGTGGACACGCGCGCGCAATAAAATTCGCGTCGTGCAGCGCCAGGCGCAGCGTGCCGCCGCCGCGCAGGAAGGCGCGCAGCGTCGCCTCGACGTCCGGCGCGCCCAGTGGCAGCATGGCGAAATCCGGATCGAACAGGTCGATCCGGCGTACCGCCCGGCCCAGCAGCGCGCGCCAGTGCGCCTGCAGCGCGCGGCGCGTATCGAAGCGCACGATTGCCGGTTCGCTCATCGCCTACCCCAGTTCGATCCAGCCGTCCTGGTACCAGGTGTAGAGCGCTTCGAGCACATCGTCCGATGCCTGGGCCAGCGCCTCGCCGGACAGGCGCCGTTCGTTGGCCAGCACGTCGAGGACGATTTTGTCCGCACGGCTGACCGCAAACGATTCGCCGTTGATGAAGACGTGCTTGCCGCGGTAGAGCATCAGCGACTTCGGCGACAGTTTCAGGCCGCGCCTGGCCGCCGTCTCCATGAAGCGGCCGACCACCAGCGGTTTTGCGGGCGGCGTGAAGAACACGTTGTGCTTGGGCTCGGACATGTATTCGCCGAAGAAGATCGTCACGTCTTCCTCGTCGAAGCGCACCTTGTTGAGTTCCTCGGTGACGCTGGCGAGCATCTCGCGCGGGATCTCGGCCGGGTTTTTCGCCGGCTGCAGGTCCGGGTCGGCATAGCGGCCGGGCAGGTCGATCGAGTCGGCCATGAACTGCAGGAAGGCTTCGCCCAGTTCCTGGAACGAGGGCGCGCGGAACCCGATCGAATAGGTCATGCATTCGCCTTCGGCCACGCCGTCGTGCGCGTAGTGCGGGGGCAGGTACAGCATGTCGCCCGGTTCCAGCACGAATTCCTCTTCCGGGGTAAAGTTCGACAAGATCTTCAGCGGCATGCCTTCGACCAGCGCCAGGTCTCGCTGGGCGCTGATCTTCCAGCGCCGCCTGCCGTGCGCCTGCAGCAGGAAGACGTCGTAGGAATCGAAGTGCGGACCGACGCCGCCGCCGTCGGTGGCGTAGCTGACCATCAGGTCGTCCAGGCGCGCGTCGGGCAGGAAGCGGAACTGGCGCAAGAGTGCGTCTGCACGTTCGTCGATCAGGTTGACGCCCTGCACCAGCAGGGTCCATCCGGGCTGGGTGCGCGGCGGCAGCGCAGCGAGCGGACCATGCTGCAGGTCCCACTGGCCGTCGACGCCCGTGACCAGGCGCGACTCGACGTGGTTCGCGGCCGCGGCTTCGGCGAGCTTCTCGAACTTCAGCAAGGGCTTGAAACCGGGGATGGCGTTACGGATCAGCAGGGGCTTCTTGTGCCAGTAATCGCGCAGGAATTGGGCGGGAGTGATGTTCCCTAGTAGCTGTAATTTTTTCATGCGTCATTATAACCAGCCCTATCATGGGCGAAAGCGGAGGGAGGTTATAATCCGCTCCTTACAACGAAAGGAAACGCGATGAAGATTGCCAAGAATACGGTCGTGACGGTGAACTACAAACTGTCGGACGCACAGAACAACCTGATCGAAGAAGGCGTGCAGCCGATGGTCTACCTGCATGGCGGTTACGAAAACACCCTGCCGAAAATCGAAGAAGAACTCGACGGCAAGGAAGTTGGCTATTCGTCGACCCTGCAGGTCGAGCCGGACGACGCGTTCGGCGACTACGATGCCGAGCTGGTCAAGGTCGAAGACCGCAAGCTGCTGCCGGAGCCGCTCGAAGTGGGCATGCAGTTCGAAGGCATGGCCGACGGCGCGCCGGACGACGAGCCGATGATCTTCACCGTCACCGAAATCGCCGACGACAAGGTCGTGTTGGACGGTAACCATCCGCTGGCCGGCATGGCCCTGCGCTTCGAACTGTCGGTCGTCGACGTGCGCGCCGCCACCGACGAAGAGATCGCCCACGGCCACGTGCACGGCGCCCACGGCCATCATCATGGCGAGGACGACGGCGGCGAAGGCGAAGAGGGCGACCACTTCCGTAGCCAGCCGCTGCATTGACGACGCCGGCGGGGACGCATCGTCCCCGCTGTGTCACTCGCTTGCATCCTTCAGGCTGAACAGCGCCTTTTCCCCCGGCGTCACCTTCACTTCGACCGCCTCGCCCCCGACCGATACGTGCCCGACATTGGCGCGCCATTCAATCGCCGGCCGCGCCTTTTTCGGCAGCGCCGCGCTGTCGACCAGCAGCACCTTGCCCTCGAATTTCTGCGCCAGCAGCTGGACCTGGTTGCGGGGCGCGGCGAAGCCGTCGCGCGTGACGGGCGCGCGGCGCAGCAGGCCGCGCAGGCCGGTCGGCGCGGCCAGCGGTTTCAAGTCGCCCTCGGAGAACAGCACGATCGCATCGACCTTGTCGCGCCGCGCCAGCGTGAACAGGCGATTGAGCCAGAAGCGCGTCGCCACCGCCCGGTCTTCGTATTCGCTGTTGCGCCCGGCCGCGGCCAGGTAATGGTTGTTGTTGGCGGGCAGATTCACGGTGGCGTACAGCACCGAGTCCACGGTCCAGTGGGCGTTTTCGGCATAGCTGCGAAAGCGCGGGCTCATCGACAGGCGCGTCAAGGGCAGCTTCCTGACGCCGAGCGAGTGCGGCTCGCCATGGAACAGTTCGCGCATCCGGTTCAGGCGCTCGACGGCGTTGGTGCGGCCCGCCGAGTTGCGGCAGTCGGTCCAGTCGCTGCCGGCCGGCAGCACGATCACGGGGCGCCTGGCCTTGCCGATCAGTTCATACCGTTCCTGGTAGAGCTTGTCGCTGCAGGGCTCGCCCGCGGCCTTGATGCCGGTGACGACGACGAAGGCGATCGACTGCTCGCTCGTTTCGGCCAGTGCCTTCTTGAAATGCTCGTCGCCGGGCTTGTCGAAGCCGTGGCCGATGACGCCGAAGCGGTGCTCCTCGCGCCCTTCGCGCCCGCCGTCGCGCGCCGCGCCGAACGCCGCCGCCGACAGCAGCGTCAGCAGCGCGGCGGCGTGGCGAAGGCGGCGCAGGGGCGGCATCAGGCGGCCAGGCGCTTGAGTTCGTACAGCCGCTCGAGCGCCTCGCGCGGCGTCATTGCGTCCGGGTCGAGCCGGTCGAGGGCGTCGAGCAAGGCCGGGGGCAGGGCCGGCGCCGCCGGCGGCGCCGCTTCCTCGGTCTCGTGCTCGCCGGGCGGCGCGAACAGGTCGAGCTGCAGCGTGCTGCCCACGGCCTGCGATTCGAGCCGCGCCAGGTGCTTGCGCGCGGCCTTGATCACGCCCGGGGGCACGCCCGCCAGCTGCGCCACCTGCAGGCCGTAGCTCTGCGAGGCCGGACCCTCCTGTACCGCGTGCAGGAACACGATCGTATCCTTGTGCTCGACCGCCGAGAGGTGCACGTTGGCCGCGCTCGGGTGGGTCTCGGGCAGCTGGGTCAATTCGAAATAATGGGTCGCGAACAGGGTGAAGCTGCGGCTGGTGTCGATCAGGTGGCGCGCGATCGCCCAGGCCAGCGCCAGGCCGTCGAAGGTCGAGGTGCCGCGCCCGACCTCGTCCATCAGCACCAGCGAGTGTTCGGTGGCGCCGTTCAGGATCGCGGCCGATTCGGTCATCTCGACCATGAAGGTCGAGCGCCCGCCGGCCAGGTCGTCGTTGGCGCCGATGCGGGTGAAGATGCGGTCGATCGGACCGATCGTCGCGCTCGCCGCCGGCACATAGCTGCCGACATAGGCCAGCAGCACGATCAGCGCGGTCTGGCGCATGAAGGTCGATTTGCCGCCCATGTTCGGGCCGGTGATGAGCAGCAGGCGCCGCTCGTTGGAGAGCTGGCAGTCGTTGGCGATGAAGCGCTCGATCTGGCGCTCGACCACCGGATGGCGGCCTTCGGCGATGGCAAGGCAGGGCGCGTCGACCAGTTGCGGCGCGCACCAGTTGTGGCGCAGCGCGTGGGTCGCCAGGGCGACCAGCGTGTCGAGCTGGGCCAGGCCCTGCGCAACGCGCTGCAGCGCGCCGATGTGCGGCGCCAGGCAAGCGAGCAGCTCGTCGTAGAGCGCCTTTTCGCGCACCAGCGCCTTGTCCTGGGCCGACAGCGCCTTGTCTTCGAAGGCCTTCAGTTCCGGCGTGATGTAGCGCTCGCAGTTCTTCAGGGTCTGGCGGCGGCGGTAATCGTCGGGCACCTTGTCGGCCTGGCCGTTGGTGACCTCGATATAGAACCCGTGCACCTTGTTGTACTCGACGCGCAGGTTGGCAATGCCGGTGCGGGCGCGCTCGCGCGTTTCCAGGTCGACCAGGAACTGGCCGGCGTTCTGCGACAGCGCGCGCAGTTCGTCGAGTTCGGCATCGAAGCCCGCCGCGAAGACGCCGCCGTCGCGCACCATCGCGCTCGGCTCCTCGGCCACGGCGCGGGCCAGCAGGTCAAGGCAGGGCAGGGGCGTGTCGATGGCCTCGTGCAGTTCGCGCAGCAGGCACGAGTCGCCCGGAATGAAGCAGGCCGCGACTTGCCGGCGCAAGGCGGGCAACTGCCCAAGGCCGTCGCGCAGGCTGGCCAGGTCGCGCGGGCGCACCGACAGCAGTGCGATGCGCGTCGTGATGCGCTCGATGTCGGGCACTTCCTTGAGCGTGGCCGACAGGCCGGCGGCCGCCTCGCCCTGGGCCAGCGCCGCGATCGCTTCATGGCGCGAACGCGCCACGCGCTGGTCGCGCCGCGCGTGGTGCAGCCAGTGGCGCAGCAGGCGCGAACCCATCGCGGTGCGGCAGCCGTCGAGCAGCGAGAACAGGGTCGGCGCTTCCTGGCCGCGGATGGTTTCCGTCAGCTCCAGGTTGCGGCGGGTGGCGGCATCGAGGCCGATGAATTCGTTCCCGCTTTCGACGGCGAGGCTGTTTACGTGCTGCAGGCCGCGGCCCTGGGTCGATTGCGCATAGCGCAGGAGCGCGCCGGCCGCGCCGAAGGCGGCGCCCAGGCCATCGGCGCCGAAGCCGGTGAGGGTGGCCACGCCGAGCTGTTCGACCAGCGCCTTGTGGCCCTTGACCACGTCGAAATGCCACGCGGGCACGCGCTGGGTATGGGCGAACGGCTTGTCCTCGGCCATGTCGCCATCGTCGGCGCGCAGGATCTCGGCCGGCGCGATGCGTTCCAGTTCCTGCGCCAGGCGCGCGCCGACCGCGCGTTCGTCGCCCGAGAATTCCATCAGGCGCAGCGCGCCGCTGGCCAGCGACAGCCAGGCCAGGCCCACGGTCGACGACTTGCGCGCGTCGACGGTGCAGAGCGCCAGCAGCGAACGCTCCGCTTTCTCCGGCAGCAGGTCGGAATCGGTCAGGGTGCCGGGCGTGACGACGCGCACCACCTTGCGTTCGACCGGTCCCTTGCTGGTGGCCGGGTCGCCGATCTGCTCGCAGATCGCGCACGATTCGCCCAGCTTGACCAGCTTGGCGAGGTAGCCGTCGAGCGAATGGAAGGGCACGCCGCACATCTTGATCGGATTGCCGTTCGAGGTGCCGCGCGCGGTGAGCGTGATGCCGAGGATGCGCGCCGCCTTTTCGGCGTCGTCGTGGAACAGCTCGTAAAAGTCGCCCATGCGGTAGAACACCAGCATGGTCGGGTAATCGGCCTTGATGCCCAGGTACTGGGCCATCATCGGCGTAACTTTTTCCGACGTTGCGCGTGCCGCGGCGGCGTTGATTTCGGTAGGAACGGTGGTCATGTCAATCGTGTTCGCGAGGGCAGGGCAGGCCGCCATGCCGGGAGCGCCATTTTACAGGCATTGGCTGGGCAGCATGCGGCCGAAGCGGCAGGCGGGAATCCTTGCCCCGATGACGGCCGTGGCGCAATCGCTCAGCTGCGCAGCAGCGTGATGATCGTCTCGAGCGTATAGGGCTTGGGCGTAAACAGATAGCGGTGCTGGCGCCCGTCGAACATGGACGGGGCCGTATAGCCGGAGGTGAGGATGATTTTTACGCGCGGGAAGAATTCGCTGACGGCGTCCGCCAGTTGCAGCCCATTCATGCCGGGCATCATGACGTCCGAAAAGAGCGCGTCGATGTCCTCGTCCTGCCCGAGGATGCGCAGCGCCTGCACGGCCGAATTGGCGACCACGACGGCCAGGCCGCGGCTGGCAAGCAGGGCCTCGGCCAGGTCGGCCAGATCGGCTTCGTCGTCGACCACCAGCACCTTGCGCACCGCGCCGCCTGCTGCGAGCGCGTCGTCCTGGCCGGAATCGCGCCCGCCCGCCATGCCAGGGGAGGTCACGGTCGACATCAGCCAACTGAAATGCTTCTTACGGTACAAGGCAACTCCCGGAGCAAATTCCGCGTCCGCGCGGCGCGTTCGACAGATGGAAACGGCAAGTATGCACGATGTCGGCCCGGGGCAGCAAAATGTTTCCGCTTGTCATGCAAATCCGGATGCCGGGCAGCCGGTTGCCGGCGGACGAAGGTGCCATGAGGAATGGCATAAAAATAAACTATCGAATCGGCCTTGATTTTGGTGAAATCGGCATAACCCCTATTGCATGGCTATCCAACGCAAAACGATTCTCGTGATTCATCCGGCACCCCGCGACCAGGCCGACATCCGCCGCCTGCTCGCGACCATGGGCCATATCGCCGTCACTGCCGCCGGGCGGCGCGCCGCGCTCAAGGCGCTCGGTACGGTTCGCTTCGACGTCATCCTCACCAGTGTCGGCGCCGCCCCGCCCGGCAGCGAGCGCAGCTTCGTGCAGGAACTGCGCGCGGTCGCCCCGGGAAGCGCCGTGGTAGGGATCCGCACGCCCGGTCCCGGTGCAGCCAACGAGGCCTGGATGGGGGAGTGCGACGCCACCGTCCAGGCGCCCCTGTCGAGCTCGCGGGTACAGTGGGCCCTCGACTTCGAGCTGCGCTACTTCGGCAGCTGAACCGGGCTTGCGCGCATGGGCCGGGGCGCTTGCAGCCCCGGCCGCATGCCGCACTCCGCGACCCCGTGCATGGATGTCGAGACAATTTACATCGCGTTTTCCAACGCCTGGGCCGGCGCCGGCCAATTCATGCCAAGTCATTGATATTGCGCAGCTTTCCATTCGTGGAACGGAAATTGCTCTGCAATGTCCATCAATACTGGGAGAATCCATGCGCCGTATCCATCGTCTTGCCGCCGCCATCGTCACCGCTTTCACCTGCGCGAGCGCCTCGGCCACGGTCATCGCCACGGTCGTGAGCAATGACGCCACCTACGGCGTCATCGACGGCAGTCAGGCAACGCGCGCCTTGCGCGTCGACGGCCGCGGCCGGATTATCGACGTGAACATCACGGTGGCGTTCTCGAAATGCGACAATCCGCCGATCGGGCCGAACGGCAGCGCCTGCATCGGCCGCGGCTCGCCCTTCGAGAACGAGTTCACCCTGGTCCTGACGGCGCCCGGCGGACAGCCGGTCACGCTGGTCAGGGCGTTCAATACCTACCGCGCGGGCAGCAACGGCGGCGCCGGGCGCGTCAGCGTCACCTTCGACGACGAAGCCTTGCGCGCTGCCGGCCCGCGCGTGCGCGCCGGCAGCTTCCGCCCGGCCGAATCGCTGGCGCTGTTCGACGAGATGAACCCGTACGGCAGGTGGACGCTCTACCTGCGCGACTTCTCCACATCGGATCCGCTCGAATACTTCTCGTCCTCGCTCAATATCGCCTACGAGCCGATACCGGAGCCGGGTACGCTGGCGATACTGGGACTGGGCCTGGGATTGATGGGGATGCGGGCGGCGCGCAGGCGCTGAGCCCTGGTCGCGCCCGCTAGCGTGAGACGATCAGTTTCACGCCGAGCGCAATGAAGACGGTTCCGGCGAGCCGGTCGAGCCACTTGCCGGCCCCGGGCGTGCGTTCCAGCCAGGCCCCCACGGTCCCGGCGAAATAACCGAGCAGCCCGAACAGGATCGCCGCCTGCAGCGTGAAGGTCAGGCCCAGCGCCAGCATCTGGCCGGGCACATTGCCGTTGGCCGCGATCACGAACTGCGGCAGCAGCGACAGGAAGAACAGCACCACTTTCGGATTGATGGCGTTCGCCAGCAAGCCCTCGGCGAACAGGCGCTTCAGGGACCGCGCCGGCGCGCCGCCGGCCGCCGCCGACTGGCCGCCGGTGCTGCGTAGCGCGCCCAGTCCCAGCCATACCAGGTAGAGGCCGCCGCCGATGCGCAAGGCCGTGAAGGCGGTCGGGGAGGCGGCGATGACCGCGCTCACGCCGATCACGGCAAGCAAGGTGTGGCTCAGGCAGCCCAGCGCGCAGCCAAGGCCGAATACCATGCCTTGCTTGCGGCCCCTGGACATGCCCAGGCCCAGGACCATCAGGTTGTCCGGGCCGGGGGAGGCGGTGAGGAGGAGGGCGGCGAGCAGGAAACCTAGAAATTGTTCCGGTGCGAGCATGGTCGTTCTGGTCCGAGAGGCGATGCAGCGAAAAAAGGACGCGGGGCGCGCGGCAACGCCGGCCACCCCGGGTCCCGCAGGCGTGCCGGACGCTTACTTCGCTTGCGCGACCCGCCTGCCGATATGCGCCAGCGCCTCGTCGACCTGGTCGATCAGGATCAGGCACAGGTCGCCCGCTTCCAGGCGCGCGAGCGCCCGGTCGATCGCGACGAACTCGCCATTGATTTCCTCGACATGGCTGGTGCGCGTGGCGCCGGCGAGGCCCTGGCGCAGCAGGGCGACGACTTCGCCGTCGGGACGGCCCCGCTGGCACTGGTCCTGGTACAGCAGCACGTCGTCGAACGCCGCGCCGAGGATCTCGGTCTGCTGGGTGATGTCCTGGTCGCGCCGGTCGCCGGCGCCGCTGATCACGACCGAACGGCGTTTCGCCGGCATGTTTTCCACTGCCGACACCAGGGCCGCGATCGCATCCGGGTTGTGGCCGTAGTCGGCGATCAGGGTCGCGCCCTTGTAGTCGAAGACGTTGAAGCGGCCTGGCGCGTTGTCGCTCTCGCCCACGAACGTCTTGAGGCCGAGGCGGATCTTGTCCCAGTCCAGGCCCACGGCCCAGGCCGCGGCGACGGATGCCATCACGTTCTCGACCTGGAAGCCGATCACGCCGCCGCGGGTGATCGGCACTTCGCCCAGCGCGATCCTGGTTTCGTTCCTGCCCTGGGCGCAGACCAGGGAGCCGGCGTCGACGTACACCACGCGCCGGCCCTGGGCGCGGTGCATGGCCATCAGCGGGTGGCCGCCATCCTGGGCGAAGAAGGTGACGTCGCCTTTCGTATTCTCGGCCATGGCGGCGACGACCGGGTCGGCCGCGTTCAGCACCGCCATGCCGCCGACCTTCACGTTCTGGACGATCACGCGCTTCAGGACCGCGAGGTCTTCCAGCGTGGTGATGTAGTTCAGGCCGAGGTGGTCGCCCGCGCCGATGTTGGTCACGACCGCCACTTCGCAGCGGTCGAACGCCAGGCCTTCGCGCAGCAGGCCGCCGCGCGCGGTTTCGAACACGGCCGCGTCGACGTCCGGATGCAGCAGCACGTTGCGCGCGCTGCGCGGGCCGCTGCAGTCGCCGCTGTCGATGCGGCGGCCTTCGATGTAGACGCCGTCGGTATTGGTCATGCCGGTGCGCAGGCCGGAGCTTGTCAGCAAGTGCGCGATCAGGCGCACGGTCGTGGTCTTGCCGTTGGTGCCGGTAACGGCGACGACCGGAATACGGCCGTCGTCGCCTTGCCTGAACAGCGTCTCGATGATCGCCGCGCCGACGTCGCGGCCCTTGCCGAAGGAAGGCGAAAGGTGCATGCGCAGGCCCGGGGCGGCATTGACTTCGACGATGCCGCCGTGCTGTTCCTCGATCGGTTTCAGGACGCTGTCGCAGACCAGGTCGACGCCGCAGATGTCGAGACCGACCATGTGGGCGGCGGCAATGGCCCGCGCCGCGACTTCCGGATGGACGTCGTCGGTGACGTCGGTGGCCGAGCCGCCGGTCGACAGATTGGCGTTGTTGCGCAGGACCACGCGCCGGCCCTTTTCCGGGACCGAGTCGGCCCGCAGGTTTTGCTTGGCCAGGCTGCCGAGCGCGATGTCGTCGAAGCGGATCTTGGTCAGCGACGTGGCGTGTCCGTTGCCACGGCGCGGATCGAGGTTGACCTGGTCGACCAGCTGGCGCACCGTGTGCACGCCGTCGCCGACCACGATCGGCGGATCGCGGCGCGCGGCGGCGACGAGCCTGTCGCCGATGACGAGCAGGCGGTAATCGTGGCCCGGCAGGTAGCGCTCGACGAGGACGTCGTCGCGGAACTCGGCGGCCGAGTGGAAGCCGGCCGTGATCTGTTCCTTGGTCGTGATGTTGACCGTCACGCCCTTGCCCTGGTTGCCGTCCTTCGGTTTCACCACGACCGGCAGGCCGATCTCCTGGGCGGCGGCCCAGGCGTCGTCCGGGTCGGCCACCACGCGCCCGAGCGGCACCGGCACGCCGGCGGCGTCGAGCAGGCGCTTGGTGAGCTCCTTGTCCTGGGCGATGGTTTCCGCGATGGCCCCGGTGGCGTCGATCTCGGCGGCCTGGATGCGGCGCTGCCTGCTGCCCCAGCCGAACATCACGAGGCTGCCTTCGGTCAGGCGCCGGAACGGGATATTGCGCTCGATCGCGGCCTGCACGATCGAACCGGTCGAAGGCCCCAGGCGCACGTCTTCGTCGAGCTCGCGCAGCTGGACGAGGGCGGCCCCGAGGTCGAAGGGCGCATCGGCGCGCGCGGCGGCGATCAGCTGCTCGGCCAGCACCAGCGCCAGGCGGCCGATGTCTTCTTCCGTGTACTCGACCACGACCTGATAGATGCCGGTCTCGACGGTGGCGGTGGTGCGGCTGAAGGTGACCGGGCAGCCGGCTTCGGCCTGCAAGGCCAGCGCCACGATCTCCAGCACTTCGGCCATCGGCACCGGATCGAGCGCATCTTCTTCGTGGCCGAAGGGCTGCAGCTGGCCCAGCTGGGGAAAGCGCGAACGCAGGCGCGACTCGAAGCCAGGCAAGGTGGCGATCGATTCCTCCTCCGGGGTGCAGGCGACGATCGCCTCGACCGAGGTGTGGTGGCTCCAGAGGTTAGGGCCGCGCAGGGCCCGTACGCGAGATACTTCCATAAACCTGTATTCCTTTAGTGTGGGCCGCCGCCACGCGAGCGGCGCGTCCCCTGGCTGCGGCGAACCGCGCCTTTGAAATCAATAAGTCGTTTTCCTGGTCGCGTCGAAGGCGCGCAGCCCGCCGCAGATCAGGTCGTGCTGCAGGCCCAGCGCCCAGGCGGCGGCGGTGGCCGCGAGCACGCTGGCCGGATGCTTGACGGTGGCCGGCTTGATCTTGCCGAGGTCGAGCAGCGAGGTTTCGTGTTCGCCATCGGCCAGCACGATGTGGTTGTCGCGCGCGAAGACGACGCGCTCGCCGCCGGCGCGGTGCCGGACCAGCACCGGATTGTGCTCGTCCATCGCGTAGAAGATCACGCGGCCGTCGGACAGCCCGGCCAGTTTCACCACTTCCGGATCGGCGGCGTTGAGCACGGCCGCGCCATCGGACAGGATCACGTCGACCTGGCTGCGCACCACGTTGGCCAGCGCCTGCTCGTCGGCGATATGGTATTCGGCGACCTCGTCCACACGGCCCATGTCGGTCACCACGCCCACCGAGCAGCGGTCGTAGGGCAGACCGCCGGCGAGGATGCTGCGCGCGTTCGATTCGAAGACGGCCGCCTCGACGTTGCGGTTGATGAGCAGGCGCTCGCCGGCGGCAAAGCCGGTGCAGTCGCCTTTGTGCACCTGGCGCCCGTCGAGGTACAGGCCCTCGCCGTTGGCCACGCCGGCATGCTTGCCGGCGGCGTTCAGCAGGCAGCCGAGCAGGCGCGCGATCAGGCTGGTGCCGAGGGTGCCGGTGACGCCGACGACCGGAATGCGGCCGGAGTCGCCCGGCGCGAACAGGTGGTCGATGATGGCGGCGCCGACATTGCGCGGCGTGCCGCTGGCCGGCTTGATGTGGGCCAGCAGGCCAGGGCTCGAATTGACTTCGATGATCGCGCCGCGCTGTCCGGCCAGCGGCCTGGCGATGTCTTCGCACACCAGGTCGATGCCGGCGATGTCGAGGCCGACCACGCGCGCGGCCAGGGCCGCCACGTGCGCCACCTCCGGGTGGATCAGGTCGGTGACATCGTCGGAGACGTTGCCGTTCGGCTGGATCAGCACTTTCTGGCCGTCCTGCGGCACCGAGCCAGGCATGAGACCCTGGCGCTCCAGGTCGAGCAGGATTTCGCCATCCTGCACGTTGACGCGGCCGAGCGGGTGTTCTTCGGTCTCGCCGCGGCGCGGGTCGGTATTGATCTGGCTGGCGACCAGCGCACCGACGCTCGAGCGGCCGTCGCCCGTCACCCACAGCGACTCGCCGCGCGCCACGGCCACGACCTGCTTGCCGACGACGAGCAGGCGATGCTCGTTGCCGGGAATGAAACGCTCGACCAGCACGGCGCTGCTGCCGCCCGCCGCGCAAGCGATGGCGTACGCGGTGCGCACTTCGGCTTCGCTCATCAGGTTGAGCGTGACGCCGCGGCCATGGTTGCCGTCGACCGGCTTGACGACCACCGGCAAGCCGATGTCCCGGGCTTCTTCCCAGGCGGCGTCGGCGCTGCGCACGAGGGCGCCTTCGGGCACCGGCACGCCGCAGGAGGAAAGCAGGGTCTTGGTCAGGTCCTTGTCGCTGGCGATGCTTTCGCCGATGGCGCTGGTCTGGTCGGTTTCGGCGGTCCAGATGCGGCGCTGGGCGGCGCCGTGACCGAGCTGCACCAGGTTGCCTTCGGTCAGGCGGATCGACGGGATGCGGCGCTCGGTGGCGGCGTCGACGATATGCGCCGTCGACGGCCCCAGGCAGTAACGGTCGACCAGTTCGGCGAGGGCGGCGACGGTGGCGGGCATGTCGAAGGCTGCGTCGTTGACGGCGGCCATCAGGAGGCGGTGCCCGGCGTCGAGCGCGGCGCGGCCGACGATGGCGTCGCGCGTGCGAAAGGCCATCTTGTAGACGCCGGGCTGGCCGGTCGAGCGGGTCTTGCCGAAGCCGGTCTTCATGCCGGCCATGTTTTGCAGCTCGAGCACGACATGTTCGAGGATGTGGCCGGCCCAGGTGCCGCATTCCAGCCGCTCCAGGAAGCCGCCGCGCTCGCCCACGCCGCAGCGGTGCTCGATCAGGCCGGGCAGCCAGCCGGTCAGGCGTTCGTTGAAGCCGGGGAGTTTGTCAGAAGGAAAGTCCTCCAGCTCGCCAATGTCGAGCCAGACCTCGATGACCGGACGGTAGGTCCAGATATTCGGGCCGCGCAGGTGAGCTACTCGGAGAAACTTGATGTCATTCTTCTTTGTCATGTAATGATGTCTTGCCCACGGTGTCGCGCGTTCACCATGATGGCGTTGCCTATGTTTGCCTGCCTGTGCGCTACCGCACCCATGCGGGGTACGGCAGCGCACATGTTGTATACTTGCTTTACCGAAGCTTACATTGCCGTACCGACTTATGCCAAATCGGCATCCCCGGCCGACCCGTTTTGCCCCGTAGCGAACTATTTCCGCTGCTCTAAGTAAACCGCTGAGCCGGTCACCGCGTTACCCTCTATCCAGAACATGCCTGTCGCAGGCTGCACCTCAATGACAACTCAACAATTAGCTACGCCGACATCGCTGGCAGCCGCCGCCGGCTTCCTGCCTGACGGGTGGGACAATGACGTCCGGAAACAGCTTGCATCAGGGGAAAACGTTCTAACCGGCGTGGAGGTTGACCTCGACGCGAAATTACGTTTCATGAAGGGCATCCTGGTGGTCACCGACCGCCGCCTGCTCTCGCGCGCACCGGGCGAATCGGCCTGGCGCGACTGGGCCTTCGAGAGCGCTCTGGCGCTGCGCCACCACGACCACGCCGGCGTCGGCCACCTGGAACTGGTGGACCGGCACGGTTTGCTGGCTTCCTGGCGCTTCACGCTGGGCCAGAACCTGCATGCGATCCGCGTTGCCGACGCCTTTGCCGAGCAGGTAAAAAGCGTCGCGACCGGCCTGCCCGTCCGGGTGCCGGAGCAGCACACTTGCCCGAGCTGCAAGGCGCCCCTGGAGCCGGACCAGGAAGAGTGCCCGATCTGCACCAAGGTGCTGCATACGCCGCCTTCGACCTGGACCCTGTTCCGCCTGTGGCGCTTCGCCATGCCCTACCGCGGCCAGCTGCTGCTGGGCTTCCTGCTGATGCTGGGCAGTACGGCGGCGCACATGATCCCGCCCTACCTGACGATGCCGCTGATGGACAATGTCCTGATCCCGTACCAGAACGGCCAGAAGATCGACAACGACCTGGTCTACCTGTACATGGGCGGCTTGCTGGGCGCCGCCGTGCTGGCCTGGGCGCTGGGCTGGGCCAAGACCTATGTGCTGGCGCTGGTGTCGGAACGGATGGGCGCCGACCTGCGCTCGACGACCTACGAGCACTTGCTCAAGCTGTCGCTGGAATTTTTCGGCGGCAAGCGCACGGGCGACCTGATGAGCCGCATCGGCAGCGGCTCGGACCGGATCTGCGTGTTCCTGTCGCTGCACCTGCTGGACTTCCTGTCCGACGTCCTGATGATCATCATGACCGGCGTGATCCTGTTCACGATCAACCCGTGGCTGGCCTTCATCACGCTGGTGCCGCTGCCCTTCATCGCCTGGATGATCCACGTCGTGCGCGACAAGCTGCGTACCGGCTTCGAGAAGATCGACCGCGTCTGGGGCGAGGTCACCAACGTGCTGGCCGATACCATTCCCGGCATCCGCGTCGTGAAGGCCTTTGCCCAGGAAAAGCGCGAAGCGGTGCGCTTTCGCGAGGCGAACAGGCACAACCTGGCCGTCAACGACAAGCTGAACAAGGTCTGGTCGCTGTTCTCGCCGACCGTGTCCTTCCTGACCGAACTGGGCCTCCTAGTGATCTGGTGCTTCGGCATCTGGCAAGTCGCGCGCGGCGACATCACGGTCGGCACGCTGTCGGCCTTCATCGCCTACAGCGGCCGCTTCTACGTGCGCCTCGATTCGATGAGCCGGATCGTCTCGGTCACGCAAAAATCGGCCTCGGCGGCCAAGCGCATCTTCGACATCCTGGACCACGTCTCGAGCGTGCCGGACCCGGTCAATCCGGTGAAGGTGGGCCGGGTCGAGGGCAACATCGAGCTGCGCGAAGTCGGTTTCCGCTACGGTAACCGCGCCGTCAACCGCGGCATCTCGCTCAACATCAAGGCCGGCGAGATGGTCGGCCTGGTCGGCCACAGCGGCTCCGGCAAAAGCACCCTGGTCAACCTGATCTGCCGCTTCTACGACGTCGCCGAAGGCGCGATCCTGCTCGACGGGGTCGACATCCGCTCGTTCGCGGTCGCCGACTACCGCCGCAACATCGGCCTCGTGCTGCAGGAGCCTTTCCTGTTCTTCGGCACGATCGCCGAGAACATCGCCTACGGCAAGCCGGATGCGACGCGCGAGGACATCATCGCCGCCGCCCGCGCCGCCCACGCCCATGAATTCATCCTGCGCTTGCCGCAGGGCTACGACTCGATGGTCGGCGAACGCGGCCAGGGCCTGTCCGGCGGCGAGCGCCAGCGCATCTCAATCGCGCGCGCCTTGCTGATCGACCCGCCGATCCTGATCATGGACGAGGCGACCTCCTCGGTCGACTCGGAAACCGAAAAGGAAATCCAGAAGGCGCTCGACAACCTGGTGCAGGGCCGCACCACGATCGCGATCGCGCACCGCCTGTCGACCTTGCACCGCGCCGACCGCCTGATCGTGCTCGACCGCGGCGTGGTGGTCGAAGAGGGCAGCCACGACGACTTGATGGCGCGCGAGGGCGCCTACCACCGCCTTTATGAAGCGCAGGCGCGCAACGTGGACCAGGACATGGACGACGAGGACAAGGACGATTGACATGACTTACGCATTCCAACTGCGCCGCGACAGCTTTGGCAAACTGGTGTTCACGGGCGAGGACGGCGTCGATGTCGCCGGCGTCATCCCCGTGCGCGCCTTCCCGATCCAGGCGCCGACGCGCGGCATCTCGCTGGTGCGCGACGGCGGCAAGGAAGTCGCCTGGATCGACGATCTGGCCGGCGCGCCCGAGCAGGTCCGTGCGCTCGTCACCGAAGAACTCGAGGGGCGCGAATTCATTCCCGAGATCGAGCACATCGCCAGCGTGTCGAGCTTTGCCACGCCGTGCACCTGGACGGTCAAGACGGACCGCGGCGAGACGGCGTTCGTGCTCAAGGTCGACGAGGATATCCGCCGGGTGGGCGAGGCGGCGCTGCTCATTTCCGACAGCCACGGGATCAATTTCCTGGTGCGCGACATGTTCAGGATCGACAAGCACAGCCGGAAGATCCTGGACCGCTTCCTGTAAGCCGAAGTCGGCCTTCTCCGGCTGCCTGTACGCACGCGTCCTGGCCAGTGGCGCTTCCCGGCCCGTGCGGCGCTTGAAGCGCCACCCGGCTTGGCCTATCCTGATCCTGTGCCATTTCGGTTCGGAAGCCGTGCCGCCGCGCGACCCGACCTTCGCCGCCGAACGGTTGAGCTGGATGAACACGCTCGACGGCTTGCCGGCCTGGCCGCGCGCGCGTGCGCAAGGCGGCTGACCTGTCTTTGTCCCGGCCCCGATGCGGCGAGCGTGAAACCGACCACAGTTCCCGGAACGAATTTGCCGTACTGTGATTCCATTGCTAACTTTACAGGACAGCCGACATGGATTCGATCAACCGTAACCAGCCAGAAGAAAACCACCGCGACCTGACCGGCCTCGAGGCCCGCAAACGGATCAGCGAGATGGCCGAAGAGGTGGAAACGTGTTTCTTCTGCACTAGCGGCGGCACCGGACAGAGCCGCGGCGTGCGTCCGATGAGCGTGCAGCAGGCCGACGATGCCGGCCACCTGTGGTTCCTGAGCGCCACCGACAGCCACACGAATGCGGAACTGGCGCACGATCCGGCCGTCAAGCTGTTCTTCCAGCGCAGTGCCCACGCCGGCTTCATGGAGCTCGACGGCATCGCCACCGTCTCGCAGGACAAGGCCAAGATCAAGCAATTGTGGAAGCCGATCCTGAAGACCTGGTTCACCGAGGGCCAGGACGATCCGCGCATTTCCGTCATCCAGGTCGTGCCGCGCGAAGGCTATTACTGGGACAACAAGCATGGCCAGGTCGTGGCCGGCGCCAAGATGCTCATCGGCGCGGCGATCGGCAAGACGCTCGACGATTCGATCGAAGGCAAGCTGCTGCCGTGACACCGGCCCGGGCGCGCCGCGCCTCGGCGCGCCCGGGCGCATAAACAGGCTCGAAGGAGGGAGAAATGATCGAACTGGACCACGTGATCGTACCCGCGCGCGACCGTGTCGCATCGGCGCGCCTGCTTGCCTCCCTGCTCGACGTGCCCTGGGACGAGACGGCGCTCGGCATGTTTTCGGCCGTCTACGTCAACCCGGGCCTGACCTTCGATTTCCTGACAACCGACGAGGCCTTGTCGGTCGAGCACTTCTGCTTCCGGGTAAGCGATGCCGAATTCGATGCGATCGTTCGCCGGCTGGAGGCGGCCGGCATCGGCTGGCGCGGCGACGTGCGCGGCCCGAACGATGGACAGATCGGGACCGCGCATGGCGGGCGCAATATCTATTGGGACCAACCCGACAACCACCGCTGGGAAATCCTCACCGTGAGCTATGCGCGCCAGCCCGCGCACGGTTGATGGGCACGCGCAGCATGGAAGAAGGGCCCGGGTCCTCGCACTTCGTACTGATCACGATCGGCTCGGCCGGCGACCTGTTTCCCTTGCTGCGCCTTGCCCTGGCGCTGCGCGAGGCGGGGCACCGGCTCAGCTTTCTCGGTCCGGTCCAGCACGAACCCTTCGTGCGGGCGGCCGGCCTGCCTTTCCATGGCTTGCCGGCCGACCCGGCCGTGCTCGACCATCCCGAGCTGTGGCACCCGACGCGCGGCTTCGGCGTCGTCTGGGAAGCGACGCGGCCGGCCATGGCAGCGGTGCCTGCCTTCATGGCCGCCTTGCCGCGCGATGAAAACTGCACCATGCTGGTGCATCCGCTGGCCTTGCCGGAAGCGGACTTGTGCCGCGCCGCGCGTCCAGGCTTGCGCATCGCCGCCGCTTTCCTTGCGCCCTCGAACCTGCCCACCGTCCACGATCCGCTGCTGCTCGGGCCCTGGCGCGTGCCGCGCTGGGTGCCGCACGGTGTGCGCCGCCGTCTCTGGCGTACGCTCGGGGCACGCTTCATCGATCCGGTCGCGCTGCCCGGCGTGAACGCGGCGCGGCGCGCAGCGGGACTGGCGCCGATGGGTTCCCTCATCGACGGCATCGGCGCGATTGCCGACCTCTCCATCGCGCTATTCCCGGAATGGTTCGCACCGACCCAGCCGGACTGGCCGCGGCCGCTGGTGCGCAGCGGTTTTCCGCTGTTCGATCCGGCTCCGGACGCAGGCTTGTCGCGCGAGCTGGCGCATTTCCTGGGGCAGGGCGGGCGGCCGCTGGTGTTCACGCCCGGCACCGGGAATCGCCAGGCGCGGGCCTACTTCGCGCATGCGATCGAGGCGTCGCGTCTTTTGGGCGAGCGGGCGGTATTGCTGACGCCGCACCGCGACCAGCTCCCCGCGACACTGCCGCGCCATATCCTGTGGCAGGAATACGTGCCGCTGCGCGCCTTGCTGCCGCGGGTGGCGGTGCTGGTGCATCACGGCGGCATCGGTACGACGGCCGAAGCGCTGCACGCGGGCACGGCGCAGCTGGTGGTGCCGCTCGCGCACGACCAGTTCGATAACGGGGCGCGGGTCGAGGCGCTCGGGGTGGGCTTGTCGCTGCCGGCCACGCGGCTCAACACGCGGCGGCTGGTCACGGGGCTGGAGGCGCTGCTCGACGACGACGGCTTGCGCGGGCGGTGCGGGGCGGTGGCGGGGAAGTTCGCGGGCGACGCCGGGGTGGGGGACGTGGTGGCGGCCCTGGCGGCGCTGGCGCGCCCGGCGCCGCCGTGAACCCGCCCACCGATGCTCACCACGTCACATGTGCCCAGGATCGACCGGTCCGCTGCAGGCCTCGGTGTGTCACCGCACTGTCGCCTTCCACCAGGCGCGATGTAATGCGGGCATCGATAGCAAAGAGTGGAAGCGGCGATGCGACGCAAAGCGGAAGGCAACAACGAGACGGGTGGACAGGCCGGCAATGGCGCCGGCGCGGGCCGCCCCGGCTATGTGCGGGTGCGCGGCGCGCGCGAACACAACCTGAAGAACGTCAGCCTCGACATCCCGCGCGACGCGCTGGTGGTGTTTACCGGCGTGTCCGGTTCCGGTAAATCCTCGCTCGCCTTCGGCACCCTCTACGCCGAAGCCCAGCGGCGCTACCTGGAATCGGTCTCGCCCTACGCGCGCCGCCTGTTCCACCAGATGCCGGTGCCGGAAGTCGACGAGATCGACGGCCTGCCGCCGGCGGTCGCCCTGCAGCAGCAGCGCGGCTCGCCCACCACGCGCTCCTCGGTCGGCAGCGTCAGCACCTTGTCGAATTCGCTGCGCATGCTGTATTCGCGCGCCGGCGACTATCCGGCCGGGCAGGAGCTGCTCTACGCCGAATCATTTTCGCCGAACACGCCCGAAGGCGCCTGCCCGGAATGCTCGGGCCTGGGCCGCGTGTATGCCGTGACCGAACAGTCGCTGGTGCCGGACGATTCGCTCACCATCCGCGAGCGCGCCGTCGCCGCCTGGCCGCCGGCCTGGCATGGCCAGAACCTGCGCGATATCCTCGTCACCCTCGGCTACGACGTCGACACGCCCTGGCGCGATTTGCCGAAAAAGGACCGCGACTGGATCCTCTACACCGACGAGACGCCGACCGTGCCGGTCTACGCCGGCCTCACGCCCGAGGAAACCCGGCGCGCCTTGAAGCGCAAGGACACGCCGAGCTACCAGGGCACGTTCAGCGGCGCGCGCCGCTATGTGCTGCAGACATTCGCCACCACCGAAAGCGCCGCGATGAAAAAGCGCGTGGCGCGCTACATGGTCAGCAAGGAGTGTCCGCTGTGCCGCGGCAAGCGCCTGCGCCAGGAAGCCTTGTCCGTGACCTTTGGCGGCATCGACATCGCCGATATCTCGCGCCTGCCGCTGGCGCGCCTGCACGACCTGCTCGCACCCTATGCCAGCGGCAAGGCGGCCGCGGACAAGGGGCGCGCCAGGTTGCATCCGGAGCAGCTCATCGTCACCCAGCGCATCGCCGAAGACCTGGTCGCGCGCCTGGACGTGCTGCTGGCGCTGGGCCTGGGCTATCTTGCGCTGGAACGCAGCACGCCGACACTCAGTCCCGGCGAGCTGCAGCGCCTGCGCCTGGCCACCCAGGTGCGCTCGAACCTGTTCGGCGTCGTCTACGTGCTCGACGAGCCCTCGGCCGGCCTGCATCCGGCCGATACCGAAGCGCTGCTCGCCGCGCTCGCGCAGCTGAAAGCCTCGGGCAATTCGCTGTTCGTGGTCGAGCATGCGCTGGACGTGATCCGCTGCGCCGACTGGATCGTCGACGTGGGACCGGCCGCCGGCGAACAGGGCGGCGAGGTGTTGTACAGCGGCCCGCCGCAGGGCCTGGAACGGGTCGACGCCTCGCAGACGCGGCGCTACCTGTTCGACGACACGCCGATCCGGGCGCGCACACGGCGCGCCCCGGCCGGCTGGCTGCGCCTGGAAGGCGTTACCCGCAACAACTTGAACCAGCTGGCGGCCGAATTTCCGCTCGGGGTCTTGAGCGCCGTCTGCGGCGTGTCCGGTTCCGGCAAATCGAGCCTGGTCAGCCAGGTGCTGGTCGAGCTGGTGGCGCGCGAGCTGGGGCAGGGCGCGCCGGCCGGGCAAGTGGAGGAAACCGACGACCTGGAACAGGAAACGGCGCTGCCGCTGGAAGGGCGCATCGTGTCGGGCATGGAAACGATCCGGCGCATGGTACGGGTCGACCAGAAGCCGATCGGCCGCACGCCGCGTTCGAACCTGGCCACCTATACCGGCCTGTTCGACCAGGTGCGCAAGCTGTTCGCCGCCACCAGAATGGCCAGGGCGCGCAAGTACGACGCCGGGCGTTTCTCGTTCAACGTCGCCAAGGGCCGCTGCGAGAATTGCGCCGGCGAAGGTTCGGTCATGGTCGAGCTGCTCTTCCTGCCCAGCGTCTATGCGCCATGCCCGGTCTGCGCCGGAGCGCGCTACAACGCCAAGACGCTGGAAGTGACCTATCAAGACCGCAACATCGCCGACGTCCTCGGCATGACGGTCGACGCAGCGTTTGACTTCTTCGCGGGCGAAGCCCTGGTCGCGCGTTCGCTGGAAGTGCTGCGCGAAGTCGGCCTGGGCTACCTGCGCCTGGGCCAGCCCGCCACCGAACTGTCGGGCGGCGAGGCGCAGCGCATCAAGCTGGCGACCGAACTGCAGCGCACCGGGCGCGGCAACACCCTGTATGTGCTGGACGAACCGACCACCGGCCTGCACCCGTCCGACGTCGACCGCCTGGTCCTCCAGCTCGAACGCCTGGTCGAAGCCGGCAACACCGTGGTCGTGGTGGAGCACACGATGCGGGTCGTCGCCGCCTGCGACTGGGTGATCGATGTCGGTCCCGGCGCGGGCGACGAAGGCGGCACCGTGGTCGCGGCCGGTCCGCCGGAACGGGTGGCGCGCGCCGCCGGCAGCCGCAGCGCGCCCTATCTGCGGCCCTGGCTGCCGGCGTAAATACGATCGACGGCCGGCCGCGCTTGCCCTCGGCGGCGCACGGTTGAAGCGCCGGCATCATGTCGTTTGCGTTACACTTAAGAACTTTTTTCTTACGATAATCGCAATACATGACCGGCACCTCGCTCGATAACGCCCAGTTCCGTCGCATCCTGACGCGCAACGTCGCCCTTCCGCTCGGCCTGTCGGTGCTCAGCGCGGCTGTCTTCGTGGCGATCGTCGCCTACCTGGTCAGTGTGCTGAACTGGGTCGAGCACTCGCAGGAAGTCATCGGCAAGGCCAACGAGGTGAGCAAGCTCGTGGCTGACATGGAAGCGGGCATGCGCGGCTACGTGATCTCCGGCGACGAAACTTTCCTCAGTCCATACACGGTGTCCAAGCCCAAGGCCGGCGTCGAACTCGACGCCCTGCAGCGCCTGGTGGCGGACCACCCGGCGCAGACCGACCGCCTGCAGCGGGCGCGCGCCGCGCACCAGGAGTGGCTCAAGTTCGCCAGCGAGGTGATCGAGGCGCGGCGCGCCAGGCGGGACGTCCTGCAAACCATCCTCAGCGGCCGCGGCAAGAATCTGACGGACGAAGTGCGCAGCCAGTTCAACGGTTTCGTCGCGACCGAACGCGAGCTGCTCGCCAAGCGCAGCGAAGAGGCGCGCGCGGTGACCGCCTGGTCGGTCGGTTCCTTCCTGGTGTTTACCCTGGTCGTCGGCGGCCTGCTGGCCGCCTTCGGACGGCGCGAACTGCTGCGCCTGTCGACCAGCTATGGCGAAGTCCTTAAGCACGAGAACGACCACAACGCCGAGCTGCGCCACCTGAGCTGGCTGCGCAGCGGCCAGACCGAGCTGGCGTCGAAGAGCGCCGGCCTCAATTCGCTCGAAACCCTGGCCCAGGCCGTGCTCGACCATGTGGTGCGCTATCTGGGCGGCACGGTCGCGGCCATGTATTTCCGGGAAGAAGAGGGAGTACTGCGCCGCATCGGCGCCTATGGCTTCTCGAACGAGGAAGAACGCGCGAAGATCATCGCGCCGGGCGCCTCGCTTGCCAGCCAGGCCGCCAACGAAAACCGCCTGCTGCGGGTCAAGGAATTACCGGCCGACTACATCAAGGTGGGCTCCAGCCTGGGCGAAGCGGCGCCGCGCGAAATCGTGATCGCGCCGTACAGCACTTTCGGCAAGGTCAAAGGCGTCCTCGAGATCGGCTTTTTGCATCCGGTGCGCGAGCGCGACATCGAATTCCTCAAGCTCGTCGGCGACGCCATCGGCGCCTCGATCGGCGCGGTCGTGTACCGCCAGCGCCTGCAGGATGCGCTGTCGGAAAGCCAGGCCCTGAACGAAGAACTGCAAGTGCAGCAGGAAGAGCTGCGCACTGCCAACGAGGAACTCGAAGAGCAGTCGCGCGCGCTGGAAGAATCGCAAACCAGCCTGGAAAACCAGCAGGCCGAACTGGAGCAGACCAACGACCAGCTCGCCGAGCAGGCATTGAGCCTGGACATGAAGAATGCGGCCCTGAGCGAAGCCCAGGAGCAGCTGCGCGCCCGCGCCCTGGACCTGGAACGCGCCAGCCGCTACAAGTCCGAATTCTTGGCCAACATGTCGCACGAGCTGCGCACGCCCCTGAACAGCTCGCTAATCCTGGCCAAGCTGCTGGCCGACAACGTGCCGGGCAACCTGAACACCGAGCAAGTGCGATTCGCCCAGACGATTTATTCGGCTGGCAACGACCTGCTGCACCTGATCAATGACATCCTCGACATCTCGAAGGTCGAGGCCGGCAAGCTGGAACTGTTGCCGGAAGACTTGCCGATCCGCCGTACGGTGGAAGGGCTGGGCCGCACCTTCGAGCCGCTGGCCAAGCAGAAGGACCTGCGCTTCACCGTCAAGGTCGAGCCGAACGTGCCGCCGACCCTGCACACCGACCGCCAGCGCCTGGAGCAGGTGCTGAGGAACCTGCTGTCGAACGCGGTGAAATTTACCGAGCGGGGCGAGGTCGACCTGACGGTCAGCGCCACCGACGAGGGCTGGGTCCAGTTCACCGTCGTCGATTCGGGCATCGGCATTGCGCCGGACCAGCAGGAACGCATCTTCGAGGCCTTCCACCAGGCCGACGGCACCGCCAACCGCCGCTTCGGCGGTACCGGGCTGGGCCTGTCGATCTCGCGCGACCTCACCAGTTTGCTGGGCGGCACCCTGGTCGTGTCGAGTATCCCCGGCGAGGGCAGTACCTTCACCTTGAGCATGCCGAGGAACGGCATGGTGTCGGCCGCACCGCCGGCGCCGCGCGCGGCGGCGCCGGCGGTGCGCGCAGCCCGGCCCGTGCCCGCGCCGGTCGCGGCGCCGGTCGAAGCGATCGAGGAAGCGCCGGCCCGATCCTCGTTCCCGGACGACCGCGCGCAGCAAGCGCATGGCGCGCGCACGGTGCTCGTGATCGAGGACGAGCCGGACTTCGCGCGCATCCTGTTCGACCTCGCGCACGACCTCGACTACCGCTGCCTGGTGGCGCTGACCGCCGGCGAAGGCCTGGAACTGGCCGCGGCCCAGGGCCCGGACGCGATCCTGCTCGACATCCGCCTGCCGGACAGTTCGGGCCTGTCGGTGCTCCAGCAGTTGAAAGACAATCCGGCCACGCGCCACATCCCGGTGCACGTGGTCTCGAGCATGGACAACGCCGGCGAGGCGCTGCACCTGGGCGCGATCGGCTATGCCTTGAAGCCGACCAGCCGCGAGCAGCTCGAAGCCGTATTCCGCAAGCTGCAGCAAAAGAGTGCGCAGCAGATCAAGCGCGTGCTGCTGGTCGAGGACGACGAGCGCCAGCGCGAAAGCGTGGTCAGCCTGATCGCCGACGCGGACGTCAGGATCGATGCCGTCGGCTCGGGCGAGGAAGCGCTGGCCTTGCTGCGCACCGAGATCTTCGACTGCATGATCATCGACCTCAAATTGCCCGACATGCAGGGCAAGGAATTGCTGGAGCAGATGTCGCACGAAGAACTGGTTTCCTTCCCGCCGGTGATCGTCTACACGGGCCGCAATCTGACGCGCGACGAGGAAGCCGAACTGATGAAATACTCGCGCTCGATCATCATCAAGGGCGCGCGCTCGCCCGAGCGCCTGCTCGACGAAGTGACGCTGTTCCTGCACAAGGTCGAATCGCAGCTCTCGACCGAACGCCAGCACATGCTCAGGACCGTGCGCGGGCGCGACCGCGTCTTCGAGGGCCGCACCATCCTGCTCGTCGACGACGACGTGCGCAACGTCTTCGCCCTGACCGCCGCGCTCGAGCAGCGCGGCGCCAACGTCGAAATGGGCAGGAACGGCTTCGAGGCGCTCGCCAAGCTGGACGAAGTGCCGGGCGTCGACCTGGTGTTGATGGACGTGATGATGCCGGGCATGGATGGCCTCGAAGCGACGCGCCGCATCCGCGCCGACGGCCGCTTCAACCGCCTGCCGATCATCGCCATCACCGCCAAGGCCATGAAGGACGACCAGGAACAATGCCTGGCCGCCGGCGCCAACGACTACCTGGCCAAGCCGATCGACCTGGCGCGCCTGTACTCGCTCCTGCGGGTCTGGATGCCGACGATGGAGCGTGTGTGAAGGCGGGCGCATGAAGCATCCAGCGGACGACATCGACATCGAAGTGCGGATGCTGGTCGAGGCGGTCTACCTCAAGTACAACTACGACTTTCGCGACTACACGGGCGCCTCGCAAAAGCGCCGGGTGCTCGTCGCCATGCGCGAAATGGAGTGCGCCACCGTCTCCGAGCTGCAGGCCAGGGTGCTGCACCAGAGCGAAGCCTTCACCAGGCTGCTGCAATACTTGACGATTCCCGTCACGGAAATGTTCCGCGACCCCGAGTACCATGCGGCCATCCGCGCCCAGGTCGTGCCGCACCTGTCGACCTACCCGTCGCTCAAGCTCTGGGTGGCGGGCTGCAGCACGGGCGAGGAAGTCTATTCGCTGGCCATCCTGCTGCACGAGGAAGGCCTGCTCGAGCGCAGCATCATCTACGCGACCGACATCAATCCGGCCTCGCTCGAAGCGGCGCGGCGCGGCGTCTTTGCGCTCGACCGGATGCGCCTGTACACCGAGAATTACCAGAAGGCGGGCGGCAAGAGCGCGTTTTCCGATTACTACACGGCCGCCTACGGCGGCGCGCTGTTCGACCGCGCCCTGCTCGAGAACGTGACCTTCGCCGACCACAGCCTGGCGACCGACAGCGTGTTCTCGGAAACGCATTTCATCAGCTGCCGCAACGTCATGATCTACTTCAACCGGCGCCTGCAGGACCGAGTCCTGGGCCTGTTCCACGAGTCGCTCTGCCACCGCGGCTTCCTTGCCCTGGGCAGCAAGGAAAGCATCGATTTCTCGAGCCACGCCCAGCGTTTCGAGCCGGTCGCCAAACGCGAGCGCATCTTCCGCAAGGCGGCGCCATGAACGCTTCCCGGGAGGCGCTGGCGGCTGCGCTGGCGGGCCGCAGGATCGAGGCGATCGTTATCGGCGCCTCGGCCGGCGGGGTCGATGCGCTGGTCGAACTGCTGCCGGCGCTGCCGCCCGGCTTCGGTCCGGCCACCGTGTGCATCCTGCATGTACCGGCCGACCGCGACAGCCGCCTGGCCGAGCTGTTCGCCGCGCGCCTGCCGCTGCCCGTGCGCGAAGCGGTCGACAAGGCGCCGGTCGAAGGCGGTACGGTGTATTTCGCCGGCGCGCGCTACCATCTGTCGATCGAACGCGATCGCGTCTTTTCCATCAGCTGCGAGCCGCCGGTGCACTATGCGCCGCCGGCCATCGATGTGCTGCTGGAGTCGGCCGCCGACGCCTATGGCGCGGCGCTGGCCGGCATCTTGCTGACCGGCGCGAACCTCGATGGCGCCGAAGGCATGCAAAGGATCAAACAGCGCGGCGGCCTGACGGTCGTGCAGGATCCGAACGAGGCGCAGGCCGCGACCATGCCGCGAGGCGCGATCCGCCTGTGCCAGCCGCATCTGGTCCTGCCGCTGGCCGCGATCCGCGCGCTGCTGCCACAGCTGGAGACAACATGAGCCTACAAGAACCAAGCAAACTACTCATTGTCGACGATCTTCCCGACAACCTGCGCGCCCTCGACGCCCTGATCCGCGACGAGCAGCGCCTCGTGTTCCACGCCCAGTCGGGCGACGAAGCGCTGGCGCTCCTGCTCGACCACGAGTTCGCGCTCGCCATCCTCGACGTGCAGATGCCGGGCATGGACGGCTTCGAACTGGCCGAGCTGATGCGCGGCACCGAACGCACCCGCAACATTCCGATCGTCTTCGTCTCGGCTGCCGGGCGCGAATTGAACTATGCCTTCAAGGGCTACGAGACCGGCGCCGTCGATTTCCTGTACAAGCCGCTCGATCCGGACGCGGTGCGCGGCAAGGTCAACGTTTTCGTCGCGCTCGACCAGCAGCGCCGCGAGACGCGGCGCCAGATGGAAGCGCTGGAAAAGAGCCGGCGCGAGCAGGAAACCCTGCTGCGGGAACTGAACGCGACCCAGGCCGAACTGCAGCGCTCCCTGCGCATGCGCGACGAGTTCATGTCGCTCGTCGCCCACGAGCTGCGCACGCCCCTGAACACGCTGTTCCTGGAGACGCAGATGCGCACGCTGCACCTCAAGCGCGGCAACCTGCAAGCCTTCGCCGGCGAGCAGATGGGCGCGATGATCATGCGCGACGAGCGCCAGATCAAGGCCATGATCCGCCTGATCGACGACATGCTGGACGTGACGCGCATGCGCAACGGCACCCTGTCGGTGCGGCCGGCCCCGGTCGAACTGATGGGCATGCTTGAGCGCGTCGTGAACGACCTGTCGCTGCAGGCGGCCGCCAGCGGCTGCGCCATTACGCTCGCGTCCCATGCGCCGGTGACCGGCTGCTGGGACGAGTTCCGCATCGAGCAGGTAGTGGTGAATCTGCTGACGAACGCGTTGCGCTACGGCGGCGGCTGCAACGTCGAGGTGCGGGTGAACGTGGAGGGCAAGTGCGCCCGCATCGACGTCGTCGACCAGGGCAAGGGCATTTCGCCGGAAGACATCGAACGCATCTTCCAGCCTTTCGAGCGCGGCGCGCGCAACGGCGAGCCGAAGGGCCTGGGCCTGGGCCTCTACATTTCGCGCCAGCTGGCCGGCGCCCACGGCGGCGAACTGAGCGTGACCAGTATCCCCGGGCAGGGCTCGACCTTCAGCCTGGCGCTGCCGTGCGACGTGCCGACGGCCTGCGCCGCCGAATCGGCCTGAGCCGGCGCGCCTGCGTCGGGGTCAGCCGGCGGCCGCCATCGCATGCGGCGCTACCGCCGCCGGCGTGACGGCGGCGCGCGGCGGCGCTGCCGGCCCGTCGAATTCAAAGCCGCTCGCCTCGTGCACGGCCCACGCACCTTCCCCCATCAATTGCAGCACATGCGTGTGGTGGCGCAGCACCGCGGCGCGGTGCGCGATGCTGACCAGGGTGGTGCCGCTGTCGCGCAGGCGCGCGTAGAGCAGGGCTTCGTTGCCGCTGTCGAGCGCGCTGGTGGCTTCGTCGAGGATGACGATGCTGGGCCGATGCACCAGCACGCGGCCGAAGGCCAGGCGCTGCTGCTCGCCCACCGACAGCAGCTTGTCCCAGTCCTGCACGGCGTCCAGGCCGCCTACCCGTTCGGCCAGCTGCGGCAGGTGCACGTCTTCCAGGATCGCCAGCAGCTGCTCGTCGCTCAAGCCCGACGCGGCGCTCGGGTAGATCAGCTGGCTGCGCAGGGTGCCGGACTGCAGGTAGGGCTGTTGCGGCAGGAAAAAGAAGTGTTCCAGCGGCGGATGGTGGATCACGCCGCTGCCGGTCTGCCACAAGCCCGCGATCGCGCGCAGCAGCGAGCTCTTGCCGCAGCCGCTGTCGCCGGTGATGAGCAGCGCGTCGCCGGGCTTCAGGACCAGGCTCAGCTCCTTGATGAGCACCCGGTCGGATCGTGGCGGATGCAGGGTCAGGGCGTCGAGCGCGAGGTGCTCGCCGGGACGGCGTTCGATGCGCGGGTGCGTCCCGGAAGGGGCGGCGGCGTGCGCCGCGGGCGCCGCGTCGGGCAGCACCAGGTTGGACAGGGCCTGCAGGCGGCCGATGCCGGCCACGAAGCGGCTCAGGCTCTCGAAGTTGTCGACGATGACGCCCACGGCGGCCAGCACGGCGGTGAAGGCGCCGGCCGCCTGGATCGCCCGGCCCACTTCCAGCTGGCCCGACAGGACGCTGTCGGCCAGGATCACGCCCGGCAGCACCAGCGTGAGCTGGCTGAAGGTGCGCTGGAACAGGTTGAGCGAGCGCTGCTTCCTGATCAGGCTGGCGAAGTTGCGGATCACCTTGTCGAACTTGTGGTCGATGTGTGCCCGTTCCTGGGCTTCGCCACGGTAGAAGGCGATCGACTCGGCGTTCTCGCGCAGGCGCATCAGGCTGAAGCGGAAATCGGCCTCGCGTCGCAGTTGCCAGAAGTTCAGCTTGATCAGCGGGTTGCCGAACACGTACAAGGCGATGAAGGTGCCGATCAGCGCATACGCCGCCAGGACGCCGACCAGCAGGTGCGAAATCGACCACAGCACGGTGGAAAAGGCCACCAGCTGCATGATCGAGCCCAGGAAGATCAGCAGGAAGTGGATCGAGCGGCCGGTAAACGTGTTGATGTCTTCGGCGATGCGCTGGTCCGGATTGTCGATTTCGCTGTCGCCGCAGAGCTCGTAGTATTTGCGCCCCTGCAGGTAGCTGTCGAGGAAACGGCTGGTGAGCCAGCGCCGCCACTGGTTGGCGAACAGGTCGCGCATGTAGTAATAGAAAGCGTAGACCGGCACCGCGAAGGCCAGCACGAACAGGCAGGCGCGCACCGCGGTCCAGAAGCGGTCGCGGTCCTTGCCGGCCAGCGCCGAGGTCATCTCGCCGGCCTGGTTGTTGAGCATGACGGCGAACTTGGTTTCGACCAGCATCAGCACGATCAGCAGCAGCAGCAGGCTCCAGGCCTGTTTCTTCTGGTCTTCCAGCCAGTAGGGTTTGGCGACATTGACGAACTGGCGCCATGCTTCGAGCGACAGGGGCGCGGCGCGCGGGCGTTTCGTTTCGGGACCCGGCGCGGGGGCGGCGGTCGTGGCCTGGGTGCTGGCGGGGGTAAGCATGGTGTTTTCCGTGGACTGCGCTAATCGGCCAGGCAATTTTGCCTGCATGATCCAAGCTTAGGCGGGGACATGCAAACCTTCGGTACGGAAACAGACATAAACCGCAAAGGGAGCGGCGGTTGCAAAGAGGAGGGGTTTGCCCCACACTGGCAGGCCTTTGCGAGATCGACCGCCCTGACCACCACGGCAGGGAGCGTTTCCTTCTCGCGATAGTAGAAATCAATCGATCTAATCTGATCAATTAATTTTACAAGTTTTCGCAAGGGATTTACACTTGCGTTTATCAACTTTAGACACACAACAGGAGCTTCCATGTCCCTTATCAATACCGAGATCAAGCCATTCAAAGCAACCGCCTACCACGCCGGCAAGTTCATCGACCTGACTGAAGAGCAGTTCAAAGGCACCTGGTCCATCCTGATGTTCTACCCGGCCGATTTCACCTTCGTCTGCCCGACCGAACTGGAAGACCTGGCTGAATTCCAGCCGGAATTCGAAAAGATGGGCGTCAAGGTCTACGGCGTGTCGACCGACAGCCACTTCGCTCACAAGGCATGGCACGACACGTCGGACGCGATCAAGAAGGTCAACTACCCGCTGATCGGCGACCCGACTGGCATCCTGGCCCGCAACTTCCAGGTGATGATCGAAGAAGAAGGCATGGCCCTGCGCGGTACCTTCCTCCTCAACCCTGAAGGCCAGATCAAGGTGATGGAAGTGCACGACAACGGCATCGGCCGCGACGCATCGGAACTGATGCGCAAGGTCAAGGCTGCACAGTACGTCGCCGCCCACCCAGGCGAAGTCTGCCCGGCCAAGTGGACCGAAGGCGCCGACACGCTGACCCCGTCGCTGGACCTGGTCGGCAAGATCTAAGCAGGCAGCAGGGCAGCAGGCAGTACGGATGCCGGCGCGCCTGCCGGCCGGCATCTACATTTCACGAATAAAAGGAAGAACCATGCTCGAAGCAACCCTCAAAAAGCAATTACAAGCCTATTTGGAAAAAGTGGTGCAGCCGATTGAGATCGTTGCATCGCTCGACGGCTCGTCGAAAGCGCGCGAAATGGAAGAGCTGCTCCGGGAAATTACCTCGTTGAGCACCAGGATTTCGTACGTCGAGAGCCAGGACGACACGGTCCGCGCCCCCTCGTTTGCCATCAACCGCGTCGGCACCGACATCGGCGTGCGTTTCGCCGGCATTCCGCTCGGCCACGAATTCACTTCCCTGGTACTCGCCCTGCTGCAAGTGGGCGGGCACCCGATCAAGTTCGACGACGCCGTCATCGAACAGATCAAGAACCTGGACGGCGATTACGTCTTCGAGGCCTTCATCTCGCTGTCCTGCCATAACTGCCCGGAAGTCGTGCAGGCGCTGAACTCGATGTCGGTCATCAACCCGCGCATCAAGGTCACCACCATCGACGGCGGCCTGTTCAAGAGCGAAGTCGAGGCGCGCCAGATCATGGCCGTGCCGATGATGTTCCTTAACGGCGAACACTTCGGCCAGGGCCGGATGAGCGTCGAAGAGATCCTGTCCAAGCTCGACACCGGCGCCGGCAAGCGCAAGGCCGCCGAGCTGTCGAAAAAAGAGCCCTTCGACGTGCTGATCGTCGGTGGCGGTCCCGCCGGCGCGGCCGCGGCCATCTATGCCGCCCGTAAAGGCATCCGTACCGGCGTCGTCGCCGACCGCTTCGGCGGCCAGGTGCTCGACACGCTGGCGATCGAGAATTTCGTCTCGATGAAGGAAACCGACGGCCCGCGCTTTGCCGTCGCACTCGAAGAGCACGTCAAGCAGTACGAAGTCGACATCATGAACCTGCAGCGCGCCGCGAAACTCGAGCGCGTGGGGTCCCTGTTCGAAGTGCAGACCGCCGACGGCGCTCTGTTGAAGTCGAAGTCGGTGATCCTGGCGACCGGCGCCCGCTGGCGCGAAATCAACGTGCCGGGCGAAAAGGAATACAAGAACCACGGCGTGGCTTATTGCCCGCACTGCGACGGTCCGCTGTTCAAGGGCAAGCGCGTGTCGGTGATCGGCGGCGGCAACTCGGGCGTCGAAGCGGCGATCGACCTGGCCGGCATCGTCGAGCATGTCACGCTGATCGAGTTCGGCAACGAATTGCGTGCCGACGCGGTCTTGCAGCGCAAGCTCTACAGCTTGAAGAACGTGGACGTGATCAAGGGTGCACAGACGACGGAAATCCTGGGCGACGGCAAGAAAGTCACGGGCCTGACCTACAAGGACCGTGCCAGCGGCGCGGTCAAGACGGTGGAACTGGCGGGCGTCTTCGTGCAGATCGGCCTGATTCCGAACGCCGAATGGCTCAAGGGCACCCTGGAATTGTCGCCGCACGGCGAAATCGAAGTCGATGCGCGCGGCGAAACCTCGCTGCCGGGTGTATTCGCCGCCGGCGACGTCACCACCGTGCCGTTCAAGCAGATCGTGATCGCCGTGGGCGAAGGCGCCAAGGCCTCGCTGGCAGCCTTCGACTACATGATGCGTTTGCCGACGGAAGAGACGGATGCGGTGGACATGCAGGCCAAGGCGGCCTGAATCCCGCGCCCCGCACCGCGGGGCGGGCATCGCACCGATGACGCCATGCCGGCACCCGCCGGCATGGCGTTTTTTTTGGGTCGGGCACCGCGCTGCGACGATGGTCTTCGACAAACAAAAAGCGCCACTCGCTGCCTGCGAATGGCGCTGTCTTCTCATCAATTGCCGGTGCTGAAGGGAGCACCGGTCTATAACTGTTGCCTTGCGTTATCGTGCGCCGATGGGTGAAATGTTTTGCGAAAATGATTACATCACGACATCACCATGTCGACGAACCCAGGCCATGCCTGGGGCGGAATCCGTTTAATGAAACATCAGCACCGCCGCGCCTTGCAAGGTGTTCGTGGTGTAGACCAGCCACGCGGCGGCGCCGGCGAGGGCGATTTGAAGTGCGGTCAGGGCGGTAGGGATCGAACGCATCATGATGTTTCTCCGGTTCACGTAATTGTGTTGGCTATGTTTTCGCTTGGTATGGTGCCATTCTGAGGCCAGGCCGCATCGCGCGGCATCGGCGGAAAATCCGCCGCCTTGTAGGAAAAGGCCTTGCGTAGCTGTCTCAGCCGAAGGAGGGGTGCCAGGGACCCGCTCCTACGCGGCTCTTGCATGTGCTCCTATAGCTGCGTAGGCGTGTGCAAATTATATTTATTGCATGACCCGACACGACACCCGACTCCTTAACAATGGCCTGCTTGCCGTACGCCGCCATTCCATCAAAAAATTGCTGCACTCGGTGTTCGGTATAGAACACCTGCGCGACGGCCAGCAGCGGGTCATCGACAGCGTCCTGGACGGCAAGGACACGCTGGCGATCATGCCGACCGGTGGCGGCAAGTCGCTCTGTTACCAGATTCCCGCGCATTTACTCCAGGGCTTGACGGTCGTCGTTTCCCCCCTGATTTCCTTGATGAAGGACCAGCTCGGCAAGCTCGAGGAACTGGGCGTGCGCGCCTGCCAGCTCAACAGCAGCCTGAACGCGGCGGACGAACATGCGGCGCTCGATGCCCTGGCCGCCGGCGAATGCCAGATCGTGTTCTGCACGCCCGAGCGCCTGGCGTCTCCCGAGTTCCTCGCAGTGCTCAAGCAAACGACGGTGGCGCTGGTCGCCATCGACGAAGCCCATTGCATTTCCCAATGGGGCCACGATTTCCGCCCGGCCTATATCGAGATGGCGGCCGCCATTGCCGCGCTCGGCCAGCCGACCGTGCTGGCGCTGACGGCCACCGCCACCGACGAGGTCATGGAGGACATCGGCCGCCAGCTGAACCGGCCGCGCATGAACGTCATCAATACCGGCATCTACCGCCCCAACCTGCACTACAGCGTGCTGCAGGTGACCAATATCGAGCAAAAATACGACGAGGCGCGCCGCCTGGTGGCGCAGAGCGAGGGCGTCGGCATCGTCTACGCGGCCACCGTCAAGGCGGCCGAAGAGATGCACCGCATCCTTGAAGAAGCCGGCGAATCGGTGACGCTCTACCACGGCAAGCTGCCCAGCGCCGAGCGCAAGGCCAACCAGGACCTGTTCATGCACGGCGAGCGGCGCGTCATGGTCGCGACCAACGCCTTCGGCATGGGCATCGACAAGAGCGATACGCGCTTCGTGATCCACCTGCAGATTCCGGCCAACCTCGAATCCTATTACCAGGAGTCGGGGCGGGCAGGGCGCGACGGCAAGGACGCCCAGTGCACGCTGCTGTTCCTGCAGGACGACAAGCGCTTGCAGCAGTTCTTCCTCGTCAAGCACTACCCGGACGCGGCCGAGATCCGCTCGGTCTATGTCGCCGCCTGCGAACTGGCGGAGACGGGCGTCGTCACCACCGAGGGCATCGAGGAAAAGCTGGCCGACCTGAACGAGGCGAAGATCAAGGTGTGCCTGAAACTGCTGAAAGACGCCAAGCTGGTGCGCCAGAACCGCAAGCTCGAATTCGTCGTCACCGCCATGGAACCGAAGGCCGCCCACTTCGAGGCGCTGGCCGCGGTCTATGTGCAAAAGCAGGACCACGACCGCGAGGCGCTGGAAAAGATGGTCGGCTATGCGGTGAGCGGCTTTTGCCGCTGGAAGCTGATGCTCGACTATTTTCACGACGAAGTCGAAGGCTTCGAGAAATGCTGCCACTGCGATAACTGCAAGAATCCGCCCTCGATGAACCTGGACGACATCGAGATCCGCGACGATGAGTTCGACCATGCGCCGGAGCCCGAGGCGGCCGGTCCGCTGTTCGAGATCGGCATGCAGGTGACGGTGCCGAAGTACGGCGCCGGCGTCGTCGTCGCGGTGGCGGGCGAGCAGATCGGCATCGACTTCCCGGACGGCGAGCACAAAAGCTTTATGGCAGACTTCGTCAAAATCGCCTGACCGGACAAGGACCTCATGGGAGATATGGTAGTCGTACGCAAGGAGGGACTCTTTTGCGTCCCTGGCGGGTTTTATATCGATCCCTGGCGTCCGGTGGAGCGCGCCGTGATCACGCACGCCCATGGCGACCATGCGCGCTATGGCCATGGCAAATACCTGACCGCCGCCAGCGGCGTGCACGTGTTGCGCTCGCGCCTGGGCGACATTTCGGTCGACGGGCTCGCATACGGCGCGACCGTGGTGCACGAGGGCGTAACCATCTCGCTGCATCCGGCCGGCCACGTGCTCGGGTCGGCCCAGGTGCGGATGGAGTACGGGGGCGAAGTCTGGGTCGCTTCCGGCGACTACAAGATCGAGCCCGACAAGACCTGCGCGCCCTTCGAGCCGGTGCGCTGCGATACCTTCATCACCGAATCCACCTTCGGCCTGCCGATCTACCGCTGGGACCCCGAACAATCCATTTTCGACGACATCAACCGCTGGTGGAGGAAGAACGCCGACGAGGGACGCTGCAGCGTGATCTTCGGCTATTCCTTCGGCAAGGCCCAGCGCATCCTGTCCGGCCTCGATCCTTCGATCGGGCCGATCGTCTGCCATGGCGCGGTCGAGCCCCTGAACCGCGTGTACCGCGAGGGAGGGATCGCGCTGCCGCCGACGCTGACGGTGAGCGACATCGACAAGGCCGGGCTCAAGCGGGCGATCGTCGTGGCGCCCCCCTCGGCATCGGGCTCGGCCTGGATGAAGCGCTTCGGCGACTACAGCGACGCCTTCGCCAGCGGCTGGATGCAGCTGCGCGGCGCGCGCCGCCGGCGCGGCGTCGACCGCGGCTTCGTGCTGTCGGACCATGCCGACTGGCCTGGCCTGATGAGCGCGATCGCCGCCACCGGCGCCCAGCGCATCATCGTCACCCACGGCTCGATTCCCGTCATGGTGCGCTGGCTGTGCCAGCAGGGCCTGGACGCGGCCGGCTTCGACACCGAGTACGGCGACGACGACGACGATGTCGGCATCGCGCCGCAGCCGGCCCAAAGCGCGGAGGCGGCCGTCGTGGAAAAAGAGACGAACGAGGCGGCAGGGGAGGACCACCGTGCGTGAATTCGCCCGCCTGTTCGCCGAACTCGACGAGACCACCGCCACCAACCGCAAGCTCGAAGCCCTGCAAGCCTATTTTTCCAGCGCAGCGCCCGAGAACGCCGCCTGGGCCGTGTACTTCCTGGCCGGCGGCAAGCCGCGCCAGGCGGTGCCGACCAAGCTGCTGCGCCAGTTCGCGATCGAATACGCGGTGCTCGACGAGTGGCTGTTCGACGAGTCCTACCACGCCGTCGGCGACCTGGCCGAAACCATCGCCCATATCCTGCCGCCGCCGGCGCGGCGCAGCGACGTCGGGCTGGCCGAATGGATGACCGAACGGATCGGTCCCTTGCGCGGCGCCGACCCGGCCCTCGTCCGCGAAGCCCTGTTCACTTACTGGAACGAGCTCGACACGCCCGAGCGCTTCCTCTTCGGCAAGCTGATCGGTGGCGGTTTTCGCGTGGGCGTGTCGAAACTGCTGGTCACGCGCGCGCTGGCGGCCATCGCGGCAGTCGACAGCAAGCTGGTGGCCCAGCGCCTGATGGGCTGGACCGACGGCAGCGTGCGCCCGACCGCGGCCAAGTTCCTGCAGTTGATCGCCGCGCCCTCCGATGACGAACACAAGCTGCGCGGCGGCCAGCCCTATCCCTTCTTCCTCGCGCATCAGCTGCAGGGCGACCCGGCCGCGCTGGGCGACTTGAAGGACTGGCAGGTGGAGTGGAAATACGATGGCATCCGCGCCCAGCTGGTGCGGCGCGGGGCGCTCAATTACCTGTGGTCGCGCGGCGAGGACCTGATCAGCGAGCGCTTCCCCGAGCTGTGCAGCGTGCGCCTGCCCGAAGGCACCGTGGTCGACGGCGAGGTCCTGGTCTGGAACCATGCGAACGAGGCGCCGGCCCCGTTCGCCGAACTGCAGCGCCGCATCGGCCGCAAGACCTTGTCGGCCAAGCTGCTGGCCGAACTGCCGGCGGTGCTGGTCTGCTACGACCTGCTCGAACTCGACGGCGTCGACCTGCGCGCGCTGCCCCAGCACGAGCGGCGCGCGCTGCTCGAGACCCAGGTTGCCGCCTGCGACCAGCCGCAGCTGAAGATGTCGCCGCTGATCCATGCCGAGAGCTGGGAGACGCTGGCCACCTTGCGCGCCGAGTCGCGCAACCGCGGCGTCGAGGGCATGATGGTCAAGGCCAGGAGCGCCCGCTACGGGGTGGGCCGCACCAAGGATGTCGGCACCTGGTGGAAGTGGAAGGTCGACCCGTATTCGATCGATGCGGTGCTGATCTATGCGCAGGCGGGCCATGGCCGGCGCGCCTCGCTCTATACCGACTATACGTTTGCCGTCTGGGACGACGACGAAGGCCATGGCGAGCGCAAGCTGGTCCCCTTCGCGAAAGCCTACTCGGGCCTGACCGATGCCGAGATCGCCCAGGTCGACAATGCAATCCGCAAGACGACCGTGGAAAAATTCGGTCCGGTGCGTTCGGTGAAGCCGACCATGGTGTTCGAGATCGGCTTCGAAGGCATCGCGCTGTCCTCGCGCCACAAGGCGGGCATCGCCGTGCGCTTCCCGCGCATCCTGCGCCGGCGCGACGACAAGACCGTGGACGATGCCGACACCCTCGACACGCTCAAGGGCCTGCTGGCCGCAGCAGGTGCATGAGCGGGCCCACGCAAAAGGCCGTCGGGCAATGGTTCGCCTCGCGCGGCTGGAAAGCCTTCCCGTTCCAGAAAGAGGTGTGGAAGGCCGCGCTTGCCGGCCGGTCCGGGCTGCTGCACGCGAATACCGGCGCCGGTAAAACCTATGCCGTCTGGCTGGCGGCGCTGCAGCGCGGCGCCCAGGCCAAAGGGCGCATGAGCGGCCTGCGGGTGCTGTGGATCACGCCGATGCGGGCGCTGGCCGCGGACACCCAGCGCGCGCTGGAGGAATCGGCCGCCGCGCTCGCGCCCGGCTGGACGGTCGGCGCGCGCACCGGCGACACCGGGTCGGCCGAGCGTGCGCGCCAGTCGCGCAGCTGGCCATCGGCCCTGATCACGACGCCGGAAAGCCTGTCGCTCCTGCTCAGCCACGCGGCCGCGGCCGAGCAGTTCAAGCATCTCGACATGATCATCATCGACGAGTGGCATGAACTGATGGGCAGCAAGCGCGGCGTGCAGGTGCAACTGGCGCTGGCACGCCTGCGCCACTGGCGCCCGGCTCTCGTGGTCTGGGGCGTGTCGGCGACGATGGGCGACCTGGACCTGGCGCGCCAGGTGCTGCTGGGCGCCGGCACGGGCGACGACCGGGGCGTGCTGGTCGAGGGCGATACCAGGAAACAGATCGTCGTCGACTCCCTGATTCCGCGCGACGTGGCGCGCTTTCCCTGGGGCGGACACCTGGGCCTGCAGATGCTCCAACCCGTCATCGACGAGATCGAGCATTACGATGCCACGCTGGTGTTTACCAACACGCGCTCGCAGTCCGAGATCTGGTACCAGAACATCCTGGAGGCACGGCCCGACTGGGCCGGCGTGATTGCGCTGCACCACGGCTCGCTCGCGCGCGAGGTGCGCGACTGGGTCGAGATGGGCCTCAAGAAGGGCGAACTGAAGGCGGTGATCTGTACCGCCAGCCTCGATCTCGGCGTGGACTTCCTGCCGGTCGAGCGCGTGCTGCAGGTCGGCAGCGCCAAGGGCATCGCGCGCCTGCTGCAACGCGCGGGCCGCAGCGGCCATGCGCCGGGGCGGGTCTCGCGCGTGACCCTGGTGCCGACCAACAGCATGGAAATCCTGGAGGCGGCCGGCGCCAAGGTGGCCGTCGCCGCGCGCCGCATCGAGGGGCGCTACGTGCCCAACAAACCCTTCGACGTGCTGGTGCAGCACATGGTGACCGTCGCCCTGGGCGGCGGCTTTCGCTCCGAGCAGTTGTACGAGGAAGTCAGGCGCGCCTGGTCCTACCGGCACCTGACCGTGGAAGAGTGGCAATGGGCGCTCGACTTCGTCGCACGCGGCGGCCAGAGCCTGACCGTCTATCCGGAATACCGGCGCGTGCTGCCGGACGAGGAGGGCGTCTACCGCGTCCCCGATACCGCCATCGGCCGGCGGCACCGGATGGGCATCGGCACCATCGTCTCGGACGCCTCCATTCAAGTGAAGTACATGAGCGGCGGGCGCATCGGCAGCATGGAAGAGTCGTTCATTTCGCGCCTGAAGCCGGGCGACCATTTCCTGTTCGGCGGGCGCATCCTCGAATTCATCCGGGTGCACGAGATGACGGCCTTCGTCAAGCGCGCCACGGGCAAGCGCGGCGCGATCGCGCGCTGGCAGGGAGCGAAGATGCCGATGTCCTCGGAACTGGCGCACGCGGCGCTCGAACAGCTGCGCCAGGCCGCCGCGGGGCGCTTCGAAGGACCGGAGATGCAGGCGATCCGGCCCCTGCTCGAGATCCAGGAAAAATGGTCCGCGCTGCCCACGCTCGACACCCTGGTGCTCGAATCGATGAAGAGCCGCGAGGGCTGGCACCTGTTCGTCTATCCGTTCGCGGGACGTTCGGTGCACATGGGCCTGGCGTCGTTGATCGCCTACCGCATCGGGCGCCGCCAGCCGATCACGTTTTCGATTGCGGTCAACGATTACGGTTTCGAGCTGATGGCGCCGGAGCCGGTGGCCTGGGAGCGCGAGTTCGAGGGCGCGACCGGGCGCGAGGTCGGCCTGTTCGATACCGAGCACCTGCTGGAGGACGTGCTCGACAGCCTGAACGCGACCCAGTTGTCGCAGCAGCGCTTTCGCGAAGTGGCGCGCATTGCCGGGCTGGTGTTCCAGGGCTATCCGGGGCAGCCGAAATCGAACCGCCAGGTGCAGGCTTCGTCCTCCCTGTTCTTCGAAGTCTTCCGCAAGCACGATGCCGGCAACCTGCTGCTCACGCAGGCGCAGCGCGAAGTGCTCGAGCAGGAACTGGAATTGACCCGCCTGCGCGATACGCTCGCCGAACTGCATGCGCGCAAAGTGGCGTATCGTGTCGTGCAACGCGCCACGCCCTTCGGATTCGCACTGATGGTCGAGCGCTTCCGCGAAAAGGTGAGCACCGAAAAGCTCAACGACCGCGTGGCGCGCATGGTGCGCGAACTGGAGAAAGCTGCCGCCGTATGAGTGTCAATGCCGTCGACGTGGCGGGCGAGCGTCTGCTGCTCTTGCCCGAAAAGGCCGTGTACTGGCCGGCACGGGAGATGCTGATCATCGCCGACATCCATTTCGGCAAGGCCGCTTCCTTCCGCGCGCTCGGCGTGCCGGTGCCGCGCGGGACCACGACCGAGAACCTGCTCGGGCTGGACGCGCTGATCCAGGCGCACGGGGCGCGCCATGTGATGTTCCTGGGTGACTTCCTGCACGCGCGCGCGGCCCATGCGTCGAGCACCCAGCGGGCCATGCTGGCCTGGCGCGAGACCCGGCGCGACCTGCGCCTGACCCTGGTGCGCGGCAACCACGACAAGCATGCGGGCGACCCGGCGGCGGTACTCGGCATCGAGCTGGTCGACGAGCCGCATGCGGTGGGACCGTTTTCCTTCTGCCACCATCCCGATCTCGACACCGGCGCGTATGTGATGGCCGGGCACGTGCATCCGGCCTGGGTGCTGGCGACCCGTTTCGACGCGCTGCGCCTGCCCTGTTTCGTCGTCGGCAGCCATCGGATGATCCTGCCTTCCTTCGGTTCCTTCACGGGCGGCCACGTGGTCACGCGCGAGGCGGGCGACGCGATTTTCGTTACATCAGGCGAGGCCGTGCACAGCGTTCGCTAGCGCACTGTTTCCTTTCGGGCATAAGCGTACCCTCGTCCGTATGCTGAGAACGACTGTTCGGCCCCACCTAGGAGACACACCATGAAACTTCGCAAGACCCTGTGCGTGACCCTCACCGCGCTGTTGCCGCTGTGCTCCCTGACGCTGGTGCCGGCGGTGGCCCATGCCCAGCAGTATGAACGCGACAACCGCGCCGATCCACGCATCCGCGGTTTCAATGTCGAGGAAGTGCGGCGCCTGGCGCCCGGCGTCGAACTGCATTTCGACCTCTACGGCACGCCTGGCGGCAGCGCGACGCTGCGCATCGACGGCGCCACGCGCAACCTGAACATGACCGAAACCGAACCGGGCCAGTATGTCGGCACCTACACCATCGGCACCCGCGACCGCATCACGAACGCCAGTGCCGTCACCGCCAACCTGCGTGTGGGCAACCGCGTCGCCACCGACGTGCTCAGCGAATCCGTGGTGCGCACCGGCGCCCCGCGCGCGAATCGCCGCGGCGACCTGGCCGCGGTGCCGCGCATCGAACGCTTCGAAGTGCGCGGCAGCGAAGAGCTCTCGCCCGGCAGCGACCTCGGCTTCACGGTATTCGGCACGCCGGGCGCGCGCGTCGAGCTGACGATGGTCGGCGCGCGCGGCGTGTTCTTCCTGCCGGAAGTGCGTCCGGGCGAGTATTCGGCCGACTATACGATCCGCCGCGACGACCGCATCGCGCCGGATAGCCGCGTGACGGCGACGATCCGCTCGAACGGCCGCTACACGACGCAGGTGCTGGGCCGTCCGCTGCTGGCCGCCGCGCCGCGTCCGGTGGCCGCGCCGGTCGCCACCGCCGCCCCGCAAACGGCCCGCTACTGCACCAACTGCGCAACCGTGGAAGCGGTGAACGTGGTGGAGGTGAGCGGCGGCGGCAATTATCTCGGCACCCTGGGCGGGGCCGTGGTCGGCGGCCTGCTCGGCAACCAGGTCGGCAGCGGCAGCGGCCGCCAGGCGGCGACAGTGGCAGGCGCCGTGGGCGGCGCAATGGCCGGACGCAGCATCGAACGCAACCAGCGCCAGACCCAGCGCTACGAAGTCGTGGTGCGCTACACCGGCAATGGCGCCACGCAGACGCTGCAGTACGAGAACGATCCGGGCTTCCGGGCCGGCGAGGCGGTGCGGGTGAATAACGGCGTGCTGTCGCGGGACCAATAAGGCAGGTCGATGGCCGGCTTGGCCGGGGGCGGGTTTCCTGTCAGGCCTGTAACGCCATCACAAAAAAACGGTTCCGACATGTCGGTCTCTTGAAGAAACCGCCATGTCGGAGCCGTCTTTCTTCGCCAGCGTCCGGCGTCGGAGCGGATCAGGCCGTGGCCAGCACCTGGTCGTCCCCCGCCGCATCGAGTTCGGCCTTCTGCTTGGCGCCGGCAGCCTTGGTGCGCGAGCGCGAGGGTGGCAGGCGGCGCAGGGTTTTCAGCGCTTCCGGGTCCTTGATGCCGATGGTGCGCTGGTCGACCGTGATCAGGCCGATTTCATTGAAGGCCGACAGCGTGCGGCTCACCGTTTCCAGCGTCAGGCCCAGGTAGCTGCCGATCTCGTGGCGCGTCATGCGCAAGTTGAACAGCTTGCTCGAGTAGCCCATGGCGGCGAACCGGTCGGCCAGCGAGACCAGGAAGCGGGCCACGCGTGCCTCGGCGGAAAGGGCGCCGAGCATGCCGATCATGGCCTGCTCGCGCACCAGTTCGCGGCTCATGACGCCGTACATCAGGTTTTCCAGCTCCATGTGCACGCGACCCAGTGCGGTCAGTTTCTTGAAGGGCAGCAGAATCAGGTCGCAGTCGGACAGTGCCACGGCTTCGGAAGCGTAATGGCGGGTGTGGATACCGTCGACGCCGAGCATGTCGCCCTTCATCGGGAAGCTCAGCACCTGTTCGTTGCCGAACTCGTCGATCAGCACCGTCTTCAGGAAGCCGGAGTTGACGATGTACAGCGTGTCGAACGCCTGGCCGATGGTATGGACGCGCTGGCCGGTCTTGAATTGCACGTGCTGGAACAATAATTCTTCGGAATTGATCGAGACGGCGGCCGGGATATGGAGCAGGTCGCAGACTTCTTTCAGGTTGGACCACAAACGGCCCTGGCGTTGGCGACCGGCTTCCATTGGCGTGGAATGCATGGTCGATGAGGCGTTGCGTTGTTCTGGCGTTTGCTGGGACTGCATGCTCATCTCCAGTGAAGAAATCTTCTGGCGCAGCTTGTATCTGGGTGCCGCAACCGGGTGATTCAATAGGATTTATCAAGCGGGAGGCCTGGCTTACGGAGAGAAATTAGATCGCAAGCAAGTCGATACGCTGGATTCAGTATGCCAACACGAGTTCGGCATTGGTATCAGCAATGGCTGAATGTGTAGGTAGGAGAGGAGCTAGCAGTGTAGGAATATTCTTACTGACACGGGGCGTCGCGAGAAAAGCCCAAGATAATGATTTAGGCGCATCGCGCCGATGTGTCAAGGGGGGCGTGGCGGGCAAGGCACAAATGACCCGGTGGCGCTGTCAAACGATTTTCGCCGGCCGCGGGGGGCCGGCGTCCTGCCGGGGGGCGAAAAACTCAAGCCTTCATTGGCGCCAGCAGGCGGTGCGCGACGGCGTATTGCACCATTTCCGATAATGAGGTCATGCCCATCTTCTGCATGATGCGCGTCTTGTGGGTGCTGACCGTCTTGACCGACAGGTGCAGGTTATTGGCGATCTCGGTGATCGACTTCCCGCCGACGAGTAGCGAAAATACCTCGAACTCGCGGTCCGACAACTGCTTGTGCAACAATTGCTCGTTCGGCGCCATGATGTTCAGCGCCAGCTGTTCGGCCACTTCCGGACTGATGTACGGCCGCCCCGAGGCCACCTTGCGAATCGCGCCGACCAGCTGGGTGCCCGCGCTTTCCTTGGTCAGGTAGCCCTGGGCGCCGGCGCGGATCGCGCGCACCGCGTATTGTTCCTCCTCGTGCATGGTCAGGATGAGAATCGACAGCTTGGGGGCCTCGCTGCGCACCTGGCGGATCAGGTCGACGCCGCTGCGTCCCGGCATCGACAGGTCGAGCAGGAGCAAATCGAAACCGCCCTGGCGCACCAGCGACAGCACTTCGAAGCCGTTGGTGGCCTCGCCCACGATCTCGACATCGAGGGCGCCGTCCAGGATGCGCTTGAGCCCCTCGCGCATGATCGTGTGATCATCTGCAATGACGATGCGTATCATGCCTGTTTCCCCCCGCGCCGCGGCGCACCGTGGCTGCTCTATATAGTATGCATGCCGCATCGCGGCATGCCGGCGTCGGCCTCAGCTCGTGGCCGGCTCGGTGATCAGCCGGTGTACCAGCACCGGCTTGGTCGTATGCGACAACACTTTATTCGTGACGCTGCCCAGCAGGAGCTGGCCCCAGCCGCTGCGCCCGTGCGAACCCATGAAAATCAGGTCGCAGAATTGCTGTTCGGCGACGTCGACGATCTTGAGGGCGGTGGCGTCCGAAAACGCCGTCATGCAGCTGTGCTTGAGGCCGGCTTGTTCGCAGGCGCGCATGATCTTGCCCATGTAGTCCTCGCCGGTACGGCGCATCTGCGCGATGTACTCCGGCTCGCTCGGATACGAAGGCGGGATGATTTCGACATACACGGGGTACTGGTATTCCGGCGCCACGAACAGGGCCAGCACTTCGGCTCCCATCTGCTGTGCGAACTTGACGCCGGCGCAGGCCGTGTGCTGGGACACGGCCGAGCCGTCGGTGGTAATCAGGATTTTCCGGTACATGATGAGCCCCTCCCAGAAGCCACGCTATTGTGGCTGCTACTTGATGTTCCGGACTTGCGAAAGCACAACCTGTTGACTTTGCACAAAGATGAGCTCGCCTCCGCCGAAACGCTTCGAAAAACGGTGCACAATCGACGCGACCACAAAACAACACTGACTTGCGAAAATGGTCAGGAACGACACGTTTTTATTGTCGCGGAATTAAGTTTCCTTGTCCATTTTATCGTAATGCTTTCTCCGAGATTTACCTACGGCAACTACGCTGCTAAACTCGCTCACTGAAATCTGGGGCTTCCAGCGACTGCATCGACGCGCGCGGAAGTCCGCACCCACCGGACCGAAGCACGCAATTGCAACACATTCATCTTATGGAGAAGCAGGGATTATGACCGACGCCGCCGACGATTTCGACGCCTTATTCGAGGAAGTGGCAGCCCAGCGCGCCAGCGCGCCGGCCCCGGCCGCCGCTTCCGCCGTAGCGGCCGCGCCGGCTCCCGCCGCCGCCGCCGAAGACGACCTGGAAGCCTTGTTCGACCAGGTCGCTTCGAACCCGCCCGCCGGCGGCGCCGGCCAGGCTGCCGTCGCCGGCGCCGCGCCGGCGTCCGCCGCCGACGGCCCCGAGGGCGACAAGAACATGTATGAGCGCCTCGGCGGCATCGTGCGCCTGCTGCACGACTCGCTGCGCGAACTCGGCTACGACCGCGCGCTGACCGAGGCTTCCTCGCAGATCAACGATGCCCAGGACCGCCTGGAGTACGTGGCCACGCTGACCGAACAGGCCGCCAACAAGGTCTTGAATACCCTGGATGAAGGCATGCCGGCGCAGGACAAGCTGTCCAGCCAGGCCCAGGACATGTCGAGCCGCTGGGACGCCCTGTTCGCGGGCAAGCTGAGCCTGGACGAGTTCAAGGTCCTGGCCGGCGACTCGCGCCAGTTCGCGCAAGCCGTCTCGAGCGCGACCGAAGCCGAGAAAGCACGGCTGCTGGAAATCATGATGGCGCAGGACTTCCAGGACATCACCGGCCAGCTGATCAAGAAAGTGGTCTCGATCACCAAGACCGTCGAAAACGAGCTGGCCCAGGTGCTGCGCGACAATGCGCCGCCGGAAACGCGCGCCAAGCTGGCCGAAAAGGAAGCTGCGCCAGTGCAACTGATGTCGGGCCCCTCCGTGCCGGAAGCGGCGATGGACCAGGATAATGTCGACGACCTTCTTGCCGATCTGGGATTCTAATGGACGATATGCTCAAGGACTTCGTCGTCGAGGCGATGGATCTGGCAGTCAATGTTGAAGAGCACCTGCTGCGCCTCGAACGCGATCCGCAGAACAAGGAAACGCTGAACGCGGTGTTCCGCTCGTTCCACACGATCAAGGGCGGTGCCGGTTTCATGGGTTTGCCTGCGCTGGTCGCGGCCTGCCACCTGACCGAAAACCTGTTCGACGCATTGCGCACCGGCGCCGCGCCGGTCACGCCGCTGTCGATCGAGGCGGCGCTGCAAGCCTCGGGCTTCGTCGCCGACCAGTTGAACGACCTGAACAACGGCGCCACGCCGGAACAGCTCGCGCCGATGCCGCAAGACCTCGAGCGCATCCTGACCGATGCGATCGAGGGCAAGGAACAAGCCGCGCCGGCGGCGCCTGATCCGGTCGCCGCGCCCGCCGCGGCGCCGCTTGCCGCCGCGCCGGTCGCGGCCGCGGCCGCCGGCGACGACGGACTCGACTGGGCCGCGATGTACAACGCCGTGGTCCCGGCCGGCGCCGCCATCGCGCCGGCCGCGCCGGTCGCCGCCGTGGAAGCCGCGCAAGCGGCCCCGGCCGTGCAGGCCGAAACGGCCGCCGCACCGGCCGCCAAGGCCGGCTGGGACGGCGTCGATCGCCGCAACGAAGCCAAGGCCGCCGCCAGCGCGCCGGCCAAGGACGAAAGCATCCGTATCGATGCCGTCAAGCTCGACGCGCTGCTGGAAGTGGCCGGCGAATCGGTGCAGGCCGCCAACCAGGCCTCGGTGCTGCTCGAGCGCCTGTCGCAGTTCAAGTTCGAAGGACAGGCCGCCACCCTGATGGCCACGCTGACCGAAACGCTGGAACGGGCTTCCCGCTATTCGGCCGAACTGCAGCGCGCCACGCTGGCCACCCGCATGCAGCCGGTCGGGCGCCTGTTCCAGAAATTCCCGCGCCTGGTGCGCGAGCTGGCCAAAGACCTCGGCAAGGATGTCGAGCTGACCATCGAAGGGGCCGAGACCGAAGTCGACCGCGTCGTCGTCGACAGCCTGTACGATCCGCTGGTGCACATGCTGCGCAATGCCCTCGACCACGGCGTCGAGTCGCCGCAGGAGCGGGTCGCCGCCGGCAAGCCGGCCAAGGCCTTCATCCTGCTCAAGGCCTGGCAGGAAGCCAACAGCGTCATGATCGTGCTGCAGGACGACGGCAAGGGCATGGACCCGATCAAGCTGCGTCGCAAGGCCATCGACAAGGGCCTGATCGGCGAAAACGGCGCCCAGAGCGACGAAGACGCCTACCAGCTCGTGTTCCTGCCTGGCTTCTCGACCAAGGAAGTCGCCTCCTCGGTCTCGGGGCGCGGCGTGGGCATGGACGTGGTCAAGACGGCGGTGGAAAAGAACCGCGGCGCGATCCGCATCGATTCCTCGCTCGGCCACGGCACCAAGTTCGCGATCCGCCTGCCGATCGAACTGTCGATCGTGCCGACGATGCTCGTTTCCACCTCGGGCGCCTCGCTGGCGCTGCCGATGGCGGTGGTCGAGCGCGTGGTCGAACTGCCGGAAACGTTCTCGATGGTCGGCGGTGCCCCGGTGCTGAAAGACCAGGGCCGCCCGCTGCCGGTGCGCTCGCTGGCCGGCTCGCTCGGCTACGAGGAAGCCGTGGAGCGCGTCGGCATCGTCATCAACGCGCCGCAGCCGTATATCCTGGCCGTGGAAGCGGTCGACGGCACGGCGGACCTGGTGATCAAGCCGATGACGGCGCTGACGGTGGAAGGCGTCACCGGCACCGCGCGCTCGGCCGAGGGGGAGCTGGTGCTGGTCGTCGGCCTGTCCTTCCTGATGGACGGTTGCCGCAGTACGGTGCGCATGGCGGCTTGAATGCCCTGACCGCGTGAAAAAGGGCGAACCATGCTCTTGCAATAAAAGCCTGCCCAGCCCTTGCGCAGGCTTTTTTTATTTGCATTTTAGAAATAATATCCATATATTGTTTGCACGCAAGCTATTTAATTAGCATAAAATTGCAAAATGGCGCCACTTCTGCCGCAGTGCACAACTATGGCATAATCAAAATCCCCCATCTAGACGGCCCGGTTCGACTGGACACACCATGTTAAAGACGCTCTACGACAAACTCTGGGAATCGCACGTGGTGCGCGCCGATGCCGACGGCACGACGGTGCTGTATATCGATCGCCACCTGGTGCACGAAGTGACCAGCCCGCAAGCCTTCGAGGGCTTGCGCGAAGCCGGGCGCGGCCTGTGGCGTACCTCGGCCAACCTGGCCGTGGCCGACCACAACGTGCCCACCACCGACCGCCGCGAAGGCATCGCCGATCCCACCTCGCGCCTGCAGGTGGAGACCCTCGATGCCAACGCGAAGAGCTTCGGGCTGACCTATTTCAACATGAACGACAAGCGCCAGGGCATCGTCCACGTGATCGGGCCGGAGCAGGGCGCCACCCTGCCGGGCATGACGGTGGTCTGCGGCGATTCGCACACGTCCACCCACGGCGCCTTCGGCTGCCTCGCGCACGGCATCGGCACCTCGGAAGTCGAGCATGTGCTGGCCACGCAGACGCTGCTGGCGAAAAAATCGAAATCGATGCTGGTGCAGGTCGACGGCGCGCTGCCGCTGGGCGTGACGGCCAAGGACATCGTGCTGGCCGTGATCGGCCGCATCGGTACTGCCGGCGGCACCGGCTACGCCATCGAGTTCGGCGGCTCGACCATCCGCGCGCTGTCGATGGAAGGACGCATGACGGTCTGTAACATGGCGATCGAAGCGGGCGCGCGCGCCGGCATGGTGGCGGTCGACGACACCACGATCGACTACGTGAAGGGGCGCCCGTACTCGCCGTCCGGGCCGCAGTGGGAGCAGGCCGTCTCGTACTGGCGCACGCTGCACACCGATCCGGGCGCCAGGTTCGACATGGTCGTCACCTTCGACGCGGCGCAGATCCGGCCCCAGGTCACCTGGGGCACGTCGCCCGAGATGGTGACCTCGATCGACGGCCGCGTGCCCGATCCCGACCAGGAAAAGGACGCCGTGCGCCGCGACGCCATCGAAAAGGCGCTGGTCTACATGGCCTTGCAGCCCAATACCCGCATCGAAGACATCCGCATCGACAAGGTCTTCATCGGTTCCTGCACCAATTCGCGCATCGAGGACCTGCGCGCCGCGGCCAGCGTCGTGCGCGGGCGCCAGCGCGCCTCGAACGTCAAGCTGGCGATGGTCGTGCCGGGTTCCGGCCTGGTGAAGGAACAGGCCGAACGCGAAGGGCTCGACAAGATCTTCAAGGCCGCCGGATTCGAGTGGCGCGAGCCGGGCTGCTCGATGTGCCTGGCCATGAATGCCGACCGCCTGGAACCGGGCGAGCGCTGCGCCTCGACTTCGAACCGCAATTTCGAGGGACGGCAGGGGCAGGGCGGGCGCACCCACCTGGTCTCGCCGGCCATGGCCGCGGCGGCGGGCATCGCCGGCCACTTCGTCGACGTCCGCGCGCTCTGAACACCACCATACCGAACCCATCAGGACCATCATGAAAAAAGTATTCACGCTCTCCCTGGTTTCCCTCGCTCTCGTGCTGGCTGGCTGCAACACGATTTCCGGCATCGGCCGCGACGTGCAGAAGGTCGGCCAGGTCGTCACCGGCGCCGGCGGCAGGTGAACAGCAGGCATCGCATCCGGGAACAGGACATGGACAAATTCACCGTACACGAAGGACTGGTCGCGCCGCTCGACCGCGCCAACGTCGATACCGACGCCATCATCCCGAAGCAGTTCCTGAAGTCGATCAGGCGCACCGGCTTCGGTCCGAACCTGTTCGACGAGTGGCGCTATCTCGACCACGGCGAGCCGGGCCAGGACAACACGCGCCGGCCGCTGAACCCGGACTTCGTGCTGAACCAGCCGCGCTACCAGGGCGCGTCGATCCTGCTCACGCGCAAGAACTTCGGCTGCGGCTCCTCGCGCGAGCATGCGCCGTGGGCCCTGCAGCAGTATGGTTTCCGCGCCATCGTCGCGTCCAGTTTCGCCGACATCTTCTTCAACAACTGCTACAAGAGCGGCCTGCTGCCGGTCGTCCTGACCGAGGCGCAGGTCGAGCAGCTGTTCAACGAGGTGAGGGCGTCGAACGGCTTTCGCCTGGTCGTCGACCTGGAGCAGCAGCTGCTGCGCAGCGCCGACGGCCGCATCGGCTTTGAATTCGAGATCGACGACTTCCGCAAATACTGCCTGCTGAATGGCCTGGACGACATCGGCCTGACCCTGCGTCACGCCGACGAGATCCGCGCCTTCGAAGAACGCCACCTCGCACGCCAGCCCTGGCTGGCCAACGTGATCTGACACGAGCGCATATGTCAAAAAAAATCGCAATCCTGCCGGGCGACGGCATCGGCCCTGAAATCATGGCGCAAGCCGTGCGCGTGCTCGACGCCCTCGGCGAAGCCTTCGAGATGGAGCGCGCGGAAGTGGGCGGCGCCGGCTTCGCCGCGCATGGCCATCCGTTGCCCGAATCGACCCTGAAACTGGCCAGGCAAGCGGACGCCGTGCTGTTCGGCGCCGTCGGCGACTACCAGTACGACACGCTCGAGCGCGCGCTGCGTCCCGAGCAGGCCATCCTCGGCCTGCGCAAGGAACTCGGCCTGTTCGCCAACCTGCGGCCGGCGATCCTGTATCCGGAACTGGCCGGCGCCTCGACCCTGAAGCCGGAAGTGGTATCGGGCCTGGATATCCTGATCATCCGCGAACTGACCGGCGACATCTATTTCGGCAAGCCGCGCGGCGTGCGCGAGTGCCCCGACGGTCCCTTCAGGGGCCAGCGCGAAGGCTTCGACACGATGCGCTATGCCGAAGGCGAGATCCGCCGCATCGCGCACGTGGCCTTCCAGGCCGCGGCCAGGCGCGACAAGCGCGTCACCAGCGTCGACAAGGCCAACGTGCTGGAGACCTTCCAGTTCTGGCGCGACATCGTCACCGATGTGCACCGGGAATATCCGGATATCGCGCTCGAACACATGTATGTCGATAACGCCGCGATGCAGCTGGTGCGCGCGCCGAAGAAGTTCGACGTCATCGTCACCGGCAACATGTTCGGCGACATCCTGTCGGATGCGGCCGCGATGCTGACCGGTTCGATCGGCATGCTGCCCTCGGCTTCGCTCGACGCCAGCAACAAGGGGCTGTACGAACCCTCGCACGGCTCGGCGCCGGACATCGCCGGCAAGGGCATCGCCAACCCGCTGGCGACGATCCTGTCGGCGGCGATGATGCTGCGCTACTCGCTGGACAAGGCCGAGCAGGCCGACCGCATCGAGGCGGCGGTGAAGCGCGTTCTCCAGCAGGGTTTGCGCACGCCGGATATCCACGAGGACGGCACGCAGCGCGTGAGTACGGAACAGATGGGCGACGCGGTGGTGCGCGCGCTCGCATAGAACAATCAACACGAACGGGAAATAAAATGAAACTGGTTGGCTTGGTAGGTTGGCGCGGCATGGTGGGTTCGGTCCTGATGCAGCGCATGCAGGACGAGGGCGATTTCGACCACATCGAGCCGGTGTTCTTCACCACCTCGAACGCGGGCGGCGCGGCACCGGGCATGGCGAAGAACGAAACCACCCTGAAGAGCGCGCACGACATCGCCGAGCTGTCGAAATGCGAGATCGTCATCTCCTGCCAGGGCGGCGACTACACGAGCGAAGTCTTCCCGCAGTTGCGGGCAAGCGGCTGGAACGGCTACTGGATCGACGCCGCCTCGACCCTGCGCATGAACGACGACGCCGTCATCGTGCTCGACCCGGTCAACCTCGACGTCATCAAGAACGCGATGGCGCGCGGCGTGAAGAATTACGTCGGCGGCAACTGCACCGTGTCCTGCATGCTGATGGGCCTGGGCGGCCTGTTCGAGCAGGGCCTGGTGGAGTGGATGAGCTCCATGACCTACCAGGCGGCGTCCGGCGGCGGCGCGCAGCACATGCGCGAGCTGCTCACGCAATTTGGCACCATCAACGGCGCCGTCAAGCCGCTGCTCGACAATCCTGCCTCGGCCATCCTCGAGATCGACCGCGCGGTGCTGGCGACCCAGCATGGCCTGTCGGCCGACGAGACCAGGCAGTTCGGCGTGCCGCTGGCGGGCAACCTGATCCCGTGGATCGACAAGGACCTGGGCAACGGCCAGTCGAAGGAAGAATGGAAGGCCGGTGCCGAGACCAACAAGATCCTCGGCCGCGGCGAAGGCTTCGGCAAGGGCGACGCAGCCAGGGCGATTCCGGTCGACGGCCTGTGCGTGCGCATCGGCGCGATGCGCTGCCACTCGCAGGCGCTGACCATCAAGATGACGAAGGACGTGCCGATCGACGAGATCAACGACATCATCGCGTCGCATAACCAGTGGGTGAAGGTGGTGCCGAACACGCGGGAAGCGTCGATGCGCGACCTGTCGCCGGCGGCGGTCACCGGCAGCCTGACGATTCCGGTGGGGCGCCTGCGCAAGATGTCGATGGGGCCGGAATACCTGTCGGCGTTCACGGTCGGCGACCAGCTGCTGTGGGGTGCGGCCGAACCGCTGCGGCGCATGCTGCGGATCGTGCTGGACAAGTAAGGCAGGCGAACGCCGCGCTCGTCGCGGCGTTCGTGCGGGGCGGGCGCGCCTGCCCGCCGCGACCCCGGCCGCATGGAGTCTTGACGATCCGACCAGACCTGTTAGAGCGGCGATAATCTTTATCTCGCGAGACGATATCGAAACGTCATCGATCGCGCATCCATCCCACAGAATCGCAAGCCTACGCCCCGCAGAGCTTGCATGCTCCAGTGCATGATGATATGTTGAGACCTCCGGGAAACCGTCCTTTCCCTCCTGCCAACCCTCTCGCATCGTCCAATTCTATGCCACTGAACCGCCGCCCTCAGATCATGTCGTCCGCGTTGAAAACGCTTACAGCAGCGGTCGCAAGTGCAGTGCTTCTGACATCGGTGGCAAACGCGGCGGGACTGGGCAAGCTGACCGTCCTCTCGGCCCTCGGCCAGCCGCTGCGCGCCGAGATCGAACTGACCGCGGTCTCGGGCGACGAAGCGTCGAACCTGGTCGCCAGGCTCGCCAGTCCCGACGCCTACCGCGCCGCCAACGTCGCCTTCAATCCGGCCTTGCTGTCGCTGCGTTTCGCGGTCGAGCAGCGCGGCGGGCGCCAGTTCGTGCGCATCACCTCGCCGCAGCCGCTCAACGAAACCTTCGTCGACCTGCTGCTCGAACTATCCTGGGATAACGGACGCCTGGTGCGCGAATACACCTTCCTGCTCGACCCGCCGGAACTGCGCACGACGCAGCCGGCCCAAGTTGCGCCGGCGCCGGCGGCGCGTCCCGCACGGCCCGTGCCGTCCCAGCCCGAGCGCGCCCAGCGCACGCGCGCCGAAGAGGGCGCGGGCGAGCCGGCCGCGCGCGCCGCCGCCGCGCGCTACCGCGTGAAAGCGGGAGACACGCTCAGCCGCATCGCCGGCAAGCTGAAACCGGTCGACGTCTCGCTCGACATGATGCTCGTCGCGCTGTACCGCGCCAATCCCGACGCCTTCATCGGCAACAACATGAACCGCCTGAAGTCGGGCCAGATCCTGTCGGTGCCGGGCGCCGACAACCTGCGCGGCCTCGATGCCGGCGAGGCCCACGGCACGGTCGTGGCCCACGCGGCCGACTTCAACGCCTACCGCGCCAAGCTGGCCGGCCAGGTCGCCACCAGCGCGCCGGCGCGCGAGGCGCAGGCAGGGCAGAGCGCGACCGGGCGCATCACGGCCAAGGTCGAGGAGCGCCCGACCGCCGCCAACGAATCGGCCGACCAGCTGCGCCTGTCGAAGGCCTTGCCGGCCCGTTCGGGCGCGGGTGGCGCGAACGCCAACGCCGAGGACGCAGTGGCCAGGGAAAAGGAACTGGCCGACGCGCAGACCCGCGTGAAAGAGCTGGAAAGGAACGTCAACGACCTCGAGCAGCTGATCACGGTGAAGAGCCAGGCCGGCGCCAGCGCCACCCAGCGCGCCGATACGCCCGCGGGCGGGGCCGCGCCCGCGGCGCCGGTCGTCGTGGCCCAGGCCGACAGCCCGGCCGCGCCGGCGCCGAAGATCAAGACCGCGCCCAAGCCGGTCCCGGCGGCAGCAGCGCCGGAGGAAACCAGCCTGGCCGACACGATCATGGACAACATCCTGTATCTCGGCGCAGGCGCCGCCGTGCTGCTGCTGGCCGGGCTCGGCCTGTCGCAGCGCCGCAAGCGGAAAGTGGTCGCGCAGGCGGCGCCGAATCCCCCGACCATCCTCGGCAGCGCGGCCCAGCCGGCGCAGTCGATGTTCGCCGAAACCGGCGGCCAGAGCGTCGATACCCACGACAGCGTGTTCAACTCGAGCTTCGCGCCATCGGCCAGCCAGCTCGACACCAACGAAGTCGATCCGCTGGCCGAAGCGGAACTGTACCTGGCCTATAATTTCGACACCCAGGCCGAGGACATCCTCAAGGAAGCGCTGCGCAACGATCCGTCCCGCCATCCGGTGCGCCTGAAGCTGCTCGAGATCTACGCGGCGCGCAAGGACGTGCGCGCCTTCGAGACCCAGGCCACCGAGTTGTACAGCCTCACCGGCGGCAAGGGCGACGAGTGGGCGCAGGCCGCCGCGCTCGGCCATACGCTCGATCCGGCCAATCCGATGTATGCCCAGGCCGCCGGCACGGGCGGCGGCGCGGCGCTTGCCGGCGCCGCTGCCGCGGTCGCGGCCGGCGCCGGCCTGGCCGCGGCCACGTCCGACAAGGACGGCGGTCCGCAGACCATGCTGTCGCAACAGCTCGAGCAAGCCTTCCGCGGCCGTGGCGAAGCGCAGGACGTGATCGAGCCGGCGTCGACCGTCGACGCCGTCACCGGCGCGCCGCTCGACGGCGGCTTCGACCTGGGCAGCCTGGGCCTGAACCAGGAGGCCACCGCGCTGCCGCAGGCCGAGGCCTACCAGCCGGCGGCGAAAGCCGATGACAACCTGCTCGACTTCGACCTGGGCGACCTGTCCTTCGAGCCGGTCGCCGCCAGCGGCACGATGAACGCCGTCCACGACGACCCGACCGCCGTGCCCGACCTGCAGTTCCAGATGGAGCCGTTCGCGCCGCTCGACCCGGCAGCGGACACGTCGGCCGTCGCCGGCAGCGGCAGCCCGGACGACCTGGCCTTCGACATGCACTTCGATACGCCGCCGGCCGCGGCGCCGGCCGCGAACGCCGACGAGGACGACGCCTTTGTCCTCGACCTGTCCAGGAACGGCCCGAATACCGACATCGACATGGCCCAGCTGGCGCGCGAGTTCGAACTGAACGACCTGCCGCCGCTGCCGCAGGCGCCCGCCGCGGGCCCTGCGCCGGCCACGGACCTGAAGGACCCGCTGTTCGACCTCGACGCGATGGACTTCGGCCTGGCCGGCACCGCTCCGGCCACGCCGGTGGAGGCGCGCGAAACGCCGGTCTTCGATGCCGGCGCCCCCGATCCCGCGCCGACGCCGGCCGCCGCGCCGCAGCACGAGGCGCCGCAAGTACCCGAACCGGCCGCGGCTGCGGCTGCCGAGAAAGACCCGCTCTTCGATCTCGACATGATGGACTTCGGCCAGCCGGCCGCCGCGGCCGCGCCGCAGGACGATCCGTTCGCGCCGGCGGAGCTGCCGGCGATCCCGACCCCGGGCACCCCGGTGCCGCGCTTCGACATGTCGGGCCTGGACCTCGACCTGCCGGCCAACGACTTCACCCTGACCGAGCCCGAGGCCGCGCCCGGTGGCGGCGCCGAGCTGACGTCGGCGCAAATGGAAATGGAAACCAAGCTCGACCTCGCTGTCGCCTACCAGGAGATCGGCGACAAGGAAGGCGCGCGCGAGCTGCTCGACGAAGTCATCAAGGGCGGCAACGTCGAACAGTCCAGCCGCGCCAGCGCCATGCGCGCACAACTGGCGTAACCGGTCGCGTGAAGCGAATCGCACTCGGACTCCAGTACGTCGGCACCGGCTGGAATGGCTACCAGAAACAGCCGTGCCGTCACACCATCCAGGACAGCCTCGAGATCGCACTCGAGCAATTCGCCCGCACGCGGCTGGCCACGACCTGCGCCGGCCGCACCGACGCGGGCGTGCATGCGCTCGAGCAGGTGATCCACTTCGACACTGAACTGGACCGGCCGATGGCGAGCTGGGTGCGCGGCACGAACACCTTCCTTCCCGATTCGATCGCGGTGCGCTGGGCCAGCGAAGTGGCGCCCGAGCTCGACGGCCAGGAATTCCATGCGCGCTACTCGGCGCGTTCGCGCACCTACCATTATGTCTTGTACAACCACGCCCAGCCGTCGGCGCTGCTGGCCGGCCGCGCCGGCTGGGTGTTCCGTCCGCTCGACGCCGCGCGCATGGCCGAAGCGGCGCGCCACCTGATCGGCCTGCACGATTTTTCCTCCTTCCGCGCGGCCAGCTGCCAGGCCAGGACGCCGGTCAAGGACATGCAGGAGATCACGATCGAACGGCGCGGCGACGTCATCGTCTTCACCGTGCGCGCCAGCGCTTTTCTCCACCACATGGTGCGCAACCTGGTCGGCGCGCTGGTCTATGTCGGCCTCGGGCGCCATGAGCCGGACTGGATGAAAGAGGTGCTCGCCGCGCGCGACCGCGACGCCGCCGCGCCGACCTTCATGCCCGACGGCCTCTACTTCGCGAAAATCGATTACGATCCACGCTGGGGACTGCCGCAGGAGGCGGTCCCCTTGCCCTGGATGTGAGATCGACACCATGCACCGTACCCGAATCAAGATTTGCGGCATCACGCGCGCGCAAGACGCGCACGCGGCCGTGGCGAGCGGCGCCGACGCGCTCGGCTTCGTGTTCTATCCGAAGAGCCCGCGCTACGTCTCGCCCGCGCAGTTCGCGCCGCTGGCGGCCAGCTTGCCGCCTTACGTGAGCGCGGTGGCGCTGTTCGTCAACGCCGGCGTCGACGAGGTCAGGGCGGTGGTCGAGGCCGGGCCGGTCGCGCTGCTGCAGTTCCACGGCGACGAAACGGTGGACGCGTGCGCGCGCATCGCCGACGCGGTCAAGCGCCCCTTCGTCCACGCCTACCGGGTCAAGCCGGACACGACGCCGCGTGAACTGCTAGAATGCGAACTCGCATACCGCGCCGCCAGTCCCTGGTTTTCCGGCCTCCTGCTCGATACCTACGTGGACGCCTATGGTGGTGCTGGAAAGGTCTTCGATTGGTCTCTTATTCCAAAAGAGCTCGCGCCTCGGGTCGTTTTGAGTGGTGGCTTGAGCGTTCAAAACGCGACTAGCGCGGTCGTGCGCGTACGCCCCTGGGCCGTCGACATCAGCAGCGGTGTCGAGGCAGCGAGGGGGATCAAGGACGCCCGCAGGATCGCGGATTTCATCGCCGCGGTGCGGGCAGCCGATGCCACCATTGAAAGCGAGCAGACCCATGAAAGAAGTACTCGAAGCAGCCCTGGAAGCGAGCCAGGAAGCACGCGCTGAGCGCGGCCCGAACGCCCTGTTCCAGACCACCGACTATCAATTCCCCGACGCGCGCGGCCATTTCGGCCCCTACGGCGGTTCCTTCGTTGCCGAGACGCTGACGCACGCGCTGGCCGAGCTCAACGAGGCCTACGCGCGCTATTCGAACGACCCCGAATTCCTCGAGGAATTCCGCTACGAGCTGGCCCATTTCGTCGGCCGCCCGTCGCCGGTCTACCATGCCAAGCGCTGGTCGGAACTGGCCGGCGGCGCCCAGGTGTTCTTCAAGCGCGAAGACCTGAACCATACCGGCGCCCACAAGATCAACAACGTCATCGGCCAGGCCCTGCTGGCGCGGCGCATGGGCAAGCCGCGCATCATCGCCGAGACCGGCGCCGGCCAGCATGGCGTGGCCACGGCCACCATCTGCGCCCGCTTCGGCCTCGAATGCGTGGTCTACATGGGCAGCGAGGACGTCAGGCGCCAGGCCCAGAACGTCTACCGCATGAAGCTGCTGGGCGCGACCGTCGTGCCGGTCGAATCGGGCAGCAAGACCCTGAAGGATGCGCTCAACGAAGCGATGCGCGACTGGGTCACCAACATCGAGAACACCTTCTACATCATCGGCACCGTCGCCGGACCCCATCCGTATCCGATGATGGTGCGCGATTTCCAGTCGGTGATCGGCGAGGAATGCCGCGTGCAGATGCCGGAAATGACCGGGCGCCAGCCCGATTACGTGCTCGCCTGCATCGGCGGCGGCTCGAACGCGATGGGCATTTTCTACCCGTATATCGACGAGCCGGGCGTGAAACTGGTCGGCGTCGAGGCGGCCGGCGAAGGGCTCGATTCGGGCAAGCATTCGGCCTCGCTGACGCTGGGCTTCCCCGGCGTATTGCACGGCAACCGGACCTATCTGCTGCAGGATGCGAACGGCCAGATCATCGAGACCCACTCGGTCTCGGCCGGGCTGGACTACCCGGGCGTCGGCCCCGAGCACGCCTGGCTGAAGGATTCGGCGCGCGCGCAGTATGTGTCGGTCACGGACGACGAGGCGCTGCAGGCCTTCCACGACTGCTGCCGCATCGAGGGCATCATCCCGGCGCTGGAATCGTCGCACGCGATCGCCCACGGCTTCAAGCTGGCGGCGACGCTGCCGAAGGACCAACTGATCCTGGTGAACCTGTCGGGGCGCGGGGACAAGGACATGCATACGGTGGCGCAGCGCATGGGGCTCGATTTCAGTTAATCCGCGCCGCGCCTTGCCTGCGTGCCGTGAACGCGTGGACGGGGTTTCCCGTCCACGCGTTCGATGGGCCGTTGCAGCACCGATCGCCACCGACAACCGAAACGAAAAATCACCATGTCCCGAATCGAACACACCTTCGCCACCCTGCGCGAACAGAACAAAACCGGCCTCGTCACCTTCATCACCGCCGGCGACCCCGGCCCCGAGATGACCGTCCCCCTGATGCACGCGCTGGTCGCGGGCGGGGCCGACGTCCTGGAACTGGGCGTACCGTTTTCCGACCCGATGGCCGAAGGCCCGGTCATCCAGCGCGCCTGCGAGCGCGCCCTGAAATTCGGCATCGGCCTGTCCGATGTCTTCGACTACGTGCGCGAGTTCCGCAAGGCCGACGGCGCCACCCCGGTGGTCCTGATGGGCTACGCCAACCCGATCGAGCGCATCGGCCCCGACAACTTCATCCGCCTGGCGAAGGAAGCGGGCGCCGACGGCGCCATCGTCGTCGACTACCCGCCGGAAGAATGCGAAGCCTTTGCCGACGCCATGCGCGCCAATGGCCTCGACCTGATCTTCCTGCTGGCGCCGACGTCGACGCAGGAGCGCATCCGCCAGGTGGCGCGCTACGGCAGCGGCTTCAGTTATTACGTCTCCCTCAAGGGCGTGACCGGCGCCGGCACGATCGATACCGAAGACGTGGCGCGCCGGGTGGCCGCGATCCGCGAACACGTCAGCCTGCCGATCGGCGTGGGCTTCGGCATCCGCGACGCCGCGACGGCCAAGGCGGTGGCCTCCGTGGCCGACGCGGTCGTGATCGGCAGCCGCATCATCCAGGAGCTGGAAAACACGCCGCGCGAGGGCGGGCCGGAGGCGGTGCGCGCCTTTTGCGCCAATATCCGCGCCGCGCTCGACGCCAGGTAAGCCCCGTGCGCGGACACGGCCTGCGGGCGCGGTCCGCACGCCGCGGCGCAATCGGTGTAAGCTGTTCGCAGCCCGCGCGGCCGTCCTGAACGAGCTCGACAGGACGGACCATTGCCAAGCTGGCAAGCGGTCGACAAGCCGGACGCGAGCGGCTACACTACGCCCAACTTAAGAAATGCCGCACAGGAGAAGAACATGAGTTGGTTGGAAAAACTGCTGCCCCCGCGAATCCAGCGCTCCGATGCCGCCAATCGCAAGACCATGCCGGAGGGCCTGTGGGTCAAGTGCCCGTCGTGCGAGGCCGTGCTCTACCGCGCCGACCTGGAATCGAACCTGCATGTGTGCCCGAAGTGCGACCACCACATGCGCATCCGCGCACGTGCGCGCCTCGACGGCCTGCTCGACGAGGGCGGGCGCTATGAAATCGGCCAGGAAGCGCTGCCGGTCGACACCCTGAAGTTCAAGGACAGCAAGAAGTATCCGGACCGCCTGAAGGCCGCCATGGACGCCACCGGCGAGACCGATGCGCTGATCGTCCAGGGCGGTTCGATCATGAGCCTGCCGGTGGTCGTGGCCTGCTTCGAATTCGAATTCATGGGCGGCTCGATGGGCTCGGTCGTCGGCGAACGTTTCGTGCGCGGCGCCCAGGTGGCGCTGGAACAGAAGGTGCCGTTCATCTGCATCACCGCCACCGGCGGCGCGCGCATGCAGGAAGGCTTGCTGTCGCTGCTGCAAATGGCGAAAACCACCGCCATGCTGACCAAGCTGTCGGAAAAGAAACTGCCTTTCATCAGCGTGCTGACCGACCCGACCATGGGCGGCGTCTCCGCTTCGTTCGCCTTCATGGGCGACGTCGTGATCGCCGAACCGAAAGCGCTGATCGGCTTTGCCGGCCCGCGCGTGATCGAGAACACGGTGCGCGAAAAGCTGCCGGAAGGTTTCCAGCGCGCCGAGTTCCTGGTGCAAAAGGGCGCCGTCGACATGATCGTCGACCGCCGCAAGATGCGCGAAGAAATCGCGCGCCTCTTGGCCCTGCTGCAAAACCAGCCGGCCGAAGTCATCGCCTGAACCGGCCGGAGCCTCGCTCCCGCACGCATTCCGGCCGGCGATCTGCACTCCAGGTCGCCGGTTTTCGTTTCAACGCACCTTGACCGTCATGTCCATGCTTCCCACCACCTTGCCCGCGTGGCTGGCGCTGCTCGAAGCGCGCCACGCCGAAACCCATATCGACATGGGCCTGGACCGCGTACGCGCCGTCAAGGAGCGCATGCACCTGGAATTCGCCTGTCCCGTCATCATGGTCGCCGGCACCAACGGCAAGGGCTCGACCTGCGCCATGCTCGAATCGGTCCTGCTGCACGCCGGCTACCGCGTCGGCCTCTACATCAAGCCGCACTTCCTCGACTTCAATGAACGCGCCCGCATCAATGGCGGGATGGCGAGCGACGCCATGCTGGTCGACAGCTTCGGCTTCGTCGAGTCCCGGCGCGGCGATACGGCGCTGACCTATTTCGAATTCACGACCCTGGCGATCATGCACCTGATCTCGACCGCCGGCGTCGATGTGGCGATCCTGGAAGTGGGCCTGGGCGGGCGCCTGGACGCGGTGAACGTGATCGACGCCGACGTGGCCATCGTCACCAGCATCGACATCGACCATGCGGCCTGGCTGGGCGAGACGCGCGAGGAAATCGGCTTCGAAAAGGCCGGCATTTTCCGCCCCGGCAAGACCGCGATCTGCAGCGACCCGCTGGCGCCGCAATCGCTGATCCGGCATGCAGGCGACATCGGCGCCGATCTGTGGCTGATCGGGCGCGATTTCAACTACCAGGGCGACCAGCAGCAGTGGAGCTTCGGGGGGCGCACCCAGCGCCGCAATTCGCTGGCCTATCCGGCCCTGCGCGGCGCCAACCAGCTGCTCAACGCCTCGGCCGCGCTGGCCGCCCTCGAGGCGCTGCGCATGCAATTGCCTTGCGGCGCGCAGGAAGTGCGCACCGGGCTGGCGCTGGTCGAACTGCCGGGCCGCTTCCAGGTGCTGGCCGGGCGTCCGACCACGGTGCTCGACGTGGCCCACAATCCGCATGCCTCGAGCACGCTGGCCCAGAACCTCGGCAACATGGGCTTCCACCGCTATACCTATGCCGTGTTCGGCATCATGGACGACAAGGACATCGCCGGCGTGCTGGCGCCGATGGCCGGCCTGGTCGACCATTGGTGCGTGGCCGACCTGCCGTCGCCGCGTTCGGCCAAGGGCGACGCCCTGGCCGCACGGGTGGCCGCATTGCGGCCCGCAGGGGCGAAAGAGGCCGATTTTTCGGTCAGCGCTTTCCCCGATCCGGCCGCCGCTTTCGCAAATGCGGTGAGCCGTGCCGAGGAGAATGATAGAATTGTGGTCTTTGGCTCGTTCTACACCGTCGCCGGCGTGATGGCGGCCCGTAAAAACTCTCTTCACTGACATTCAGACGCATGGGCTTGTTCTCGTTCCTTAGTAAAAACAAGCAAGACGGTAGCGCCCAGGACAGTGGCCGTTTTTCCCGCGACGATGACGACTTCGGCCGGCAGGCCCGCGCCAAGCGCGCCAGTCACGCGAACCAGGCGAACGAAAGCGGGCAGGGCGGTTCGCGCCGCAGCCGCAGCGGCGGCGACCCCATGCTGCCGGAAAAGAAGCGCGCACGGCGCCGCCTGGTAGGCGCGGTCGCGCTGGCGCTGGCCGCCGCGGTCGGCCTGCCGATGCTGCTCGATTCCGAACCGCGTCCGCTGGCCGGCGACATCGCCATCCAGATTCCCGCGAAAGAAAAAGCGCCCGCGCTGCCGATGCCGGCCAGCCCGGTGCCGGCCGTCGACAGCGTCGACGCGGACGAGGAAATCATCGCGCCGCCGTCCGTGGCGACGCCGGCGCCGCCAGCGGCCGAAGCGCCTCCGCTGAAAATGCTCGACGAAGAGCCGGCCGCGCGCGTGCCGCTTTCCAAGCCCGAGTCCAGGCCCGAGCCCGAGCCCAAGGCCGCCAGGCCCGAACCCAAGGTCGCCGAACGCAAGCCGGAGCCGAAGGACACCGAGCGCAAGGCTGCCGACAAGCCGGCCGCGAAAAAGCCCGAGGAAAAGCCGGCCCCGGCACGTGCCAAGGACAGCGAAGCGGCCCGTGCGCTCGCGCTGCTCGAGGGTAAACCCGCCGCCAAGTCGGCCGAGACGCATCCGCGCGCCGAAGACAGGGCCGCCGGGAACCAGCGTTTCGTGGTCCAGGTCGCCGCGCTGGCGACCCAGGACAAGGTCGACGAACTGCAGGCACGCCTGCGCGCCGGCGGCATCAATTCCTTCACGAAGAAGTCCGGCGCCCTGATCAAGGTGCAAGTCGGTCCATTCGGCAGCCGCGAGGAAGCCGACAAGACCAAGGCCAAGCTCGGCAGCCTGGGCCTGGCCGGTTTCCTGGTGCCGGTCTGATGCGCGTGGGCCGCGTTCGCTTGCCGTGACGATTTTCGATTATCTCGTCTTGTTCGTGCTGGTGGCGTCGGTGGTGATCAGCACCATGCGTGGTTTAATGAAGGAAATCCTGTCCCTGACGGGCTGGATCGTGGCCTTCGTCGTGGCCAACGCCTATGGCGCGCGCCTAGCGCCCCTGTTACCGGCTATGATTCCCGGCGACACGGCGCGCCTGATCGTGGCCTTCATCGCGCTGTTCCTCGGCGTGCGCATCCTGATGGGCCTGTTGTCGCTGGCCATCGGCGCCTTGATCGAAGCGTCCGGCCTGTCGCTGGCGGACCGCGGCCTGGGCGGCCTGTTCGGGCTGGCGCGCGGGATTGTAATCGTGCTGGCCGCCGTCATATTGTGTTCCATGACCGCCATTCCCCAGCAAGCATTCTGGAAAGACGCGCTGCTGTCCCCGCTGGCCGAGGCCGGAGCGCGCACCGTCAAGCCCTTTCTCCCTGCTGCGCTGGCGCAGCACCTGACATTTTAAGCATTCGTTTTGACATCTTCGTTTTGAAATCTTCCGCAACAGCATTCAGTTTTTAGGAGCGCACCATGTGTGGCATCGTCGGCGTCGTCTCGCAAACCCCCGTCAACCAGTTGTTGTATGACGCATTGTTGCTGTTACAGCACCGCGGTCAGGACGCTGCGGGTATTGCAACCAATCACAGCAGCATGTTCTCGATGTACAAGGCCAATGGCCTGGTTCGCGACGTGTTTCGCACCCGTAACATGCGTTCCCTCCAGGGCAATACCGGGATCGGCCATTGCCGCTACCCGACCGCCGGTTCGTCCAGCGAGGAAGAGGCGCAGCCCTTCTACGTGAACGCGCCATTCGGCATCACGCTGGCGCACAACGGCAACCTGACCAATCAGGCCGAGCTGAAGGAAGCGCTGTTCCACAACGACCGCCGCCACATCAACACCGGTTCCGACTCGGAGGTGCTGCTCAATGTGCTGGCGCACGAGATCCAGGAAGCGGCCGACGGCTATTCGCTGGGCGCCGATGCCGTCTTCAAGGCGGTCGGCCAGGTGCACCGCCGCGTGCGCGGCGCCTACGCCGTCGTCGCCCAGATCGCCGGCCACGGCCTGCTGGCCTTCCGCGATCCCTACGGCATCCGTCCGCTGTGCCTGGGCATGAGCGAAGGCGAGGGCGGCATCGAATACATGGTCGCGAGCGAATCGGTCGCCCTCGAGGGCATCGGTTTCCGCTTCGTGCGCGACATCGCGCCGGGCGAAGCCATCTTCATCGATACGAACAGCGTGCTGCACGCGCGCCAGTGCGCCGAGAACCCGTCGCTCAATCCTTGCGCCTTCGAATACGTCTACCTGGCGCGTCCCGACTCGGTGATCGACGGCGCCTCGGTCTACGCCACGCGCCTGAAGATGGGCGAATACCTGGCCGACAAGATCCGCAAGGAGATCCCGGTCGACGAGATCGACGTGGTGATGCCGATTCCGGATTCGTCGCGCCCGGCGGCGATCCAGCTGGCGCTGAAACTGGGCATCGAATACCGCGAAGGTTTCATCAAGAACCGCTACATCGGCCGCACCTTCATCATGCCCGGACAGGGAATGCGCAAGAAATCGGTGCGCCAGAAACTCAACGCCATCGGTTCCGAATTCAAGGGCAAGAACGTGCTGCTGGTCGACGATTCGATCGTGCGCGGCACGACCAGCCGCGAGATCGTGCAGATGGCGCGCGAGGCCGGCGCGCGCAAGGTGTTCTTCGCCTCGGCCGCGCCACCGGTGCTGTTCCCGAACGTGTACGGCATCGACATGCCGACCCGCGACGAGCTGATCGCCTACGGGCGCACGGTCGAGGAAGTCTGCGCCGAGATCACCGCCGACCGCCTGGTCTACCAGGACATCGACGCGCTCAAGCGCTCGATCTCGGACGTGAACCCGGCGCTGACGAACTTCGAGGCGTCCTGCTTCGACGGCATCTATGTGACGGGCGACGTGACCCCGGCCTACCTCGACCAGCTGGAGTCGGCGCGCCATAATGGCGGCAAGCCCAAGCTCGAAGACGAGGTAAGGACCCAGCTGAACCTGAACCCTCCCGTCGCCGCCGAATGAGCCGCCGCGCATCATGTGCCGCGCATAATCCGCCGAACCAGCCCGCCGCCACCATGAGCGAACAAAAACACTACGGTTTCACCACCACCATCCTGCACAACGATCGCCGCAAGGCGATCGAGCAGGGCTCGCTGCACAAGCCTGTCCACACCTCGGTCGCCTTCGGCTACGACGACGCGCGCCAGCTGGCCTCGGTGTTCCAGGGCAAGGAGCCGGGCTTCCGCTACGGCCGCCAGGGCAATCCGACGGTGGCCGCGCTGGAAGACAAGATCACGAAGATGGAAGACGGCGTCGCCAGCCTGTGCTTCGGTACCGGCATGGCCGCCATCGGCGCGCTGTTCCAGGCGCTGCTGCGCGAGGGCGACCATGTCGTGTCGTCGAGTTTCCTCTTCGGGAACACCAACAGCCTGTGGCAAACGGTGGCGGGGCAGGGCGTCGACGTCGACTTCGTCGATGCCACCGATGCCGCCAACGTGGCGGCCGCCCTGCGCCCGAACACGCGCCTCGTCTTTGTCGAGACGATCGCCAATCCGCGCACCCAGGTCGCCGACCTGGCGCGCATCGGACAGCTGTGCCGCGAGCGCGGCATCCTGTACGTGGTCGACAACACGATGACCACGCCCTACCTGTTCCGTCCGAAGGCGGTCGGCGCCGGCCTGGTCGTCAATTCGCTGACCAAGTCGATCGCCGGCCACGGCATCGCCCTCGGCGGCGCGCTGACCGATACGGGCCTGTTCGACTGGAGCGCCTACCCTCACATCGCCGACAACTTCCGCAAGCAGCCGGCCGCCGCCCAGGGCATGGCCCAGTTGCGCGCCAAGGCGCTGCGCGACTTCGGTGCCTCCCTCGGGCCGGAAGCGGCGCATCACATCGCGGTCGGCGCCGAGACGCTGGCATTGCGCATGGAGCGCACCAGCGCGAATGCGCTGGCACTGGCGCGGATGCTCGAGGCCGACGAACGCGTCTGCGCGGTGCACTATCCGGGCCTGGCCTCGCATCCGCAGCACCGGTTGACCTGCGAACTGTTCCGCTCCGCCGGCTCGCTGCTGAGCTTCGAGCTGCGCGCGGACATCGACCCCTTCGATTACCTGAACCGCCTGCAACTGGCGATTCCTGCGAGTAACCTGGGCGACACGCGCACGCTGGTCATTCCGGTTGCCCATACGATTTTCTTCGAGATGGGCGCCGAGCGCCGCGCCAGCATGGGCATCGCCGAGTCGCTGATCCGGGTCTCGGTCGGCATCGAGGACAGCGACGACTTGCTGGAAGATTTCCGCGCCGCGCTGGGGGACTGACCGCCCCGGCAAGGCGGTTGAGGCAGCGGGGGCTTCGCGGTATGATGCCTATTTCCCCCGCCCCTGGCCCTTCCATGAAGCGTCTTCTTCTCGTCGCGAGCCTGCTGTCGGCGAGCGCAGCCCACGCCGATCCGCTGTCCGCCGCACATGCGCTGTTCGCGAAAAAATCCTATCCCGAAGCGCTCCAGCTATACACCAAGCTCGGCAATGCCGGCAATGTCGAGGCGCAGCAGCGCCTGGGCGAGATGTACCTGTACGGCGAAGCCGGGGCCGTCGACGAAGCCCGGGCCGAGGCCTGGTTCCGCAAGGCGGCGGCCAAGGGCAATGCGGTCGCCGTCGCCTCGCTCGAACTGATCAAGCAGCGCAGCGCGCGCCGCGCCGAGATCCTGCACTGGGTCGAGCAATACCAGGGCGAAGACCTGAAAAGCGGCAAGTTCAACTGCGCGGTGCCGCGCATTCCCACCATCTCCAAGCAAGCCGCGGACATCGAACGCGTCTCGGCCAGCGTCACCGGCTGGCAGAACTGCTACAACGACTACGTGACGAACCTGAATGCCGCCTCGCCCCTGGTCAAGCGCATTCCCGCCGACATCGCCAAGCTGATGAACCAGGCCGAAACCACGCGCGCCGCCACGCGCCTGGCCCAGGTGCAGGAAAACCTGGCCGAGGAAGCGCGGGTGAGCTCGAAACTGGTGCTGGCCGACCTGGCGGCCTGGCGCAGCGCCACCGAAGCCTACGTGAAGGAGCACAATGCCATCGTCGGGAAGGCGCCCTCGGAAGAGCGCGCGCGCGACATCGAAGCGCGCAAATCCAATTACGCGCCGCCGCGCAACTGAGCGGGCCGGGACGTAAAAAAGGCCGCGAGCGCGGCCTTTTTTACGGCTGGGGATTTGTCGGAGCAGGAGCTGTCCGGTCAAGGAATGCGCCGTTGCCGACGCGCTCGACGAGGGAGCAGCGTGGCCCGGCCTTGCATGGCTGGCCATGCATGGTCAGCAACATGCCCCTTCCTGCCAAGACAGCGTCTCAGTGCCAGCTGCGCATCAGGCCCACGGCCAAGCCTTCGAGCGCGAACTCGTCGCCCGGTTCCACGCGGATGACGGTGAAGTCCGGGTTTTCCGGCAGCAGTTCGATGAGCTCTCCGGTCTTGCGGTAGCGCTTGACGGTCACGTCTTCGCCGATGCGGGCCACCACGATCTGGCCATTCTTGGCGCTGTCGACCTTCTTGACCGCAAGAAAATCGCCATCCATGATGCCGGCGTCGCGCATCGACCAGCCGCGTACCTTCAGCAGGAAATCGGGACGGGCGCCGAACATGGCCGGGTCGACGTTGTAGGTGGCCTCGACGTGTTCCTGGGCCAGGATCGGCGAGCCCGCGGCGACGCGGCCGACCAGCGGCAGCGACATGAGCAGCGCCGCCGGGATGCTGGGCGCCGGCGCCGGCAGGGAGGCGCCGATCAGGCGGATGCCGCGCGAGGTGCCGGAGACGATCTCGATCGCGCCCTTGCGCGCCAGCGCCTGCAGGTGCTCCTCGGCTGCATTGGCCGACTTGAAGCCCAGTTCCCTGGCGATTTCGGCGCGGGTCGGCGGGAAGCCGGTATTGTCGATCGCTTCCTTGATCAGGTTGAGGATCTGTTCTTGCCTTGCGGTGAGCTTGAGCATGGGTCTGGCATGGTTGATGATTCAGACTGTATTTTTGTACAGTATTTCGGCGAATGCAAGGAAAATCCACACTTTTTATCGATTTCTGGTTAGCAAGGTGTCGCGGCCGGGCGACGCCCGACGCCCGGCCTCCATGCATTGCGCCGGCTGCCGTAGCACGCTATAATTGCCGGCTTTCCCTTCCCACACTCGTCTTGACGCCGAGGTGGGCATTTGTTTAAACGTCCTCAAGGAGTGTTGCATGCGTCATTATGAAATCGTTTTTATCGTCCACCCGGACCAAAGCGAGCAAGTCCCGGCGATGATCGAGCGTTACAAGACCACGGTGACGAGCCGCGGCGGTAACATCCATCGCGTCGAAGACTGGGGCCGTCGCCAGATGGCTTACCAGATCCAGAAGCTGCCGAAGGCACACTACATCTGCCTGAACATCGAGTGCGACAACGAGACCCTGGTCGAGCTGGAAACCGCATTCAAGTTCAATGATGCCGTGCTGCGTCACCTGACCGTGAAGATGAAGAAAGCTGAAACGACCCCATCGCCAATGATGAAGTCGGTCCAGCGCGAAGACGCAGCCAAGAGCCACCGTGCGGAAGCCCCGGCCCAGGCCGCCGCTCCTGCTCCGGCCGCCGCTGCTGCCTGATTTTTTCTTGCCAGGAATCGTGAACGGGCAGTGAACCAGCTTCAAGTCGTCGCTACCATCGCTGAACGCGACGTACTGCGCTATACCCCCGCCGGGGTGCCGGTCGTGTCGGCAATCCTGATGCACAGTTCGCAACAGGTCGAGGCAGGGGTGGACCGGCTGGTCGAGTTCGAAATTGCCGCGTTTGCCGCGGGCGAGATTTCGGGCCGCTTCGCCAGTGCCGAGCTCGGCGCCGCGCACCAGTTCACGGGATTTTTGGCCAGGAAGAGTCGCAACAGTAAAGCCCTGGTGTTTCACATCATTGATTTTAGTGCCGCCGCTTAAATTGTTAGCGGCCACCTTTTAGATACAGGAGCCTCAAATGGCATTCGGTAAAAAGTTCGACAAAAACAAAGCCAAGCTTAAAGAGAAGCGCAAACAGCAAAACCCGCTGTTCAAGCGCAAGAAGTTCTGCCGCTTCACCGCCGCGAACGTGGAACAGGTCGATTACAAAGACGTCGACACCCTGAAGGACTTCGTCCAGGAAAACGGCAAGATCATGCCGGCACGTCTGACCGGCACCAAGGCGCACTACCAGCGCCAGGTCGACACCGCGATCAAGCGCGCACGCTACCTCGCGCTGCTGCCGTACACCGACCTGCACAACGCTTGATCGCGTCGTACAGTTCAGAACATCCTGGAGAAAAATATGCAAGTTATCCTTTTGGAAAAAGTTGTTAACGTCGGCAACCTGGGCGACGTGGTCAAGGTCAAGGACGGTTACGCGCGTAACTTCCTGATCCCGCAAAAGATGGCCCGTCGTGCTACTTCGTCGGCGGTCGCCGAGTTCGAAGTCAAGCGCGCCGAGCTGGAAAAAGCAGCCGCTGAAAAACTGGGCGCCTCGCAAGCCCAGGGCGAAAAGCTGAACGGCATGACCATCACCATCGCCCAGAAAGCCGGCGTCGACGGTCGTCTGTTCGGTTCGGTCGGTAACTTCGACATCGCCGAAGCCCTGACCAAGCAAGGTTTCGCAGTCGAAAAAGCGCAGGTGCGCCTGCCGACCGGTCCGCTCAAGACCACCGGCGAACACCCGGTCGCCGTCGCGCTGCACACCGACGTCGTCGTGGAAATCACCGTTGCCGTCGTTGGCGAAGCTGCCTAAATCCTAGCGGTCGTCACGCTTGTTGCACTACAGAAAAAGCCGGGTTTGCCCGGCTTTTTTTACGGCCAGAAACTCTCCAATTGTTTCAGCCGCTCGACACGAAGGGTTATAATGCCCGCCATGAATACCCCCGCAGATCCGCAGATCGAATCGCTGCGCATTCCCCCGCATTCCATCGAAGCAGAGCAGTCCGTCATCGGCGGCCTGCTGCGCGACAATGCGGCCTGGGACCGCATCGCCGACTTCATGCACGCGGACGATTTTTACCGCTACGACCACCGCATCATCTTCGAACAGATGGTGCGCTTGATTAACGGCGGCAAGCCGGCCGACGTGATCACCGTTTACGAGGCCATGGTCTCGCTCGGCAAGGCCGAGGACGTGGGCGGCCTGCAATACCTGAACGCCATGGCGCAGAACACGCCGTCGGCCGCCAACATCCGCCGCTATGCCGAGATCGTGCGCGACCGCGGCATCCTGCGCAAACTGATTACCGTCGCCGACGAAATTTCCGGCAATGCGTTCAATCCGCAAGGCAAGGAAGTCAAGCAAATGCTTGACGAAGCCGAATCCAAGATCTTTGCCATTGCCGAGTCCGGCGCCCGCGGCGCCCAAGGCTGGAATCCGATCCAGCCCCTGCTCACGCAAGTGGTCGAGCGCATCGACGAACTCTATTCGCGCGAAAACCAGGGCGAAATCACGGGCGTGCCGACCGGCTTCATCGACCTCGACCGCATGACCTCGGGCCTGCAGCCGGGCGACCTCGTCATCGTCGCCGGCCGTCCGTCGATGGGCAAGACCGCGTTCTCGGTCAACATCGGCGAGAACGTCGCCATCGAGGCGGGCTTGCCGGTGGCCGTGTTCTCGATGGAGATGGGCGGCACCCAGCTGGCCATGCGTATGCTCGGTTCGGTCGGCCAGCTCGACCAGCACCGCCTGCGTACCGGCCGCCTGAACGACGAGGATTGGCCGCGCCTGACGCACGCCATCCAGAAGATGAACGACGCCCAGCTCTACATCGACGAAACGCCGGCGCTGAACCCGATCGAGATGCGCGCGCGCGCGCGGCGCCTGGCCCGGCAATGTGGCAAGCTCGGCCTTATTATCGTCGACTACCTGCAGCTGATGCAGGGCAGCCAGCCGGGCGACAACCGCGCCGCCGAGATCTCCGAGATCTCGCGCTCGCTCAAGGGCCTGGCCAAGGAATTGCATTGCCCGGTCATCGCGCTCTCGCAGCTGAACCGCTCGCTGGAGCAGCGCCCGAACAAGCGTCCCGTGATGTCCGACCTGCGCGAATCGGGCGCAATCGAGCAGGATGCGGACGTGATCATCTTCCTGTACCGCGACGAGGTCTACAACCCCGACTCGCCCGACAAGGGGACCGCCGAAATCATCATTGGCAAACAGCGTAACGGTCCGATCGGCGCGATCCGCCTGACCTGGATCGGCCAATACACCAAGTTCGGCAACTACAGCGGTAACCTCGCCGTCTACCAAGGCGATTAAGCCGATATTGCGCCGCCGGCACCTGCATCGCATGCAGGCCCGCGGCGGACCCTCGCAGTCCCAAGAGTTTTAAAACGGAGAACCTTTTCATGTTTGGACGCCTGATGCCCACCGAGGGCAAGTTTTTTGATTTGTTCAACCAGCACGCCGCGCTGTGCGTGAAGGGGGCGCAAGAGATGGTTGGCCTGATGACCAACTTCGACGACCTGGAAACCCGGACCCATGCCGTCGAGACCATCGAAAAGCAGGCGGACAAGATCACCTATGCCTGCGTCGACCTGCTGCACAAGACGTTCATCACCCCGATCGACCGCGACGACATCCATAAGCTCATCACGCGCATGGACGACATCCTCGACATGATGGAAGACGCCGCCCAGACCATTTCCCTGTACGACCTGCATGCCGTCACGCCGGAAGCGAAACGCCTGGCCGAGCTGTGCCTGGCCTGCTGCGAGCGCGTCCAGGCCGCCGTCGGCCTGCTGCACGACATGGGCAATGCCGAGAAGATCGTCGCCATCTGCGAAGAAATCGACCGCCTCGAGTCCGACGCCGACCACGTGATGCGCGCCGCCATGAGCAAGCTGTTCCGCGACGAGCCGGACGTACGCAACCTGATCAAGATGAAGGCGATCTACGAAATCCTCGAGACCGTCACCGACCGCTGCGAGGATGTCGCCAACATCATCGAAGGCATCATCGTCGAAAACGCCTAACGCGCGCGCAGAACAAGAATAATCATGGAAACTCTCAACATCAGCATCTACGTGCTGGGTGCGTTGGTGCTGCTCGCCCTCGTCTTCGACTTCATGAACGGCTTCCACGACTCGGCCAATTCGATCGCCACCGTGGTGTCGACGGGCGTGCTGAAACCGCATAGCGCGGTCGCGATGGCGGCCTTCTTCAACTTCATCGCCATTTTCGTCGTCAGCATGAAGGTGGCGCAGACGATCGGCAAGGGCACCATCGACCCGGCCGTGGTCGACCATTACGTGATCTTCGGCGCCCTGGTCGGCGCCATTACCTGGAACGTCATCACCTGGTATTACGGTATCCCATCGTCGTCCTCGCATGCGCTGATCGGCGGCCTGGTCGGTGCAGCCGTGGCCAAGGCGGGCACCGGCGCGCTCATCTCCGCCGGCCTGATCAAGACCGTCATCTTCATCGTCCTGGCGCCGACGCTCGGCTTCATCCTCGGTTCGACGATCATGCTGCTGGTGGCCTGGATCTTCGTGAAATCGACGCCGCGCAAGGTCGATGTCTGGTTCCGGCGCCTGCAACTGGTGTCGGCGGCCGGCTATTCGCTGGGCCATGGGGGCAACGACGCGCAAAAGACGATGGGCATCATCTGGATGCTCCTGATCGCCGCCGGTCACACCAATCCGGCCGATCCCCTGCCACCGGCCTGGGTCATCATTTCCTGCTACGCGGCGATCGCCTTCGGCACGCTGTTCGGCGGCTGGCGCATCGTCAAGACGATGGGCCAGAAGATTACCAAGCTCAAGCCCGTGGGCGGCTTTTGCGCGGAAACCGGCGGCGCCTTCACGCTCCTGCTGGCCAGCTTCTTCGGCATCCCGGTCTCGACCACGCACACCATCACCGGCGCCATCGTGGGCGTGGGCGCGTCGCAGAAGGCCTCGGCCGTGCGCTGGGGGGTAGCGGGCAGCATCGTCTGGGCCTGGGTCTTCACGATTCCGGCCTCGGCCCTCATGGCGGCGATCGCGTGGTGGATCGGCCAGCACATCATGTGAGTGCGTGCCGGGCGAAACGCATCGACGGACGGCATGCCGCCTCGCAGATGGCTTCGGCGTCGATGAAGTCGTTCTTGTTGCTCTTGACGAAGGGACGGACGAATTGCGGGGGAGATTAGCTTGACTTCATGGCCGTAGCCAGCCAGTAGGCGCGCCATGTGATGGGCGCCGGCGCAGGCTTCCATCACGACCGTACAGGCTTGGAATGTGGCGAAGAATTCGATCAGCTGCTTGCGGCTGAACTTCTTGCGCAGCAGGGCCTTGCCTTGGCGGTCCTGGCAGTGCACGTGGAAGCTGTGCTTGCCGAGGTCGATGCCGATAAGCGTAATGTCTTGCATGATGGCCTCCGTCCAGAAAGAACAACACCCTACAAGTTTAGTAACTTGTAGGGTGGAGGGTGACCATCTCATTAAACCTGCGGGCCTTGCGGCGCGCAGGTTTTTTTTTGCAGCGAAAACGGAGTGAAAACGCTTACAACACCTCGCTCGCGTGGTCGGCCAGGCGCGAACGCTCGCCGCGCGCCAGCGTCACGTGTCCGCTGTGGCTCCAGCCCTTGAAGCGGTCGACCACATAGGTCAGGCCGCTCGAACCTTCGGTGAGATACGGCGTGTCGATCTGCGCAATGTTACCGAGACACAGGATCTTGGTACCGGGCCCGGCGCGCGTGACGAGGGTCTTGACCTGCTTGGGCGTCAGGTTCTGCGCCTCGTCGATGATCAGGAACTTGTTCACGAAAGTACGGCCGCGCATGAAGTTGAGCGACTTGATCTTGATGCGCGAGCGGATCAGGTCCTGCGTCGCGGCGCGGCCCCAGTCGCCGGCGTCGGTGTCGGACTTGTTGAGCACTTCCAGGTTGTCGTCGAAAGCGCCCATCCACGGCGACATCTTCTCTTCCTCGGTACCCGGCAGGAAGCCGATGTCCTCGCCCACCGGCACCGTGACGCGGGTGACGATGATTTCGTTGTAGAGCTTGGTTTCCAGCACTTGCGCCAGGCCGGCGGCCAGGGCCAGCAGGGTCTTGCCGGTACCGGCCTGGCCGAGCAGGGTGACGAAATCGCATTCCGGGTCCATCAGCAGGTTCAGCGCGAAATTCTGCTCGCGGTTGCGCGCGGTGATGCCCCAGACGCTGTTTTTCGTGTGGCTATAGTCGCGCAGCACGCGCAGCACGGCGGTCTTGCCGTTGATTTCCTTGACCTGCGCATACATCGGCGCTTCGCCGCCGGAAGGCTCGAGGAACACGAACTGGTTGTTCAGCAGGCTCGGAATGAAGGGGCCGGTGACGCGATAGAACATCGCGTTGTTGCCGTTCTTGTTTTCCTGCCAGGACTCCATGTTCTTGCTGTGCTTGTCCCAGAAGTCGTCCGGCAGCTGGACGATGCCCGAATACAGCAGGTCGGTGTCTTCCAGCACGTGGTCGTTGAAATAATCCTCGGCCGGCAAGCCAAGCGCGCGTGCCTTGATGCGCATGTTGATGTCTTTCGACACCAGCACGATGGCGCGGTCCGGCTGCTCGGCGGCGATCGCCTTGACCACGCCCAGGATCTGGTTGTCGGCCTTGCCCACCGGTAGTCCCTCCGGCAGCAGCGGACCGCTCTGCAGCCTGGTCTGGAAGAACAGGCGGCCCTTCGCATCCTTGTTGCCCAGCTTGGACAATTCGATGCCGGTTTCGATGGCGTCGTCGTCGACATTGGCGATCAGGGCGTCGAGGGTGCGTGAGACCTGGCGGGCATTGCGCGCGACTTCCGACATGCCTTTCTTGTGGTCGTCGAGTTCCTCGAGCGTCATCATCGGCAGGTAGACGTCGTGTTCCTCAAAACGGAACAGGCTGGTTGGGTCATGCATCAGCACGTTGGTATCGAGCACGAAGACCTTGGTGGCGCCGGCCTTGTCGGCGCGCCGGCTGGTCGAGGATTTGACGGTGACTTCGACCGGCTTGTGCTTGGCCGGATGCGGCTCGGCGATATCGGTTTCCTTGAGCTTGGCGACGGTGCCGGCAGCGGCACCGGCACGCGCCGGCCAGGCGGCCGCTTCGCCCTGGGTGGAAGGAACGGCGGCCAGCGGCGCGCTCTTTTCCTTGCGCGCACGGTTCGATTTGGAAGCGGGGACGGCTTTACCGCTGATCAGGTCTTCGACGGGATCGGTTTCCACCGGCGCTGCGGCAACCGCGCGCACGGGGGACTTGCCGGGTTCGGCTTTCGGATAATCGTTTACCGGCAGCAGCGTGGCCGGCTTGGTAGGCATTTTTGGTAGTGGCATCAGGGTCTCAATCTAAAAAAAGTGGAGGACGCCTCGCGCCAGCACGTCGTGGGACGTGCTGCCGGGCGGGTTCGATGCGACTGGAAATACGTTGGGGGCGCGGGCCAGGGCCGGAAGAACCGGCGTGGCAGGCTGCCAGATTGAAATGATGCTGAAATAAAACGGTTGACTCAAAATGACTGGGCTATCCAGCAGAAGGTTGATCGACCGGAGCCATCTGTTACGGCTGGCTCTTCACGAATTCGAGCACTTCATCGACGTGATCGGGGACGTTCACGCCACGCCATTCTTTCACCAATCGACCGTGAGCGTCAACGACAAACGTACTGCGCTCCACCCCGCGCACTTGCTTGCCATACATATTCTTGGTCTTCATGACGCCGAACTGGTTGCACACGACTTCATCCGGATCGGAAATGAGCTCGAACGGCAGGCCGAGCTTGGACTTGAAGCCCTCGTGCGAGCGCATCGAATCGCGGCTGATGCCGTAGACTTCGGTGCCGGCCGCGAGGAAGGCGTCGTGGTGGTCGCGGAAAGCCAGGCTCTCGGTGGTGCAGCCGGGGGTGTTGTCCTTCGGGTAGAAATACAGCACCGTGTACTTGGCTGGACGTCCGCCGAGCTCGAAGGTCTTGTCGCCGGTCATGGCGGCGGAAAAGTTTTCTACAGGTGTTGCGCTGGGGCTGTCGGCCACGGGGTTCTCCTGGTATGGGCAGGATCGGCCTCGTGCCATCCTGCATAGCGCTCATGATAATCGGCCATCGAGACAGGCGGAAGTCTAGCATGTCGATATGTCAAGAACCTGTCCAATATGAGGGCAGGCCGCCGCCATTCAATAGGGCAATTTTATGCCGCCTGCGTCAAGCCGCGGCGGCGCCCTCGATGATCAGCGCCAGCGTCACCTTGCGGCCTTCGCCCATCAGCACGTTATAGGTGCGGCAGGCAGCCTGGCTGTCCATCGACTCGACGCCGATGTGCCGGGCGGACAGGGCGGCGATCAGGCGCGGATGCACGAAGCGCTGGCGCTCGCCCGTGCCGAGGATGACGACGTCCGGCACGTCCGCGGCAATCTGCTCGAAATGCGCCGCCTGCAAATCCTCGAAGCGCGTCACTTCCCAGGGACGGGGCGGCGTCTCCGGCATCACCAGCAGGCTGTAATCGAAACGCTGGGCATTGATTTCCACAGCCGAGGCATCGTAGCCGGTGACGGTCTGGTATTGTTGGGTGTTGTCGGAATGAAGCTTCATCGTCGATGCGCGCTGGGCGTGCTAGGGCTAAGGATGGACTGTCATTGTAACCTTTCCGTCACGTTTGCCGCTCTTGCGTGCACGGCGGACCCGAGGTTGCTTAAATTGTGCGCTTTCGGCAGAATGGTATTTTTCGCACTGCAACATGCGGCAACGGTAGCTGACAAAAAAAGGTGACGATTTGCGACCGATTCTGAAATCGAACAAGCTCGACGAGGTGTGCTACGAGATTCGCGGCCCGGCGCTGGAACAGGCACGCCAGATGGAAGACGACGGCCACAAGATCATCAAGCTCAACATTGGCAATCTCGCCGTGTTCGGTTTCGATCCACCCGACGAAATCATGCAGGACATGATCCGCAACATGCACGGCGCCGCCGGCTACACGGATTCGAAGGGCCTGTTTGCGCCGCGCAAGGCGGTCATGCACTACACCCAGCAAAAGAAGATCGCCGGCGTGCGCATCGAGGATATTTATCTCGGCAATGGCGCGTCGGAACTGATCGTCATGGCCATGCAGGGCTTGCTGAACAATGGCGACGAGGTACTGGTGCCGGCGCCGGACTATCCGCTGTGGACGGCGGCCGTGAGCCTGGCCGGTGGCGCCCCGGTGCACTATGTGTGCGACGAGGGGGCCGACTGGATGCCCGACATCGCCGACATGCGCAAGAAAATCACGCCGAATACGCGCGCCATCGTCGTCATCAACCCGAACAACCCAACCGGCGCCCTGTACCCGCGCGAGATCCTGCTCGAGATCGTCGAGCTGGCGCGCCAGCACAGCCTCATCGTCTATGCCGACGAGATCTACGACAAGGTGCTCTACGACGGCCACCAGCACGACTCGATCGCCTCGCTGGCCGACGATGTCCTGTTCGTCACCCTGAACGGCCTGTCGAAAAACTACCGCTCCTGCGGCTACCGCGCAGGCTGGATGGTGGTGTCGGGCGAAAAGCGCCATGCGAAAGACTATATCGACGGCCTGAACATGCTGGCCTCGATGCGCCTGTGCGCGAACGCCCCCGGGCAATTCGCGATCCAGACCGCGCTGGGGGGCTACCAGAGCATCAACGACCTGGTCGGTCCCGGCGGGCGCCTGCTCAAGCAGCGCGACCTTGCCCACAAGCTGTTGACCGATATTCCGGGAGTGAGCTGCGTCAAGCCAAAAGCGGCGCTGTACATGTTCCCGCGCCTGGACCCGGCGATGTACCCGATTGCCGACGACCAGCAATTCATTTGCGACCTGCTGGGCGAGGAAAAGGTATTGCTGGTGCAGGGCACCGGGTTCAACTGGAAGTCGCCTGACCATTTCCGGCTGGTGTTCCTGCCCAATTCCGACGACCTGACGGATGCTTGTGCGCGCATCGCACGCTTCCTCGACGGTTTCCGACGCCGCCACGCGCGCTGACAACCCATTATTAATCGACCATGAAACCCATCAAAGTTGGCCTCCTCGGCATCGGCACCGTCGGTGCAGGCACCTTCAATGTGCTGCAACGCAATCAGGAAGACATCCGCCGCCGCGCCGGCCGCGGCATCGAGATCACGATGGTTGCCGCCCGAAATACCGAACGCGCCAGCCGCCTGACCGACGGCAACTGCCAGATCGTCGACGATCCTTTCCTGGTCGTCGACAGCCCGGACGTCGACATCGTCGTCGAACTCATCGGCGGCTATGAACTGCCGCGCGAACTGGTGCTGCGGGCGATTGCCAACGGCAAGCACGTGGTCACGGCCAACAAGGCCTTGCTGGCCTTGCACGGCAACGAGATCTTCGCCGCCGCCCAGGAAAAGGGCGTGATGGTGGCCTTCGAGGCGGCCGTCGCCGGCGGCGTGCCGATCATCAAGGCGCTGCGCGAAGGGCTGACCGCAAACCGCATCGACTCGGTGGCCGGCATCATCAACGGCACCACCAATTTCATCCTGTCCGAGATGCGCGACAAGGGGCTCGACTTCGACGTCGTGCTGAAGAAGGCCCAGGAGCTCGGCTATGCCGAAGCGGACCCCACCTTCGACATCGAAGGCGTGGACGCGGCCCATAAACTGACCATCATGTCGGCGATCGCCTTCGGCATCCCGGTCCAGTTCGAAAAGGCCCACGTCGAAGGCATCAGCGCGCTGCAGGCCGACGACATCCGTTACGCGGAACAACTTGGCTACCGCATCAAGCTGCTCGGCATCACGCGCCGCTCGGTCGTGGACGGCGTCGAGGGCATCGAACTGCGCGTGCATCCGACCTTGATCCCGGCAGCGCGCCTGATCGCCAATGTCGAGGGCGCCATGAATGCGGTACTGGTCGAGGCCGACGCCGTCGGTTCGACCCTGTACTACGGCAAGGGCGCCGGCGCGGAACCGACCGCATCGAGCGTGATCGCCGACCTCGTCGACGTCACGCGCCTGGCGACGGTGGACCCGTACTGCCGCGTGCCGCACCTGGCCTTCCAGCCGAACGAAATGACCGACGTCTCGATCCTGCCGATGTCGGACATCACGACCAGCTATTACCTGCGCGTGCACGTCAAGGACCAGCTCGGCGTGATGGCCGACCTGACCCGCATCCTGGCCGATGCCGGGATTTCGATCGACGCGGTCCTGCAAAAGGAAACCCGTGGCGACGTGCGCACCGACATCATCATGATCACCCACCAAGCCCAGGAAAAGAAAGTCGATGCAGCCATTGCCCGCATCGAAGGCCTCGCTTCGGTGGTCGGCAAGGTGATCCGAATCCGCCTGGAAACGCTCAGCTGATTCGGTCAGCTGCCTGCATTGCGTGCGCGCGGGCGATCGTCCGCACGCGGCGGGCGGCTGCATTCGACCAGGAATTCAAGCGCGAATTCATCGACGCTCGGGGCGGACACGCCGTCCTCGTCGTCGAGCGAGGCAGTGGTGAGGTCGAGTAAGGCGTGCTCGATGTCGTCATACGGTGCGTCAAGCGCGCCGCGCAGGATGGAGGGGAACTTGGGCGAATTCATCCGAGCATTCTACTCACGCTGCGCTGCACAACAAGCAGTCGAGACTACACGTTTGTTGTCCATCAAGCCGTTTCCTGCGCTTACTCCAGTTGCTTTTGTGAACAACCAGTAGCCTTGCGCGAACGCGCTGAAGGCCTGTACCGTGGCCATTTGCTGCACATCGGTTCTCAGGCCCGTATTCCAGCGCAAAGATAATTCCAGGCAATATAACGATTGTGGCGCCCGCAGCGCTATTGTAAATTACCCCTCTCTTTACCACGGGCCTCCGCATGAGCCAGTCGAGCCAATTTTCCTTGCTGTCGCAGCGCCGGTTCGCGCCATTTTTCTGGACCCAATTCCTCGGCGCCTTCAACGACAACCTGTTCAAGACGGCGCTGATGGTGGCGCTGACATATGACGCCTTGTCCTGGACATCGCTCGACCCGGGGCTGCTGAACAACCTGATCCCGGGCCTGTTCATCCTGCCGTATGTCGTATTCTCCGCTACCGCCGGCCAGATTGCCGACAAGGTCGAGAAGGGCAGGCTGGCGCGCTTCGTCAAACTGCTCGAAGTGGCCATCATGCTGGTGGCCGGCATCGGCTGGATGACGCATACGCTGTGGCTGCTGATTGCCGCCGTGGTCGGCATGGGCGTGCATTCGACCCTGTTCGGGCCGGTCAAGTACGCCTACCTGCCGCAGCACTTGAAGCCGGAAGAACTGGTCGGCGGCAATGGCGTGGTCGAGATGGGCACCTTTGTCGGCATCCTGCTGGGCGAAGTGGCGGGCGCCCTGCTGGTGTCCTACCGACCCGTCGGCATCGAGCTCGTTGCCGGCGCCAGCCTGACGATGGCGCTCATCGGCCTGGCCGCCAGCTGGCGCATCCCGGCCTCGCCGGCGCCCGCGCCCGACCTGCGGATCAACTACAACTTCGTGGCCGAATCCATGCGCAACCTGCGCTTTTCCGCGCAAAACCGCACGGTTTTCCTGTCAATGCTGGGCAACTCCTGGTTCTGGTTCTACGGCGCCCTGGTGCTGTCGCAATTCCCCGTCTATGCCAAGGATTACCTGCACGGCGACCACAGCGTCTTCGTGCTGCTGCTGACCGTATTCTCGCTCGGCATCGGCGTCGGCTCGCTGCTGTGCGAAAAACTCTCCGGCCGCAAGGTCGAGATCGGCCTGGTGCCGTTCGGTTCGATCGGCCTGTCGCTGTTCGGCATCGACCTGTATTTCGCCAGCCAGGCCTACACCAATACCGCACTGGTCGATGCGTTCGCGCTGCTGGCCACGCCGGGTGCGGCGCGCATCCTGGTCGACCTGGTCCTGATCGGCGTCTTCGGCGGCCTGTTCATCGTGCCGCTGTTCGCGCTGATCCAGACGCGCTGCGACCCGCAGCACGTCTCGCGCACGATCGCCGGCATGAACATCCTGAACGCGCTGTTCATGGTGGCCGCCGCCGGCGTGGCCATCCTGCTGCTGGGACAGGGCTTCTCGATTCCCGACATGTTCCTCGTCACGGCCCTGCTGAACGCCGTGGTGGCGGTCTACATCTTCTCGCTGGTGCCGGAATTCCTGATGCGCTTCCTGGCCTGGCTGCTGATCCACACGATCCACCGGGTCGCCACCGTCGACGTCGAACGCATTCCGGACGCGGGCCCGGCCGTGCTGGTGTGTAACCACGTCAGCTATGTCGACGCCATCGTGATCGGCGCGGCCAGTCCGCGTCCGATCCGCTTCGTCATGGACCACCGCATTTTCAAGATGCCGCTGCTGGGCTGGATCTTCCGCACGGCAAAGGCGATTCCGATCGCACCGGCCAGGGAAGACCCGTTCATGATGGAACGCGCCTTCATCGACATCGCCCAGGCCTTGCACGAGGGCGACCTGGTCTGCATTTTTCCCGAAGGGAAGCTGACCTCGACCGGCGACATGAACGAGTTCCGCGGCGGCATCGCGAAAATCGTCGAGCGCAGCAAGGTGCCGGTGATTCCGATGGCGCTGCGCGGCCTGTGGGGCAGCGTATTCACGCGCGATCCGGGCAATCTGTTCGAGCGCTCGTTCTCGCGCGGCTTGCGCTCGAAGCTGGCGCTGGCGGTAGGCATGCCGGTCGCGCCGCAGGAGGCGACGCCGGAGTACCTGTACGAACAGGTGCGGGCGCTGCGCGGAGAGTGGAAGTAACTAGGGGCGTGCGGGGCCCTTGGATCCGATCGACCCGTCCATCGTAATCTTGCTTCAGGCATCACAAAAATCTGAGAAAAATTTTGCGTCTCAGGTATAATTGCTGGCTAGTCGGGGCGTAGCGCAGCCTGGTAGCGTACGTGCATGGGGTGCACGGGGTCGGAGGTTCGAATCCTCTCGCCCCGACCAAGAAAATCAAGCGGAAAGGCCAGTCTTCGGACTGGCCTTTTTCGTTTGGCGTCCGCGGCCCGCCGCTGTCCGATCGGCCTCGGTCTGCTTGAGCAGGTTGCAGACCGCTTCCAGCACCTGCGCCGGCGCCAGTGGCACGGCGCGGCTTGGCACCTGCCACGGCATCCCGTGTGGGCTGCCTTGCGTCTGCAAATGGACGACCGGCGTGCCGACCGCCGCGGCGAGCTGCGTGCCCAAGCCGCGATGCCCGATCACCAGCGATGCCTGCGCCAGCAAGGCGCCCAGGCCGCCGACGTCGAGCTGGCCGGCCAGCGAGAGGATGCGGGCTTCCGGGGCGGTATCGATGCCGTCGATGCCATCGCTGCGGGCCGGATCGTGCGCGTCGCCAACCAGCACCAGCGGGCAGCCGATGCGCGCGTGCAGCGCGGCGACCAGGCTGCGCCAATCGTGCTGCCCATGACACCTGGCCTGGACCCCGGCGCCGGGGTACAAGACCAGCCAGCGTCCGGCCGGATCGATGCCGGCGGCATGCAGCCGCGCACGCACGGCCAGCGTGTCCTGGACGGTGGGGACGAATGCGAGGCGCTCGTCCGCGATCTCCGCGCCGAGGCGGCGCACCAGATCGAGCTGGCGCTGGACGTCGTGGCGCAGCAGCGCGCCCGGCCCGGGATCGGCGATCGGCTGCGTGAGAAGCTGGGCGGTATTTTCGCGGCAATAGGCTGCGCGCAAGGGAATTCCGGCCAGCTGGCACAGCAGCGCGGCGGGCAGGGCGCTCCGGTCATGACGGGTGAAGATGACGGCGCCGTCGAAGCGGCGCGCCGCCAGCGTGGCAATCCAGTCGAGGTGGGATGGCGCCGGTGCGCGCGCGCCGCCGGGCGTCCACGGCGCCTCATGGGCCAGCACGGCATCGACGTCGGGCAGATACGGGCCGAGCGCGGCGCCCGCGGGCGACGAGAGCAGGGTGATCCTGCGCTGCGGACATTGGGCGCGCAGCGCGCGCAGGGCCGGCGTCGACGCCAGGATGTCGGCGGGCTCCTCGAACCGCACGCAGAGCAGGTGGGCGGCTGCGTTCCAGTCAGTCGTCATGGTCATGGTGCGCGGCAATCAGGACGGCGGCGGCGTACAGGTCGGGCGCCATGCGGGTGGGGATGCGGCGCGGGCCGAGCCGCCATTGGGTTTCGTTGCCATTGTCGAGCAAGATGGTGCGGCAGCCGGCAAGGTTGCCGGCCTCGACGTCGTGCAGGATGTCGCCGATCATCCAGGAGGCGCGCAAGTCGATGCCGTGATCCAGCGCGGCCCTGAGCAGCAGGCCGGGCAGCGGCTTGCGGCAATGGCAGCTGATCGCATACGGCGCCAGCGTGCCTTGCGGATCGTGGGGGCAGTAGTAAAAGCCGTCGAGACTGAGGTTTTCGCGAAACAGCAGATCGCTCAGGCGGTCGTTCACCGCATGCATGGCGTCCACGGAAGAGCGGCCCAAGGCGATGCCGGTCTGGTGGCTGACGACGAAGAAACGGTAGTCGAGCCGGGCCAGCAGGCGCAGCGCCGGTCCGGCGCCGCTGCTGAGCCGGATGCGGCGCGGTTCGACATTGCACGGCAGCGCCTCGACCAGGGTGCTGTCCTTTTCGAGAAAAATCGCTTTCATGCCTGGACCACCATGTTGTCTCTGTGCGGGTAAGGAAGCCGGAGCCCGTGTCGGCCTCAGGTGAACCGGACGCGGTAGCGAACGGCGCCGAGCAGGCGCCAGAACACGGCCAGCGGCGGGATCAGGGCCGAGGTGAGGACGACGTCGGCGATGTGCGAGGCGCGGCCGACCGTGCCGCGCAGGCGTTGGCGGCACAGGCGCGCGGTAAGCGCCAGCCAGCCCAGTCCGGCTGCGAGGGCGAGGGCGTCGCGACCGGCGAGCAGGGCGCCGAGCGCCACCAGGAGCGCGGCCACGGCAAGGTAGTCGTCCCAGGGCGGGGCGGCGGCGATGCGTTCGCGGTACAGCCGCGGATGCTTTTTGTAGAGCAGGGCGTCGAACACGGCGCTGCGCGTGCGGCCCAGGCTCGCGCCCCAGCGCGCGGGGCCGACCGCCAGCACGACCAGCGCCTCGGGCGCGCGGGCGATGCGGGCCTTCAGGGCCAGCAGCCGGAAGTGGAGATCGGCGTCGCAGTGGCGGGCCTTGCCGAAGCGCTCGTCGAAGCCGTCGAGCTGCTCCAGGATGGTTTTGCGGCAGAAGCAGTTGGCTACGCGCAATGCGTTGCCCTTGACCGGGCGTCCCGGCGGCGAGGTGTCGAGCCGCCCGTAGAGCACGTCGGTCTCGGTTCCGAAGGCGGCCAGGCCCTGCGCCAGCCAGGATGGCGAGGGCACGGCGCCTTCGTCGGTGAAGGCGACGATCGCGGCCTTGGCGCTGCGCCAGCCAAGGTTGCGCGCGGCAGCCGGGCCATGCCGGTTGGCATTGGGCAGGTAGACCAGGCGCGGGCCGCGCTCGAGCGTGCGGGCGCGCCAGCCGGCCACCAGGTGCAGGGTGTTGTGGTTCGGCTCGTCGTCGACGACGATGATTTCGTAGCAGTTGCCGGGCAGGGTCTGGCGCGTCAGCGCGTCCAGGCAGCGCTCGAGCAACTCCCGGCGCCCGCGGGTCGGCACCACGACCGTGACCCCGATCGCGCTGGCTGCTGTTCTTGGCGTGATAGCTGGCATGCGTCCTCCAGTAGGTGGGTGGGCCTTGCTTGTCCATCGCTGGCGCGGCAGCACGGCATCGCGCAGGAACGCCCTGGCGGGGCGCGATGCTGCGGTTGGTTCGATCGGCGACCGAAGGTCGAGTTCCGGCGCGATCGCCCGGCCTGAATCTGGATCAAGGCTGACGCCGCTTCGCCGGCCCCGGGGCGCGATCGAAGGGCCATAAACATTGCTGACTATGTGTAGGAATGGTCCTACATCGTTTTCTCTTCGTTATCCGTTAAAAGGACGAAAAAATGCCCGCGCGAGGCGGGCAGGGAGATGCCGGCGGCGCATCCGCGCCGCCGTTTATTTCAGGCCTTTACACTACGGTGCTCATCCGCGCGAGAAGCCCGTGTCGTCGTCCATTTTCTGGTCGCCGGCCAGCTTGTTGGCGCCGGCCGGGCTTTTCGGATAGCCGCCCGCGGCATCGTTCGACTCGTGCACGCGGTCCGGGTCCTGCTGCATGCTGCCGCCCGGCTTCCAGCCTGGATTGTCGCCGCGCGGACCGGCATTGCCCGGGCTGCGCGGCAGGCCGCCGGTGGTGTCGTTCGACTGGTGCGTGCCGGCCTCTTCGGCGCCCGCCGCGTGTCCGCCGGCGCCGGTTTGCGAGCCGGCACGGTCGGTGCTGGTGTATGCGTCGCCGGCCGGATTGCTTTGCGAGCGGCCCGACGATTGTCCACCCGAGCCCGACTGCATCGACTGCCCGGCGCCATGCTGGTGGCCGAGCGATCCGCCCTGTAGTTCAGGATGGCGCGGATCCTGCGGATTCATGCGGGCGGACGACTGGGTATTGCCCGCCTGCTTGCCTTCATGGTGCAGGAGCGAGGTGCCGCTATCGTGGGGCCGGCGTCCTACCGGCAGCTCCAGTTCGCCATAGGCGCCCGAGCGCTGTTCCATCTGGCGCTGGTGGCTGTCGCTGAGGCCCTGCTGAGGGCCGCTGCCGCCGCTCTGCTGGGTTTGCATCGAGCCGCCCGGCAAGTCCCAGCGGCTGCTGTCTTCGGCAAACTGGCCCGGACCCATGCCGCTTTGCGGGGTCGTCATCTGGTCCACGCCCTGGCGGCCTTGCTGGAGCGATTCGCTGTTCGGGTAGGTATGGTCGAGCGGCGCGTCGGGCGCGGTCTTGCCCTTGGCATTCTTGTTCCACTTTTCGTTGCCGCCATTATTCGTCTGGTTGTTCATTTCGCTGCGTTGATTTGCGTCCATGTCGTTTCCTTTCAATGAGCGATTTCGCTGGCGGGATTGGATCGACAGGAACCTGTCGGCGCCGCCCAATCCTGCCATCATGCGCGCCCGCGCACAGCTTCAGTATAGGAAGACGCATCGATAGTGTGTAGGACAACAACTGATGGGAATAGTGATCAGCAGCAGCCTATTGCATTTCTGCATTTTCTGTCGCCTGTTGTCCTACAAAGTCAGCTGAAAATGTCCTATACCCTCATCCAATTCGCGTGCCTACTATGAAATTGGCCTGCGCTCATCGGCCTCGCTCGATGAGCAAGGGCCAAGCCTGCCGCAGGACGCGGCGGTTCAATAAGTGAACAGGGAGAACACGATCATGGCTTCGAGTAACCAGGGTAACAAGCAAGGCGGTAATCAATCCAACAGCCAGAGTGCGGGCGGCACCCGCAATCGCGGCTTCGCATCGATGGATCCGCAGCGTCAGCGCGAAATCGCCAGCCAGGGTGGCAAGGCAGCCCACCAGAAGGGTACCGCGCACGAATTCACTTCCGAGGAAGCACGCCGCGCCGGCAGCATGAGCCATGGCAACCGTCAATCGGCCAGCGCCGGTTCGGGCAGCAGCTCGCGCAGCTCGACCAAGGGCGGCAGCCGCGGTTCGAAAGAGTAAGGCCACCTGCCGCCTCCGGTGCGTTGCCGAGGGCGGGACAGGGCGGCGGGAAGGAGTATCCACGGGGAGCGCTGCTCCCCGTTTTCATGCCAAAACCGCACGCCATGGCGGCCGGATGGGGTAGAATCGCTGCGCCTTTTCAAACAACCCCTGAGGAACATCGTGGTGAAAGCAGCGGTCATTCGTCAAGTAAAGAGCATGTCCATGGCGTGCGATCGGGTCGGCAATTCGTTGCTCGGCAAGTTCGCCACGGAGGGCGCAAGCGATGTCTGCCTGCACATCCCGGCGTCCATGGTTTTCTGGCTGCTCGACCATATGCCGGTCAACCAGGACCCGGCCCTGCAGGCGCCCGCATTGCCACCGCCCCAGATCACGCAGCACGACTGGGACAATCCGGCCAACCCGCGCGCGCTCACGCTCAATTGCCGCGAGCTGCCGGGCAAGCTGCGCATGGCCTTCAACCTCGACCGTACGCCGAACCTGGTGCTCGTCCTCGACCGCAGCAACGTCGAACTGATGCGCCAGGTCATGGCGCTCTACAGCCGCGACCTGATCGACCTCGACGCGTGATGCGCGGCCCCCGGCTCCCCGCGCGTGCGGCGGGCCGGGTGCGCGGATCCGGTATCATCCTTGACTTCGTACACCGGCCAACCGAGGACCAGCCATGCCTATCAAAATCAGCCAGCATTTCGATTCAGGCGCCATTGAAGTGGTGCAAGCCGACAGCGCGAAACAGATCGACCTGAACCTGCGCCGCGACAGCCACGCGGACATTCACCAGTGGTTCCACTTCCGCCTGCAAGGCGCGCGTGGCCACGCCTGCACGATCCGTTTCCTCAACGCCGGCCAGGCAACCTATCCGAAGGGCTTCGAGAACTACCAGGTCGCCGCCAGCTACGACACCGAGAACTGGTTCCGAGTGCCGACCAGCTTCGACGGCCAGGTCATGACGGTCAAGCACACCCCTGAGCTCGACAGTATCTACTACGCCTATTTCGAACCCTACAGCTGGGAGCGCCATCTGCGCCTGCTGGGCGAAGTGGCGGAGAACCCGATCGCGCGCGTGATCGATATCGGCAGCACGGTCGAAGGCCGCGACATGAACCTGGTCCTGATCGGCAACCCGGCTGCCGAGAAAAAGATCTGGGTTATTGCACGCCAGCACCCGGGCGAGACCATGGCTGAATGGTTTGTCGAAGGCATGATGGATGCGCTGCTCGACGACGCCAATCCGGTCGCGGTCAAGCTGCTCAAGCGCGCCGTGTTCTACATCGTGCCGAACATGAATCCGGATGGCGCGGTACGCGGCAACTTGCGCACCAACGCGGCCGGCGCCAACCTGAACCGCGAGTGGATGACGCCCACGCTCGAGCGCAGCCCGGAAGTGCTGTGCGTGAAGAACAAGATTCACGAGACCGGCGTCGACATGTTTTTCGACATCCACGGCGACGAAGCGCTGCCTTACAACTTCGTGGCGGGCAACGAGATGCTGGCCGATTTCACGCCCGAGCGCGAAGCGCGCCAGAAGGCTTTCGTGGCCCAGTACATGGCTGCCAGCCCGGACTTCCAGAACGTGTATGGCTACCCTGCCAGCAAGTACAACGAGGAACTGCTGACCCTGGCCTCGAAGTATGTCGGCCACACCTTCAAATGCCTGTCGCTGACGCTCGAAATGCCGTTCAAGGATAACGCCGATCTGCCCAATAGCCATACCGGCTGGAACGGCGCGCGCAGCGCGGCCCTGGGCGCGGCGATCCTGCAGCCGATCCTGCAGTCGCTCGGCTGAGCCGGGAGCCGGGCGTGGGCGTCGAGATCGAGCGCAAGTTCCTGCTCCAGGGCGACGCCTGGCGCGCCCTGGGCGAAGCGACCCTGCTGCGCCAGGGCTACCTGAGCGCGGACCCGGCACGCGTGGTGCGCGTGCGCATCGAGGGCGAGCACGCCGCCCTGACGATCAAGGGCAAGAGCCAGGGCGCTACGCGTGGCGAATGGGAGTATCCGATCCCGGTCGGCGAAGCGGCCGAGCTGCTCGATACGCTGTGCCCGCCGCCCCTGATCGAGAAATATCGCCGCCGCATTACGGTCGGCGCGCATGTCTGGGAAGTCGACGAATTCCTGGGAGCCAATGCCGGGCTGGCCGTGGCCGAGATCGAACTGGCCAGCGAAGACGAAGCGTTCGAGAAGCCGGACTGGATCGGCGCGGAAGTCACGCACGACGCCCGCTATTTCAATTCCAACCTGGTCAGCCATCCTTACTCTTCCTGGAAAGATGCACCATGACTACCTTCACCCGGCGCTGGGCACGCGCTAGCGGCGCCGTCGCGCTAGTGGCGTATTGCGGCGCGCTGGCTGCGCCGCCGGCGCCCTATTTTCCTGCGCCCGGCGAATGGGCCCGCAAGGCGCCGGCCGCGCTGGGCATGGACCCGGCGGCGCTGGCCGCGGCCGTCGAATATGCGCAGGGCCACGAAACCGAACGGGCGCTGGATTTTTCCGACCAGGAAGCGACCTTCGGCACCCGTCTCGGTTCCTTGCCGACGCGCCGCGCCCGCACCAACGGGCTCGTCATCTACAAGGGTTATGTCGTGGCCGAGTTCGGCGATACGGCCTTCGTCGACCCGACCTATTCGGTGGCCAAGAGCATGCTGGCGACGGTGGCCGGGGTGGCGCTGCGCGAGGGCCGCATCGGCAAGCTCGACGAGCCGGTGGCCGGGCGCGTGCGCGACGGCGGCTACGCCTCGCCGCGCAATGCACAGGTCACGTGGAAGCAGCACTTGCAGCAGGAAAGCGAGTGGGAGGGCAGCCTGTGGGGCAAGAACGCCGACTTCATCGGCAAGGAAGCCTTCGGCGCCGGCGAGCGCATGCCGAGAACCCTGGGCGCGCCGGGCAGTCATTACGAATACAACGACGTACGCATCAACCGCTTCGCGCTATCCCTGCTGCGGGTGTTCGACAAGCCGGTACCGGATGTGTTCCAGGAGCAGGTGATGGACGTCATCGGCGCCTCGACCACCTGGAAGTGGGTGCCGTACACCAATAGCTATGTCGAACTCAAGGGCAGGCAAGTGCCGTCGGTCAGCGGCGGCACGCGCTGGGGCGGCGGCATGTGGATCAATTCCTGGGACATGGCCCGCTTCGGCTACCTGTGGCTGCGCGACGGTGCCTGGAACGGGCGCCAGGTCTTGCCGCCGGAGTATGTCGAACAAGCCTTGTGCCCGAGCGCGCACGGTCCGGACTACGGCTACCTCTGGTGGCTCAATACCAAAGGCAAGAACCTGCCGGGCATGCCGACCACCGCCTATGCCGCCCTGGGCGCGGGCAGCAATACGATCCTGGTATCGCCGCAGCACGACCTGGTGATCGTCTGGCGCTGGCATGGCGGCAACGCCGCCGAATTCGGCAAGCGCGTGATCGGCGCCATCCGCTGACGGCATCGGGCAAGATGCGGGATGCAAGATGAAAGACGGCGCCATCGGCGCCGGCTTTCATCGCTGCGAGGCTGTCCGGTCAGTGGAAGTGCTCGGTGCCGGCAGGGGTATCTTCCGGCATCTCCGCATGCACCAGTTCTCCGGTCGGATCGGCGAACAGGGGCGCGCCGCAATCGTCGCAGTACTCGGCGACGTACAACTCGTTGATGCGCTTGATGTGGGTGACGCCCGCTTCGTTGAGGTGGGCGATGATCTCGTTGATCGGACTCAAAGGCGCCGGCAGCAAGCCGCCCGCGCCCGGACCTTCCATCGGCGTGCCCTCGTCGTCTTCCTGGCCGTACAGCGGCCAGACAATGCCGTAGACCACTTCGGCGCTCTGGCGCAGGGTGAAGCCGACACGGTATTCGTCGGTCATGCCCTCGGCCGCTTCCTCGCCGAAACCGGCGATCACGGCACGCAAGTCCGAGGCTTCCACGTCCAGCGTGTTGGTCAGGTAGTGCACGGCGGCGCGGATCGAGACCGGGCGGATCGCCTTGTCGGCTTCGCGGCAAGCCACGTAATACGCTTCCGGCAGCAACAGTTCGACGCCGCAGCCCGGCATCAGGCGCGCGATGTTGGCGGTGGCCTGCTCGCGCCAGGCGGCCAGGGCATTGTTGCGCTCGGCCTCGAAATTGATCTGGTGCTGGATTTCCTGCCAGCGGAACAGCGGCGCGCCGACCGGGGCCACCACCGTCACCAGCAGGTAGCGGGTGTCGGCCAGGAAAGGCGCCGTTTCCGGCGTGCGCACGGACGGCTTGATGCTCGCGCCCTTGTGCGCGGCCTGGGCCAGCTTGTGGGTCAGCGCATAGGTTTCCGCATGGGTGCGCGGCAACTGGTCGATCGCGTACAGCGTCGGCGCCATCGCCAGCTGCGTGCCTTCGGCCAGCAAGTGGGCCGCGAAATGCGCCGACAGCGTCGTGAGCAGTTCGGTGGGAATCGTGCCCGAGCCGATCGAGAAACGGGTCCAGGCCAGGATCGGCGCCGCCACCAGCAGGGCTTGCCAGGTGACTTCGCCGCCATCGCTGCCCTGCTCGACCATCGTCGACGATTCGCTGACCGCCTCGACGCCATCCATCAGCACGTCGTAGGCCGCCAGGTCGTCCTTGAACAGGATATTGAGCGCGGCGTCGATGCTTTCCTGGTGATTGGTCTTGAGCAGTTTCTGCAGTTGCGCATCCAGCTGGCGCTCCCAGGTGCGCTCCTCGACGCGGCTGGCAGACTGCACGATGGCTTGAGCGATGCTGGAGAGACGCTGGCTTTCTGCGGAAAGTTTATTAGATGAATCTTTGGAAGGACGACGCATAGCGCTGAAGAGTCTCTTGTAAATAGGTGAGGATCAAAAGTCCGAGGGGTCATGATAAACCCTTATCCCCGGTATTGTAGTTGATTCGGCCACATGCCATGAACACAACGGAAAGGGAGGCGCTTGGTGCGCTGCCGTGCGCTGTCGTGCGCTGTGGTGCGCAGTGAAGCGCCGAATCCCTCGGCCGCTACGATGACGGGCATCCTGCTCACCGATGACGCGCCACGCCGGTCGCCGCTTCGGTGCGCCGGCCCCTGCACGCGAAGGGGGCTATGCCTGCGCGGGTGCTGACTCAGCGGCGCAGCACCATCGCCCGCGACACCAGGAAGCGCACCCCGTGGTGGATCGCCCAGCCCGCCGCCGCGAAGAGGCCCCCCGCGATCATCGGCAGCACGGCGCCGAAGGTCCAGGTCATGCCGATGACGAAGCCGAGCACGCTGGCGGCGCGGTAGACCGGATAGAACACGGCCAGCACGGCCAGGACCAGCAGCATGGTGTCGGTTGCGCCATGTTGTCCCGCCGTGAACAGCAGCGACAGGATGGCGCCGAACACCAGCGCGCCCGTGAAGGCCGCGAAGTCGCCATGGGCCGCGGTCGGCGCGGCGCGGCGGCGGCGTTCGATGCGGCCCAGGAGGATCCAGGCCAGCGCGGGCAGGGTCAGCAGGCCCCACCAGTTCGACAGCGCCGGCAGGGCCGGGTCGGCCAGCAGGTGGTGTGCCGGCACGCCGCCGTCGAGGTGCTGCCAGCCCAGCAGCAAGGCCATGACAGCCGTGATCGCAATCGTCGCTTTCGTACGCATATGGACACCCCGTTCTGGTTCGCTTGATCTCCATTTTCTCAGCTATTAATAAAATTTCAAGCAAAATCTCATCTATACGCTTGAGGCACGACATACCGCCGCATTCAAATGAAAAGGGCTGGAACCCGCGAAGGTTCCAGCCCCGTTTGCCTGCCGCGAGCCCGCCGCGAAGCGGGCCCGGGAAGATCATGCCGCCAGCAGCTGGCGCAGCACGAACGGCAGGATGCCGCCATGCTTGTAGTAGTCGACTTCGATCGGGGTGTCGATACGCAGCAGCACCTGGACTTCCTTGCGCTCGCCGTTTTCACGGTGGATGACGAGGGTCGCCAGCTGTTGCGGCTTGATCTCGCCTTCCAGGCCCTTCAGGTCGAAGGTTTCGCGGCCGGTGATGCCCAGCGTTTCGACGCTGTCGGTGCCGATGAACTGCAGCGGCAGCACGCCCATGCCGACCAGGTTCGAACGGTGGATGCGCTCGTACGAGCGCACGACCACGGCTTTCACGCCCAGCAGCTGGGTGCCCTTGGCCGCCCAGTCGCGCGACGAGCCGGTGCCGTATTCTTCGCCGCCGAAGATCATGGTCGGGGTACCTTCGGCCACGTACTTCATGGCCGCGTCATAGATCGACAGCTGTTCGCCGCTCGGCTGGTGGATCGTGATGCCGCCTTCGACCGCCGAACCGTCAGGCTTGGCCGGGATCATCTTGTTCTTGATGCGCACGTTGGCAAAGGTGCCGCGCATCATGATCTCGTGGTTGCCGCGGCGCGAACCGTAGGAATTGAAGTCGGCCTTGAGCACGCCATGGTCCTTCAGCCACTTGCCCGCTGGACCGTCTTCCTTGATCGAACCGGCCGGGGAAATGTGGTCGGTGGTGATCGAGTCGCCGAACACGCCCAGTGCGCGCGCGCCGGTGACGCCGGTGGCGGCCGCTTTCGGGGTCATCTCGAAGTCGGCGAAGAACGGCGGCTCGGCGATGTAGGTCGATTCAGGCCAGTTGTAGACCTGGCCTTCGGTCGTCGACACGCGCTCCCACAGTTCGCCCGGATTGCCCTTGACGTCCGCGTAGTTCTTCTTGAACACTTCCGAGTTCATCGCGAATTTCATCAGGGCGCCGATTTCCTGCGAGCTCGGCCAGATGTCGCCCAGGTAGACGTCGACACCGTTGGTGTCGCGGCCGACCGGTTCGGTCATCAGGTCCTTCGTCATGTTGCCGGCAATCGCGTAGGCGACGACCAGCGGCGGCGAGGCCAGGAAGTTCGAACGGATGTTCGGGTGGATGCGTGCTTCGAAGTTACGGTTGCCCGACAGGATGGCCGAGGCGACGATGTCGTTCTGGACGATCGCGGCGTTCAGTTCCGGGGTCAGGTCGCCGGCGTTGCCGATGCAGGTGGTGCAGCCGTAGGCGGTGACGCCGAATCCCAGCTTGTCCAGGTAAGGCAGCAGGCCGGCGGCGGTCAGGTACTCGGTGACCACGCGCGAGCCGGGGGCCAGCGACGACTTGATGTGCGGCGCGACGGTCAGGCCGCGCTCGACGGCTTTCTTGGCCAGCAGGCCGGCGGCCAGCAGCACGCTCGGGTTCGAGGTGTTGGTGCAGGAGGTGATCGCGGCGATCAGGATATCGCCGTTCTTCACGCGCACGCCGTTGCTGGTCTCGTAGACCTTGTGCAGGTCGCCGGGGGCCTTGTTGAAGCCGTTCTCGGTGGTCGGCTTGCTGAACAGCTCGGTGAAGTTGTTCTTCACGTTGCCCAGTTCGATACGGTCCTGCGGACGCTTCGGGCCGGCCAGCGACGGGGTGACGGTCGACAGGTCGAGGGTGACGATACGGGTATAGTCGATCTCGCCTTCCTGCGGGATGCCGAACATGCCCTGGGCCTTGTAGTAGTTCTCGAAGGCAACCAGTTCATCTTCGGTGCGGCCGGTGCCGCGGAAGTAGTCGACGGTGGCGTCGTCGACCGGGAAGAAGCCCATGGTCGCGCCGTATTCCGGCGCCATGTTGGCGATGGTCGCGCGGTCGGTGGTCGACAGCGAACGGGTGCCTTCGCCGAAGAACTCGACGAACTTGCCGACGACTTTTTCCTTGCGCAGCAGTTCGGTGACGGTCAGCACCAAGTCGGTCGCGGTGCAGCCTTCGCGCAGCCTGCCCTTGAGGTTGACGCCGATGACGTCGGGGGTCAGGAAATAGACCGGCTGGCCCAGCATGCCGGCTTCGGCTTCGATGCCGCCCACGCCCCAGCCGACGACGCCGACGCCGTTGATCATGGTGGTGTGCGAGTCGGTGCCGACCAGGGTGTCGGGATAGAAGGTGTCGCCCTGGCGCATGACGCCGCGTGCCAGGTATTCCAGGTTGACCTGGTGCACGATGCCGAAGCCCGGGGGCACGACGCCGAAGGTGTCGAAGGCTTGCATGCCCCATTTCATGAACTGGTAGCGCTCGTTATTGCGCTGGAATTCCAGCTTCATGTTCAGGTCGAGCGCGCCCGGCTCGCGGAAGTGGTCGATCGTGACCGAGTGGTCGACGACCAGGTCGACCGGCACCAGCGGCTCGATCTTCTTCGGATCGGCGCCGGTCTTGGCGGCGACGTTGCGCATCGCGGCCAGGTCGGCCAGCAGCGGCACGCCGGTGAAATCCTGCAACACGACGCGCGCGACGACGAAAGGAATCTCGTCGGTACGCTCGGCGGTTGCGTTCCACCCGGCAACCTGGCGGACGTGTTCTTCGGTGACCTTCTTGCCGTCGCAGTTACGCAGCACGGACTCGAGGACGATGCGGATCGACACCGGCAGGCGCGACAGGTTCACGCCCAGGCTTTCGCCCAGCGCCGGCAGCGAATAGAACTGGCCGGACCGGCCCGCGGCGAGCGGGAAGTCCTTCAGCGTGTTCAGGGTGTTGCGAGACATAAGCTCTCCTTCAGTGGGGTTTCTTGTTATTGCTTCAATTCGGTACGAATATCTTGCAACAGGTAGGACGCAAGTGCAGCGTCAGCTTTTCATTTCTTCGGAACCAGCAGTCGGGAGCGGCTTGCTTTGCTCGGCGCTCTTGCATTCGTTGGCCAGCTGGCGGTTCAGGCGCGAGTCGAGCAGGATGCCCTTCGACGGGATGCCGATCCAGATCAGGCGGAAATTGGTGTTCTCGAAACGCAGCGCGCCGGTGGTCGTGCCGACCCGGTCCAGGCGGTGCAGGCGCTTTTTCCAGCGCAGGGCGATGTGCGCGTCGTCGTTTTCGTTGCTGTAGATGGTGACCTTGTTATTCAGTTCGCAGGTGTACTCGGTCACCTTGGTGTCGGTGATGTCCGGTTCGGCTTCGTCGAGCGGCGCCCAGTCGTCTTCGGCCGCCGCCGCTTTCTTCGGCTTCGCTGTCGACACCGCCGCTTTCTTCGCCTTGGCGACGTCGGCGGCCTTCGGGTGGTTTTTCTCGGGTGCGGCCGCTGCCGGAGCGGCGCACAGGCCGAGGGCCGCGAGCGCGAAGGCGCCGGCGGCAAGGAGCTGCTTGGGGGAGGTGGCCATTAGTTCGGTTCCGTTTGGTTGACGATTGCCGCCGCGGATTCGGGCAGCGCCAGGCCGGCCAGCTTCGCGCGCTGCAAAACGGTCCAATAATATCGGTAGCTGGCGCGGTCGTGCAAGCGTCCATGCTGGGCGATCGGCCCCCAGTTCGCCGCCATCGCTTCCTGCAAGATATTGGTCGCTTCGTTTACTTCCGACAAGCGGGGCGTGAACGCCTTGACGACCGGTTTGATCTGGTCCGGATGGATGCTCCACATGCGCGTGAAACCGAATTCGGCGCCGGCGCGTTGTGCATCGTTAGCCACAACGGCGCTGTCTTTGATCTCGGTCGTGACATTATGCGAGGCCACCTTGCCGTGCGCATGACATGCCGCAACCATCTCCAGCTTGGCGCGGACGACCAAGGGATGCGTAAACTGTCCCGGCGTGCGCATCGCGGCCGCCGGGATGGCGCCGTAATGCGAGGAGACGAAGTCCATGATGCCGAAGGACAGGCATTCGACCTGGGGCAGGGCGGCGATGTCGTAGGCTTCGCGCAGGGCGCCGTGGGTTTCGATGAGCACATGCACCGGCAGGGCGGCGCGGCCGTTCGGCAGCGCCACGCGGTTGATGATCTCGAGCGCGCGGCGCACGTCGTCGACGCCGTTGGGCTTGGGCAGCACGACATAGGCCAGGCGGGCGGCCGCGGCGCCGACGATGGCGACCACGTCCTGGATGAAATGGGCACTGTCGATGTCGTGCAGGCGCACGCCGATGCGCTCGAAGCGGTTGTCCTCGCCGTTCACCAGCGAGGCGACGAGCTGCGCGTGGGCCGCTTCGCTGCCGGCGGCGGCGCCGTCCTCGCAGTCGAAGGTGATGTCGAAGACGGGGCCAAGCTCTTGTTGCAGGGCCATCGACTTGCGCATCAGCTTCTCCGAGCCGCAATAGTGATCGCAGGCGGGAAGCAGGAGCGGCTGGCGTTTGCCCTGGAATAAAACCTCGGAAGGGTGCATGGTGGGTTCAGTCGTCGCAACAGCCGTGCCGCCCGGAACGGCGGCACGGAAAGTTCAGCGGAGGGGCATGCCGTGCCGGCCCATCCGCAATCGGGCAGCTCAGGCCAGCAGGTGCGCCACGCCTTCGCGCTCTTCGGTCAGTTCCTTGAGCGTCAGGTTGATGCGCTCTTGCGAGAAAGCATCGATTTCCAGGCCCTGGACGATCGTGTATTCACCGTTCTCGACGGTGACGGGGAAACCGAACATGGTCTCGGCCGGAATGCCGTACGAACCGTCCGACGGGATGCCCATCGTGGTCCACTTGCCGCCGGTGCCGAGGTGCCAGTCGTGCATGTGGTCGATCGCCGCGTTGGCGGCCGAGGCTGCCGACGACAGGCCGCGCGCTTCGATGATCGCGGCGCCGCGCTTGCCGACGGTCGGCAGGAAGACGTCGCGGTTCCAGGCGTCGTCGTTGATCATGTCCTTGACCGACTGGCCGTCGATGGTGGCGAAGCGGTAGTCGGCGTACATGGTCGGCGAGTGGTTGCCCCACACGGCCAGCTTCTCGATCGAGGCGACCGGCTTGCCGGTCTTGGCCGCCACTTGCGACAGGGCGCGGTTGTGGTCCAGGCGCAGCATGGCGGTGAAGTTCTTGGCCGGCAGCGACGGCGCCGATTTCATGGCGATATAGGCGTTGGTGTTGGCTGGATTGCCGACGACGAGCACCTTGACGTTGCGCGAAGCGACGGCGTCGAGCGCCTTGCCCTGCACGGTGAAGATCTGGGCATTGGCTTCGAGCAGGTCCTTGCGTTCCATGCCGGGGCCGCGTGGACGCGCGCCGACGAGCAGGGCGAAATCGGCATCCTTGAAGGCGGTCATCGGGTCGGCGTGCGCGCTCATGCCGGCCAGCAGCGGAAAGGCGCAGTCGTCGATTTCCATCATGACGCCCTTGAGCGCCTTCTGCGCTTTTTCGTCGGCGATTTCCAGCAATTGCAGGATGACCGGCTGGTCCTTGCCCAGCATGTCGCCGTTAGCGATACGGAACAGCAGGGAATAGCCGATCTGGCCGGCTGCGCCGGTAACTGCAACGCGCATTGGGGTTTTAGCCATGATGAATCTCCAAAAATGGGAATGAAAACGGTCGAAGCCGAGGATACGCCTGTTCCCGAGCGTCGGCCGGGGAAAACTGCAATGATACCAAAACCGGCATGGTTTCTCGTGGGCGCCCAGCAAGCGGTTCGCACCTGCGCGGATGCCCGGTCGACCGCGAGTGTAGTCCCCGGCCGTCCTTCCGTCAATCTATATCATATGTCTTATATAAGACACATATGTTGTCAAGTGCACACTGGACGGGGAAGGGCTTTTGTGGTGAAATCGTGGTCTATGAATCCTGTCCCGACCCCCCTTGTCGGCGATGGCCCAGGCAGCACTGCCTCGCCTTCGTTCCGGCCGCTGTATCAGCAAATCAAGGCGCTGATCACGCAAAGCCTGCAATCCGGGGAGTGGAAGCCGGGCGAGCTGATGCCGAGCGAAGTCGAACTCGCCGCGCGCTTCAAGGTCAGCCAGGGCACGGTGCGCAAGGCGATCGACGAGCTCGCCGCCGAGAACCTGGTCGTCCGGCGCCAGGGCAAGGGCACCTTCGTCGCCACCCACCATGAAGAGCGCGCCCATTTCCGCTTCCTGAAACTGATGCCCGACGAGGGCCTGCCGCATCCCCCCGAGAACCGCATCGTCGAGGTCAAGCGCATCCGCGCCCCGGCCGAGGTGACGCGCCTGCTGGAGCTGAAGTCGGGCGACGCGGTCGTCTACATCAAGCGCGTGCTGTCCTTCGACGGCGCGCCGACCATCCTCGAGGAACTGTGGCTGCCGGGCCAGCTGTTCAAGGGGCTGACGGCCGAACGCCTGGTCGAGTACAAGGGTCCAATGTATGGCCTGTTCGAGTCCGAGTTCGGCACGCGCATGATCCGCGCGACCGAGCGGATCCGGGCGGTCGGGGCCGACAGCACCGCCGCGCATTACCTGAACGTTGCCGAGGGAACGCCGTTGCTATGCGCGGACCGGGTCTCGTTTACCTACGGCGACCGGCCCGTCGAATTGCGGCGTGGGCTGTATTTGACGGTGCAGCATCATTACCAGAACGCGTTGTCGTAAGAGGGGCTGCGCGTGCCGGCGCACCGGCGCGGCCGCACGCCGATGCCGCGTGCGGCGCCCGCGGGCCGCTCCTGCGCCGCGCCCGGCACGAACGGCGCTATGCGTTTAAAATATGTTGTTTGCTAGAAAGCGCCGAACAAAACCCGGTTCCAACTTTGACCCACTAATATTCGACTAATGGATCTTGGTGCGGCGCAAAAAATCGGCGAAAATTAAGGGTTAATCACATTTTGTCTGTTAAGGGAGGTGTTGTATGTCCGAAGCCGTGAGAGAGGCCACAAGAAAAGGACGGCCGGAGTTCCGTAATATCCACATTACGGATATCACGATGAAGTACCGCCAGCCGCCTGCGGCGATCGTCTCGATCCTGCACCGCATCAGCGGGTTCGTCATGTTCCTGATGTTGCCGTTCCTGCTGTACCTGCTGCAGGAAAGCCTGCGCTCGGAGATCTCGTACGCGCACTTCGCAGGCATCGTCGACAACCCGTTCGCCAAGCTCATCCTGCTCGGCCTGTCGTGGGCTTACCTGCACCATTTCACCGCCGGCATCCGCCACCTGTTCATGGATAACCACCTGGCGCTGGACAAGGACGCAGCCCAGAAGACCGCGCGCTGGGTGCTGGTCATCAGCCTGGCCTTGACCGTGCTCGTCGGCCTGAAATTGTTTGGAGTGTTCTGAAAATGGCTAAAAAGAATAATATCGGCGCCAACAGACTGGTCGTCGGCGCCCACTACGGCGTCAAGGACTGGCTGGCGCAACGCGTTACCGCGATTGTGATGGTGGTCTACACCCTGATCCTGCTCGGCACTTTTCTGACCGCACAGAATTTTACCTACGAAGGCTGGGCGGGACTGTTCTCGCGCCAGTGGTTCAAGCTATTTTCCCTGGTCACTTTCTTCGGCCTGTACTACCACGTCTGGGTCGGCATGCGTGACATCTGGATGGACTACGTCAAACCGGTCGGCATCCGCCTGACCCTGCAGATCGCCACGGTGCTCGCGCTGCTCGCCTGCGCCGCGTGGACTGTGCAAATTCTCTGGAGTGTGTAATCGTGGCAGCCATTAAAACTGCAATCCCTACCCGCCGCTTCGACGCGGTCATCGTCGGCGCCGGCGGTTCCGGCATGCGCGCGTCGCTGCAGCTGGCCGAAGCCGGCCTGAACGTGGCCGTGCTGTCGAAAGTGTTCCCGACCCGCTCGCACACCGTGGCCGCGCAGGGCGGCATCGGTGCCTCGCTGGGCAACATGAGCGAAGACGACTGGTACTGGCACATGTTCGACACCGTCAAGGGCGGCGACTACCTGGGCGACCAGGATGCGATCGAATTCATGTGCCGCGAAGCGCCCAAGGTCGTCTACGAGCTCGAGCACTTCGGCATGCCGTTCGACCGCAACCCGGACGGCACGATCTACCAGCGCCCGTTCGGCGGCCACACCGCCAACTTCGGCGAGAAGCCGGTCCAGCGCGCCTGCGCCGCCGCCGACCGCACCGGCCATGCGCTGCTCCATACGCTCTACCAGCGCAACGTGCGCGCCCGCACCCACTTCTTCGTCGAGTGGATGGCCCTGGACCTGGTGCGCGATGCCGATGGCGACGTCGTCGGCGTGGTGGCCCTGGAAATGGAAACCGGCGACATCATGATCCTCGAAGCGAAGACCACCATCTTCGCCACCGGCGGCGCCGGCCGCATCTTCGCCGCCTCGACCAACGCCTTCATCAACACCGGCGACGGCATGGGCATGGCCGCGCGCGCCGGCCTGCCGCTGCAGGACATGGAATTCTGGCAGTTCCACCCGACCGGCGTGTCCGGCGCGGGCGTCCTGATCACGGAAGGTGTCCGCGGCGAGGGCGGTATCTTGATCAACTCGAACGGCGAACGCTTCATGGAGCGCTATGCGCCGACCCTGAAGGACCTGGCGCCGCGCGACTTCGTCTCGCGTTCGATGGACCAGGAAATCAAGGAAGGCCGCGGCTGCGGTCCGAACAAGGACCACGTGTTGCTGGACCTGCGCCACATCGGCGCCGACACCATCAAGAAGCGCCTGCCTTCGATCCTGGAAATCGGCCACAAGTTCGCCAACGTCGATGCGACCAAGGAGCCGATTCCGGTCGTGCCGACGATTCACTACCAGATGGGCGGCATCCCGACCAATATCCACGGCCAGGTCGTCACGCCGGACGTCAAGAACGGCGGCCAGAAGATCGTGAACGGCCTCTACGCCATCGGCGAATGCGCCTGCGTCTCGGTCCACGGCGCCAACCGCCTGGGCACCAACTCGCTGCTCGACCTGATCGTCTTCGGACGCGCCGCCGGCAACCACGTGGTCGCCTCGAACCTGAAGCAGAAGACCAACAAGCCGATGCCGGCCGACGCGTCGGACTTCGCCCTGGACCGCCTGAACCGCCTCGAGACCTCGACCGGCTCGGAAAAAGTGCAGGGCGTCGCCAACGATATCCGCGCGACGATGCAGAAGTACTGCGGCGTGTTCCGCACCGATGCGCTGCTCACGCAAGGCGTCAAGGAAATCATGGTCCTCGACGAGCGCCGCAAGCACGTCTCGTTCAAGGACAAGTCGAAGGTGTTCAATACCGCGCGCGTCGAAGCGCTGGAACTGGACAACCTGATCGAGACCGCGAAGGCAACCATCGTTTCGGCGCAGGCCAGAAAAGAATCGCGCGGCGCCCACGCGCACAGCGATTACGAACAGCGCGACGACGCCAACTGGATGAAGCACACCCTGTTCTACTCGGAGAACAACCGCCTCGAGTACAAGGAAGTGGTCCAGAAGCCGCTGACCGTCGAGACCTTCAAGCCGAAGGCCCGTACTTTCTAAGAACGTTTTTGTGGCCGGTCCCGAAGACCGGCCGAACAGATAGGTAAAACATGGCACGCACAGTCCACCTGAAGATCTACCGCTACGATCCGGACAAGGATTCGAAGCCTTACATGCAAGACGTCACCGTCGAACTGCAAGACACCGACAAGATGCTGCTCGACGCGCTCCAGCGCATCAAGTCGGACGTCGACGATTCGCTGGCCCTGCGCCGCTCGTGCCGCGAAGGCGTCTGCGGTTCCGATGCGATGAACATCAACGGCAAGAACGGCCTGGCTTGCACGACCAACCTGAACGAACTGACCCAGCCGATCGTGCTGCGTCCGCTGCCGGGTCTGCCGGTCGTGCGCGACCTGATCGTCGACATGACCCAGTTCTTCAAGCAGTACAATTCGGTCAAGCCCTACCTGATCAACGAGTCGATCCGCCCCGAGAAAGAGCGCCTGCAATCGCCCGAAGAGCGCGAAGAGCTCGACGGTCTGTACGAGTGCATCCTGTGCGCCTGCTGCTCGACTTCGTGCCCGTCGTTCTGGTGGAACCCGGACAAGTTCGTCGGCCCGGCCGGCCTGCTGCAAGCCTACCGCTTCATCGCCGACTCGCGCGACGAAGCCACCAGCGAGCGCCTGGACAACCTGGAAGACCCGTACCGCCTGTTCCGCTGCCACTCGATCATGAATTGCACGGATGTCTGCCCGAAGGGCCTGAATCCGAACAAGGCAATCGGCAAGATCAAGGAATTGCTGGTTCGCCGGGCGATCTAGGCCGGTTTGCCTTGGCGTTCTGGCCGCATGGGCTCCCCGAGTCCATGCGCCGGGCCGTACGCAGGCCGGAACGCCCGCCGACCGCCCATCGCACCCGATATCGTCGCAAATACAGTAGAAGTACGGTACTGCCGATTCCCGGCAGCCGGAGTATAGTGTTGACCCAACAACGGACTCTAGTGTGGAAACGCAACAACGCGCGCATCAATCCGACCCAGCCAACCGTGCCCGCCTGCGCTGGCGCGCGCGCCGTGGACTGCTCGAAAACGACCTGATCCTCACGCGCTTCCTCGATGCGCACGAGGCCGCTTTGAGCGATGACGACGTCGATGCATTGACCCGCTTGCTGGACCTGGCGGACAACCCGCTGATGGACCTGCTGCTCGGACGTGCCGAGCCCGAGGGCGAGCTCGACTTGCCGCATGTGCGTTCCTTGCTGGCACGCCTGCGCGAAGCCTGAACGCTGCCAAGGCATCCCATTTTCGTTTTATATTTTGTAGATCCACTCCCAAGAAGGAAGTGCCATGAACATCTCTGATACCAAAGCAACCCTGTCGTTCTCCGACGGCAGCCCATCGATCGACATGCCGATTTACAAGGGCACGATCGGTCCGGACGTCATCGACATCCGCAAGCTGTACGGCCAGACCGGCAAGTTCACCTACGATCCGGGCTTCATGTCGACCGCGGCATGTAACTCGAGCATCACCTACATCGACGGCGACAAGGGCGAGCTGCTGTACCGCGGCTATCCGATCGAGCAACTGGCCGAGAACTGCGACTTCCTGGAAGCGTGCTACCTGCTGCTGAACGGCGAACTGCCGAACGCCGGGCAGAAGACCGCGTTCGTCGCCGACGTGACCAAGCACACGATGGTCCACGAGCAGATGCAATTCTTCTTCCGCGGCTTCCGCCGCGACGCGCACCCGATGTCGGTCCTGGTCGGCACCGTCGGCGCGCTGGCGTCGTTCTACCACGACTCGCTCGACATCAACGATCCGGAACAGCGCGAAATCTCCGCCGTCCGCCTGATCGCCAAGATGCCGACCCTGGTCGCGATGGCCTACAAGTATTCGATCGGCCAGCCTTTCGTCTACCCGCGCAACGACCTTTCGTACAGCGCCAACTTCATGCACATGATGTTCGCCAACCCGTGCGAAGAGTACAAGGTCAACGACGTGCTGGTGCGCGCCCTGGACCGCATCCTGATCCTGCACGCCGACCACGAGCAGAACGCATCGACGTCGACCGTCCGCCTGGCGGGCTCGTCGGGCGCGAATCCGTTCGCCTGTATCGCTGCCGGCATCGCCTGCCTGTGGGGCCCTGCCCACGGCGGCGCCAACGAAGCGGCCCTGACGATGCTCAAGGAAATCGGCTCGGTCGACAACATCCCGTCCTTCATCGAGAAGGTCAAGGACAAGAACTCGGGCGTCAAGCTGATGGGCTTCGGTCACCGCGTGTACAAGAACTTCGACCCGCGCGCCAAGCTGATGCGCGAAACCTGCCACGAAGTGCTGGAAGAGCTGGGCCTGCAGGAAGATCCGCTGTTCAAGCTGGCCATGGAACTCGAGCGCATCGCGCTGGAAGACGAGTACTTCGTCTCGCGCAAGCTCTACCCGAACGTCGACTTCTACTCGGGCATCGTGCAGTCGGCGCTGGGTATTCCGGTTTCCCTGTTTACCGGCATCTTCGCGATGGCGCGCACCATCGGCTGGATCGCCCAGTGGAACGAGATGATCGCCGATCCGGAGCAGAAGATCGGCCGTCCGCGCCAGCTGTTCGTCGGTTCGCCGGTGCGCGACGTGCCCTCGATCGACAAGCGTTGATGTTGACGTGCGTTCAATGAAAAGCGGGCCGCGGTTGCGGCCCGCTTTTTTTCTTGGTGGCGCTGCCGCTGCCGCCGGCGTGCCGACCGACCGCGCGCCCGGTCCCGCCTGGCCCGATCGCCGCCGCAAGCACCCGGCGTTTCATCGGCAGACGCCGCGCAGCTTGGCCACCGCGATGAAGGGCAACGCCAGCACGCCTCCCAGGAAGAACGTCGGCTGATTGCGCAGGCCTTCCGCATGCAGGCAGTCCGGCAGGCGCGCGGCGGCGAAATCCCTGGCGAAGGCGTCGTGCGCGGTGGCGCTCAGTGCGGGCGCCTCGCGGCGGCCCGGATCGGGATGGCGTTCCGCGGGCAGGGCGGCAATGGCAGCCCGGATCGTCTCCTTGTCCAGGCGCGCGCGCAGCGGCAATGCAGGCGTGGTGGCGGCGACCGGCGCCGCCACCGCCACGCCCGGCTCCGCGTGGGCAAGCAGGGGCAAGCTGAGTACACAGAGCAGGATTGGGCGCATACACGGCCGACTAAAGTGATGTTGCCAAATGTATACCTGATCTAAAAAACTTTCGCAATCTATACACCTGGTTACATACGGCTGTGTAGAATCCGATGTCCCAGTCAACATCCAGCGCCCCCATGAAACGTTTGCTGCTCGCGCTATCCCTGATGCTGTGCGCCTGCGTGGCGCAGGCCGGCCCGGCGCTCAAGAAGCAGGCCAATGCCTTCCTCGACCGCTGGCACAACGATGCGGCCCATGCCCGTCCGGCCTATTTCGACAAGATCGCCAAGGACGGCATCTACATCGGCACCGACAAGACCGAGCGCTGGCGCCGCGACGCGTTCAAGGACTGGGCCAAGCCTCATTTCAAGCGCAAGTCGGCCTGGGATTTCAAGACGCTGCGCCGCAACGTCTATTTTTCGGACGACACATCGATCGTCTGGTTCGACGAACTGCTCGACACGCGCATGGGCGTCTGCCAAGCCAGCGGCGTCATGCGCCGCAAGGGCGCCAGTTTCGAGATCGTGCACTACCAACTGTCGATGGCCGTGCCGAACGAGGTCGCCGGCCAGGTGACGCGGCTGATCAAGGATTTCGAGGAAAAGGACGGCTGGAAGGGCGGGCCCCGCTAAGCCTTGGACGCCGTGGTATCGTATCGGCCCGTTCTCCGCCTTCCCGCACCAACGTGAGCACCACTTACATCGGCCGTTTCGCGCCGTCGCCCACCGGGCCGCTGCACGCCGGCTCGCTGGTGGCGGCCGTTGCCAGCTATCTCGACGCGCGTGCCCACCAAGGCCAGTGGCTGGTGCGCATCGAGGACATCGACGAGGGCCGCAGCGTGCCCGGCGCCGACCGCGCCATCCTCGCGCTGCTCGACGCGCTCGGCATGCATTCCGACCGCGAGGTCGTCTGGCAGAGCCGCCGCACACCCCTGTACCGGGCCGCGGCCGACAAGCTCGGCGTTCACGCCTATCCCTGCGGCTGCAACCGCCGCGAAATCCGCGATTCGCGCCTGGGCGTCGCGCCCGACGGCGCCGCGATCTATCCCGGCACTTGCCGCCCTGGCCTGGCGCCGGGCCGTGCCATGCGCAGCCTGCGCCTGCGCGTGCCGGACGCGGGCGCCGATGCGATCACCTTCATCGACCGCTTCGCCGGCCCCCAGACGCAATACCTGGCGAGCGAGTCGGGCGACTTCGTCCTGCTGCGCGCCGACGGCTACTGGGCCTATCAGCTGGTAGTGGTGGTCGACGACGCCGAGCAGGGCATCACCGACATCGTGCGCGGTGCCGACCTGATCGATTCGACCGCGCGCCAGATCTACCTGCAGCGATTGCTGGGCGTGGCCACGCCGCGCTACCTGCATGTGCCGGTCGTGCGCAATGCGCAAGGCGAAAAGCTCTCCAAGCAAACCGGCGCGCTGGCCGTGCTGCCGGGCGACGAGCCGGCCGCCATCGCCGCCCTGACCGATGCGGCGCGCTTTCTCGGGCTGCCGCTCGAACGGCCGGCCTCGCTTGCCGCCTTCTGGCAAGCGGCGATTCCCGCCTGGTCGGCCATGCTGGCGCAGCAGGAAGCGCGCGCCCCCGGCACCTCCCGTCAGGCCGCCTGTCCGACCGGGAAGCCGGCACCGCCATAGCGCGCGCGGCGCCGCGCCAGCAAGCCCAATCCCGCCAGGCCCAGGCCGAGCATGCCCCAGGTCGCCGGTTCCGGAATCGGCGCCGCCACCAGGAAACCGCGGATCTCGCCACCCGGGAACTGGGTCGAGTGGATGTTCAGGTAGGCGGTATTGTCGCCGATGGCATCGATCAGCGCGGTCCTGGCGTTCGCCGCCGTGCCGCCGAAGGCCGCCAGGAAGTCCGGCGCATAGATCGAGGCGTCGCTCAGGTCGAAGGCCTGGGTATAGATGCCGTTGATGACTCCGGTAGGGAAGCCGGCAAGGGGCACGGCGACCGGTGCGACGCCGGTGAACGCCGCGGTCGTGCAGCAGTGGATATGGGCCGCCACGGTGGTGCCGAGCAGGTCGCGGAAGGGAACTTCGGCGCGCATCAGGTCGCCGTCGAACTCGAAGCTGGCGACACTCGAGCCGGTCGACCCGTTGGGCGGGCTTTCCGCCGGGCCGCTGGCAACGGCCTTGATGATGGTCGTCTGGGCCTGGGTGGCGACGGGCACGAAGACCATGGCCGCGGCCAGGGCCAGCAGGGACAGGTGATGTTTCATGGCAGACCTCCTGATCAGGAAAGAATCCAGTTGCGCCGCGGCGCGGCGCTGCCAAAAAAATTAGCACAGCCTTGGCGGGAGTCTCACACGGTACGGATGGGCAGGAGCCGCTGAGCAAAATGCGCCCAGGGACATTGAATGTGCGGAAAGAAGGGCGCGACAGGAGGAATACGATACAGATTTCGCGGCCTTGTCCACCAGGCTGAATCATGTTCTCAGGTGAAACGGATCACTTCTTTTTCTGGATCGTGATCTCGCCATCGGCTTCCAGGAATGCGGTCTGCATGTCCGAGCGATCGCAATCGGCCATGCGCAGGGCCTGTTCCAGATCGGACTCCGCGATGCGGCAGCGTTTCACCACGTTGTCGAAAAACTGGCCGTTGCGCCCGATCAGGACCGCGCTGCCGTCGACAATTTCCGATGCACGCCGGCTGTAGGTCGAGAGCATGGCCACGCCCACATTCAGGACGATCAGGGTGGCGGCGATGATCAGGCCGCCGCTGACCGAATTGTCGCCACCGGTCAGGGAATTCGAAACCGCTTCCGACAGCAGCATCACCACCAGCAAGTCGAACGGCGTGAGCTGGCCGACCGTGCGCCGGCCCGACAGGCGCACCATCAACAGCAGCGCCAGGTAGACGAACGCCCCGCGCGCGATAAACTCCCACCACGCCAAATCCATATCGAACATAGCCGCCCCGACGCTTGAAAACTGATGCGCCGATTGTAAGCATTTTGCCAATGAGGCGCCGTCCGCCAGGCATGCGGAACCACGATGGGAAAAAGCAACATCGTCACGGGATGAATTGGCTGGACCGGTTGCGTGCCGCCGTTGGCGCGGGCGCGGACGGTAACTATTGGCATTCGTGCGGCCAACAAAATGCAGGCTGCCCCTTATGCGCCCCGTATGTTGCGTTACAATACCTCCCGCTGTTGCGCAAGATCAGAGTGGTCGACCGCAATAACATGTGGTCTTCAAAAGGATGCGTGAAGACCCCATCTGTCCTTCCCCACAACTTGATGATGTCTAGTTGCAATCCGCTAACCGGTCAGGCCGTGTCGCGGAAGGTTAGATTAACCCGCCAAACTCGCGAAGCGCGAAGAAAAGGTGAGCAAGAATGATGCAACAACAGTCCGCGAACTCGTACCTGTTCGGCGGTAATGCGCCGTATGTGGAAGAGTTATACGAAGCCTACCTGAACAACCCAGGTTCGGTCCCCGACAACTGGCGCGCCTATTTCGACAGCATGCAGAACGTGCCTGCCGTCGACGGCACCGCGCGTCCCGACGTGATTCACTCGTCGGTCGTCGCTTCCTTCGCCGAGCGCGCGAAGCAGGGCCCGATCCGCATCGTCAGCGCCGTCGCCGAAGCCGATCCGGAAATGGCGCGCAAGCGCGTCGCCGCGACCCAGCTGGTCGCCGCCTACCGCTACCTCGGCTCGCGCTGGGCCAACCTGGACCCGCTGCAGCGCCAGGAGCGCCCATCGATTCCCGAACTCGATCCGTCGTTCTACGGCTTCACCGACGCCGACCTCGACACCAAGTTCAACATCAGCAACACCTATTTCGGCGGCGAGAGCGCATCCCTGCGCGACCTGCTGCAAATGCTGCGCGACACCTACTGCCGCTCGATCGGCGCGGAGTTCATGTACGTCAGCGACCCGACCGAGAAGCGCTGGATCCAGGAGCGCCTCGAGTCGATCCGTTCGACCCCGACCTTCTCGGCCGAGAAGAAGCGCCACATCCTCGAGCGCCTGACCGCTGCCGAAGGCCTGGAACGCTACCTCCACACCAAATACGTCGGCGCCAAGCGCTTCTCGCTCGAAGGCGGCGAATCCTTCATCGCCGCGATGGACGAGACCATCCAGCGCGCCGGTGAGCAGGGCGTTCAGGAAATCGTCATCGGCATGGCCCACCGCGGCCGCCTGAACGTCCTGGTCAACACCCTGGGCAAGGCGCCCTCGGAACTGTTCGAAGAGTTCGAAGGCAAGCACGCCGACGACCTGCCGTCGGGCGACGTCAAGTACCACCAGGGCTTCTCGAGCGATATCTCGACCCCGGGCGGCCCGGTCCACCTGTCGCTGGCGTTCAATCCCTCGCACCTGGAAATCGTCAACCCCGTCGTCGAGGGTTCGGTCAAGGCGCGCATGGAACGCCGCGGCGACCGCAAGGGCAAGGAAGTGCTGCCGATCCTGGTGCACGGCGACGCCGCATTCGCCGGCCAGGGCGTGGTCATGGAAACCCTGAACCTGGCGCAGACCCGCGGCTACGGCACCGGCGGCACGATGCACATCGTGATCAACAACCAGATCGGCTTCACCACCTCCGACCCGCGCGACGCCCGTTCGACGCTGTACTGCTCGGACGTCGTCAAGATGATCGAGGCGCCGGTGCTGCACGTGAACGCCGACGACCCCGAAGCGGTCGTGCTGGCCACGCAAATCGCGATGGACTACCGCACCGAGTTCCACAAGGACGTCGTCGTCGACATCATCTGCTACCGCAAGCTGGGCCACAACGAGCAGGACACGCCCGCGCTGACCCAGCCGCTGATGTACAAGAAGATCGCCAAGCACCCGGGCACCCGCAAGCTGTATGCGGAAAAGCTGTCCACGCAAGGCACCATCCCCGCGGACGAAGGCGACAAGCTCGTGGCCGCCTTCCGCGACGCGATGGACGCCGGCAAGCACACGGTCGATCCGGTGCTGACCGACTTCAAGAACAAGTACGCCGTCGACTGGGCGCCGTTCCTGAACAAGAAGTGGACCGACGCGGCCGATACCGCCGTGCCGCTGACCGAACTGAAACGCCTGGCCGAGCGCATCACCAGGGTGCCGGACAACTTCAAGCCGCACTCGCTGGTCGAAAAAGTGCTGGCCGACCGCGCCAGCATGGGGCGCGGCGACATGAACCTCGACTGGGGCATGGGCGAACACCTGGCCTATGCCTCGCTGCTGTCGTCGGGCTATGCGATCCGCCTGTCGGGCCAGGATGCCGGCCGCGGCACCTTCGTGCACCGCCACGCCGTGCTGCACGACCAGAACCGCGAGCGCTGGGACCAGGGCATCTACCTGCCGCTGGCGAACGTGTCGGACAACCAGGCGCAATTCACGGTGATCGACTCGGTGCTGTCGGAAGAAGCGGTGCTCGGCTTCGAGTACGGCTACTCGACGGCCGAGCCGAACACGCTGACCATCTGGGAAGCCCAGTTCGGCGACTTCGTCAACGGCGCGCAAGTGGTGATCGACCAGTTCATCGCCTCGGGCGAGGTAAAGTGGGGCCGCGCCTCGGGCCTGGTGATGATGCTGCCGCACGGCTACGAAGGCCAGGGTCCGGAGCACTCGTCGGGCCGCATCGAGCGCTTCCTGCAGCTGTGCGCGGACAACAACATGCAAGTGGTCCAGCCGACCACCGCCGCCCAGATCTTCCACCTGCTGCGCCGCCAGATGGTGCGCCAGTTCCGCAAGCCGCTGGTGATCTTCACGCCGAAGTCGCTGCTGCGCAACAAGGACGCCGGCTCGCCGCTGACCGATCTCGCCAAGGGTGCTTTCCAGACCGTCATCGGCGAGACCGACGAGAAGATCGAAGCGTCGAAGGTCAAGCGCGTGATCGTCTGCTCGGGCAAGGTCTACTACGACCTGGTCGGCGCACGCAAGACGCGCGGCATCGGCGACGTGGCCATCATCCGCATGGAACAGATGTACCCGTTCCCGCACAAGTCGTTCAGCGCCGAACTGAAGAAGTTCGGCAACGCGACCGAGGTGGTATGGGCACAGGACGAGCCGCAGAACCAGGGTCCGTGGTTCCAGATCCAGCACAACATTTTCGAAAACATGGACGAAGGTCAGCGCCTGGCCTATGCCGGCCGCCCGGCTTCGGCGGCGCCCGCCGTCGGCTACTCGGACAAGCACGTGGCGCAGCAGAAGGAATTGCTCGACACGGCGTTCTCGAAGCTCAAGGGATTCATCCTGACCAAATAATCGTCCTCCATGCCGGCCGTTTCCAAGACGGCCGGTTTTTTGGCGTTTTCAATAAATACAGAAACAGAATAATCAAACGGAGTTTTACATGGCACAAATCGAAGTCAAGGTCCCCCAGTTGTCGGAATCGGTCGCTGAAGCGACGCTGCTGTCGTGGCACAAGAAAGTGGGCGAGCCGGTCAGCCGTGACGAGAACATGATCGACATCGAAACCGACAAGGTGGTCCTCGAACTGCCGGCCCCGAGCGCCGGCGTGATCGTGCAGCTGCTCAAGGCCGACGGCGCCACCGTCGTCGCCGGCGAAACCATCGCGATCATCGATACCGAAGCGTCGGCCCAGGTCAGCCCGCTGGAAGTGAAGGCCCTGCCGTCGGCCGCGCCGAACGCCGCGATCGAACAGCCGGCCGCGGCACCGGCCGCCGCCGGTGCGATGGCGGGCGTGCCGATGCCTGCCGCGGCCAAGATCCTGGCTGACAACAACATGAGCGCCGCCGGCATGGACGGCTCGGGCCGCGACGGCCGCGTGACCAAGGGCGACGCCCTGGCCGCCGTGGCGAACAAGCCGGCGGCAGCGGCGCCGGCACCGGCAGCCGCCAGGCCCGCCCTGCAGCAGGTTGCCGCGCCGGTCGCGCAGCTGGGCGACCGTCCGGAAGAGCGCGTGCCGATGAGCCGCCTGCGCGCCCGTATCGCCGAGCGCCTGCTGCAATCGCAGTCGACCAACGCCATCCTGACCACCTTCAACGAAGTGAACATGGCCCCGGTGATGGACCTGCGCGCCAAGTACAAGGACAAGTTCGAGAAAGAACACGGCGTCAAGCTGGGCTTCATGTCCTTCTTCGTCAAGGCCGCCGTTGCCGCGCTGAAGAAGTACCCGATCCTGAACGCTTCGGTCGACGGCAACGACATCGTCTACCACGGCTACTTCGACATCGGTATCGCGGTCGGTTCGCCGCGCGGCCTGGTGGTGCCGATCCTGCGCAACGCCGACCAGATGTCGATTGCCGAGATCGAAAAGAAGATCGGTGAATTCGGCCAGAAAGCCAAGGAAGGCAAGCTGACCCTGGAAGACCTGTCGGGCGGTACCTTCTCGATCTCGAACGGCGGCACCTTCGGCTCGATGCTGTCGACCCCGATCATCAACCCGCCGCAGTCGGCGATCCTGGGCGTGCACGCGACCAAGGACCGCGCCGTCGTCGAAAACGGCCAGATCGTCATCCGTCCGATGAACTACCTGGCGATGTCCTACGACCATCGCATCATCGACGGCCGCGAAGCCGTGCTGGGCCTGGTCGCGATGAAGGATGCGCTGGAAGATCCGGCGCGCCTGCTGCTGGACCTGTAAGCGCGTTGTAATTTGCTGTCGTAGACGTCATATCAGGAGGTGGACGCGCCCGTTTTGCGGCGCGTCTACCCCACCATTGGGAGGACCACCATGATCTCCGATGAAATCCGGCGTTTGCATGAACTGCACCAGGCCGGCGCGCTGACCCTCGACGAATTCGAACGGGCCAAGGCAAAAGTCCTGGCCGGCGCCCCGGCAGGCGAGCGCATCAACCTGGACAAGGATGGCGGCCCCACCGGCAACGGCGGCGGTGTCCGGCCCAGGCCCGGGGTGAGCAACTTCGGCGCGCTGCGCCGTTCGCGCGCCGACCGCTGGCTGGGCGGCGTCTGCGGCGGCCTGGCCGGCACCCTGGGCATGGATGCCTGGGTCTGGCGCCTGGTCTTTGCCGTGTTCACCATTCTTACTTCCGGCTTCGGCGCGCTGGTCTATCTCCTGCTGTGGATTTTTGTTCCAGAAGAATAAATAAGGAATCATTCATGAGTAACGAAAAACAATTCGACGTCGTTGTCATCGGCGGCGGTCCCGGCGGCTATATCGCGGCCATCCGCGCGGCCCAGCTGGGCTTCAAGGTCGCCTGTATCGACGAGTGGAGCAACGCGGCCGGCAAGCCGGCCCCGGGCGGCACCTGCACCAACGTCGGCTGCATCCCGTCGAAAGCCTTGTTGCAGTCCTCGGAACACTTCGAGCACGCCGGCCACGCCTTCGCCGAGCACGGCATCGACGTGTCGGGCCTGGAACTGAACCTGCCGCAAATGCTCAAGCGCAAGGACGTCATCGTCAAGCAAAACAACGACGGCATCCTGTTCCTGTTCAAGAAGAACAAGGTCACCTTCTTCCACGGCCGCGGCGCCTTCGCCGGCAAGCTCGATGGCGGCTACACCATCGACGTCACCGGTCCGACGGTCGACACGCTGACGGCGAAGAACGTGGTCGTCGCCACCGGTTCGAACGCACGCCAGCTGCCGGGCGCGGAATTCGACGAGAAGCTGATCCTGTCGAACGCCGGCGCACTCGCCATCGAAGCCGTGCCGGGCAAGCTCGGCGTGATCGGCGCCGGCGTCATCGGCCTGGAAATGGGCTCCGTGTGGCGCCGCGTCGGCGCCGACGTCACCGTGCTGGAGGGCCTGCCGACCTTCCTCGGTGCGGTCGACGAGCAGATCGCCAAGGAAGCGCACAAGCTGTTCATCAAGCAGGGCCTGAAGATCAACCTGGGCTGCAAGATCGGCGCGATCACCAAAGGCGAGAACGACGTCACCGTCGCCTACGCCGACAGTAGCGGCGCCGAGCAGGTGGCGACGTTCGACCGCCTGATCATCTCGATCGGCCGCGTGCCCAACACGATCGGCCTGAATGGCGAATCGGTCGGCCTGCAGCTCGACGAGCGCGGTTTCGTGATCGTCGACGACGAATGCCGCACCAGCCTGCCGGGCGTGTGGGCGGTCGGCGATGTCGTGCGCGGCCCGATGCTGGCGCACAAGGCCGAGGAAGAGGGCGTCGCGGTCGCCGAGCGTATCGCCGGCCAGCACGGCCATGTCAACTTCAACACGATTCCCTGGGTGATCTACACCTCGCCGGAAATCGCGTGGGTCGGCAAGACCGAGCAGCAGCTCAAGGCCGACGGCGTGGCCTACAGGGCCGGCACCTTCCCGTTCATGGCCAACGGCCGCGCGCGCGCGCTGGGCGACACGTCGGGCATGGTGAAATTCCTGGCCGACGCCGCGACCGACGAAATCCTGGGCGTGCACATCGTCGGCCCGGTCGCCTCGGAACTGATCTCGGAAGCGGTCGTCGCGATGGAATTCAAGGCCTCGTCCGAAGACATCGCCCGCATCTGCCATGCGCACCCGTCGCTGTCGGAAGCCGTGAAGGAAGCGGCGCTGGCGGTGGACAAGCGTTCGCTGAACTTTTAAGTAGGTTGCACCGTGGGGTGGACGGCTCTCCCGTCCACCCGTTCACTTCGCCCGGACGGGCCGCCGTGCGGCTTGCAGCGGTGGGGTGAACGGGTGGAGGGCGACCCGTCCACCCTGCTTTTTCACGATTGCATTGCATGAACGTCCAAGAGTATTACCAGCACGCCCTCGCCGAACGCGGCTTCACTTCCGATCCGGCCCAGCAGGCCGCGGTCGACCGTCTCCAGCAGGCGTACGACGACTGGGTCCAGTACAAGGCCCAGCGGTCGTCCGCTTTCAAGCGTTTCCTCAACCGGCCGGACGTGCCCCGCGGCGTCTACATGTGGGGCGGGGTGGGGCGCGGCAAGTCCTTCCTGATGGACTCCTTCTATTCCGTGGTCCCGGTGGTGCGCAAGACGCGCCTGCACTTCCACGAATTCATGCGCGCCGTGCACGGCCAGCTCGACGAACTCAAGGGCGTGGCCGATCCGCTCGACGAAGTGGCGAAACGCATCGCCAGGAAACACCGCCTGATCTGCTTCGACGAATTCCACGTCTCCGACATCGCCGACGCGATGATCCTGTACAACCTGCTCACGGCCCTGTTCAACAACGGCGTGTCGTTCGTGATGACCTCCAACTACGAACCGTCCACGCTGTATCCGGACGGCCTGCACCGCGACCGCATGCTGCCGACGATCGCGCTGCTGAAGGACAAGCTCGACGTGCTCAACGTCGACGCCGGCAACGACTACCGCAAGCGCGCCCTGGAGCAGGTGCAGGCCTATTACACGCCGCTCAACGCGACGTCCGACCGCCTGCTGCGCGAGGCGTATGCGAAAGTGGCCGACACCGCCGACCAGAGTCCGATCGTGCACATCGAGAACCGCGAGATCCGCGCACTGCGCCATGCGGGCGGCGTGATCTGGTTCGACTTCGCCACGCTCTGCGGCGGCCCGCGCTCGCAGAACGACTACCTGGAGCTGGCCACGCGCTTCCATACCGTGATCCTGTCGGGCATTCCGGCGATGTCGGCCGGCCAGTCGTCCGAAGCGCGCCGCTTTACCTGGCTGGTCGACGTGTTCTACGACCATAAGGTCAAGCTGATCATGTCCGCCGCGGTCGCGCCCGAACAGCTCTACACCCAGGGTATGCTGGCGAACGAATTCCACCGTACCGTCTCGCGTATCATCGAGATGCAGTCGCGCGAATACATGCTGGCCGAACGGCGCGGCGCGGCCGACGCCATTGCTTGACAATACAGGAAGACAAATGACCAGAGCACAGTCCATGTTGCGCCATGCCGGCGCGCTTCTCGCGGCCAGCCTCGTGGCTGCCTGCGCATCGAAGGGTCCCGCGCCCGTTGCCAGGGCGCTCGCGCCGACCACCTCGGTGGCCCAGGCCGACGAGCGCCTGGCCGCGGTCGCGGCCGAGCGCGCCGCGATCGCGGCGCGCTATGCCGAACGCGAGGTGCTCTGCTACGAGAAATTTTTTGTGAACAACTGTCTCGACGAGGCGAACGAGCGCCGCCGCCTGGCGCTGGCCGCCCAGCGCGAGATCGAGGTCGAAGCCGAATACTTCAAGCGCAAGAACAAGGTCGAGGAGCGCGACAAGGCGATGGCCGAGGCCGAAGCGAAATTCCAGGCCGAGGAAGCCGCCACCGCCGCCCAGCCGCCGGCCGCGCCGAAGACGGTCAGCCCGGCGCCGCCGCCGCGTGGGTCCTCGGTCCCCGGCCGCGTCGCGCGCCGCGACGCGCGCGCCGCCCAGGAAGCGGCGGCCGCGCCGGCGGACGCCGCCACCCGGGCCGCGAACGCCGCCGCCTTCGAAGAGCGCAAACGCAAGTCCGAAGAGCGCCAGCGCGAAGTGGCCCGGCGCAAGGCCGAACGCGCCGCCAAGCGCGCCGCCGAACAAGCGGAAAAAGACAAGGCCGCCGCCGGGCAGCCGCCCGTTCCGGCGAAGTAGGGCAGCCGCGCGGCGCGGGCAGGCAGGCCCGCGCTCAGCCTCGGCCCGGCCCGATCCCGAATACGCCCGTGCCTTCGGGCAGCGCTTTCACCAGCTTCACGATCGCCATCGAGCAGTTTCCCCCCTTGCCCTGCGAGCGCTCGGCCGCCTTGTTGATCAGCATCTCCGATGCCTGGCGCGGCGTCGACCTGGCCAGTGCCGCGCCCAGCTCCGCGTCGGTAAAGAAATGCCACAGGCCGTCCGAGCAGAGCAGGAACTGATCGCCCGGCGCCATGCCCATCTGCCAGCCGACCGTCACGAACGGTTCCTTGCGGCTGTTGCCCAGCACATTGAGCAGGATTTTCGAGCGCCGGTGATTGCGCGCCGCGTCGAGCGCGAGCTTGTCGGTGCCGACCAGGTGCTCGATATAGGCGTCGTCGTTGGTGCGCAGGACCGGCTCGCCGTCCGCGAAGCGGTACAGGCGCGAGTCGCCCACATGGGCCCAGACCGCTTCGCCGTGCGGCGACAGCAGCAGTCCCACGAAACTGGCGTGGGCTTCCTCGCCGGTGGTGACGGCATTCATCTTGATGACCAGATGGGTTTCCTGCACGATGTCGCGCAGCAGCTGGGCCAGGCGCTCGGGGTTCGCCGTATCGCCCGGCTTGAAGCTGTCGAAGACCTGCCTGGCCGTGTGCAGCACCTGCTCGGCGCCGGCCGGGCCGTGCAGGCCGTCGGACAGGATCGCCAGCACGTGGCCGGGCGCACGCGCGCCGGTGAAGAGGGCGACCCGGTCGTTTTGTCGCGGACGGTTACCGATGTGCTGCGCGGTACCCGCCTCGATCTTGAAGAGATTCATAAACTTTGATGCTTTCCGTGGCTCAGGGGCCGATCTTTGTTGGCGGCAACGACGCTCTAGATTAAACTATGCACCGAGAAGCATCCCCGTTGCAAGCCGTAAGCTTCATCCAGGTACAGTTGTTTCTCCTGTCCCGCCGCCATCCCACCTTCGTCGTTGAAAAACTCGTTTGGAACCGCCATCATGACCGATGTCCAAGACATCCAGCGCCGCATTATTGAACTCGACGTCGAACACCGCGACCTGGACGCCGTCATTGCCATGCTGACGGCGGACGGTCATGCCGACCAGCTCCAGCTGCGCCGCCTGAAAAAGCGTAAACTGCAGCTGAAAGACCATATCACCTTGCTGAAAATGCAACTCGTGCCGGACGTGCCGGCCTGATTGCCTTCGCATCACCGAAACGTTGACCTTGACCGATCACCTTCCCGTGCCCGGCGCCGCCGGCGCCGGCCTGCCTGCCGATGACACTCCCCGAGAACCGGCGGGCAAGTACGATGCCGAGCTCGAGCGCCTGTTCGGGATCGGCGGCCCGCTCGCGCCCGCCGTCGGCACGTTCAAGCCGCGCACCTCGCAGACCGAGATGGCGAAAGCCATCGCCAGCGCGATCGAAGGCCAGCAAGTCCTGATGGCCGAGGCCGGCACCGGCACCGGCAAGACCTTCGCCTACCTGGTGCCGGCGCTGCTCTGGGGCGGCAAGACCATCGTCTCGACCGGCACCAAGAACTTGCAGGATCAATTGTTCTTGCGCGATATCCCGACCATCCGCAAGGCCTTGAAGGCGCCGGTCTCGGTCGCGCTGCTCAAGGGCCGTTCGAACTACGTCTGCCATTATCACCTCGAACGCACGCTGCAGAACGGCCGCCTGAGCTCGCGCGACGACGTCGGCCACCTGCGCGAGATTTCGCGCTTCATCAAGATGACCGGTTCCGGCGACAAGGCCGAACTGGCCAGGGTGCCCGAGAACGCCTCGGTCTGGAACCTCGTCACGTCCACGCGCGATACCTGCATGGGCGCGGAGTGCCAGTACTACCAGGACTGCTTCGTGATGAAGGCGCGCCGGGAAGCGCAGCAGGCGGACGTGGTCGTGGTCAATCACCACCTGTTCTTCGCCGACGTGGCCTTGAAAGACACCGGCGTGGCCGAGCTGCTGCCCTCGGCCAACACCATCATCTTCGACGAGGCGCACCAGCTGCCGGATACGGCGACGCTGTTCTTCGGCCAGTCGGTCTCGACCTCGCAGGTGCTCGAGCTGTGCCGCGACGTGCTGGCCGAAGGCCTGGCGCATGCGCGCGGTCCGGACTGGGCCAAGGTCGTGACCGTGGTCGAAAAGGCCGCGCGCGACCTGCGCCTGACCTTCCCGGAAGGCGGCACGCGCATGTCGCTGCCGCAGGTACCGGCTGGCTCCGCCTTCTTCCCGGCGCTGCAGACGCTGAAGGAGGAGCTCGACGGCATGATCGGCGTGCTCGAAGAGCAAGCCCAGCGCGCCGAAACCCTGGAAGCCTGCCGCGTGCGCGCGGTCGAGCTGAAAGCGGCCTTCGACGCCTGGAAGGCCGATGCGAAGGGAAAAGCGGTCGACGCCGACCAGGCGGCCGTGCTGTGGGTCGAAGCCTTCGCATCCTCGCTGCAGCTGCACAAGACGCCGCTGTCGATCGCGCCGATTTTCCAGAGCCAGCGCGAAGGCACGCCGCGCACCTGGATCTTCACGTCCGCGACGCTGGCGGTGAAGAACGACTTCAAGCACTTTGCCGACCAGATGGGCTTGACCGGCGAACCGGCGCGCACCTGGCCGAGTCCGTTCAACTACGGCGACCAGGGCCTGCTGTATGTGCCGACCGGCATGCCGGAACCGAATTCGATGGGCTATACCGACGCCGTCGTCGACGCCGCCCTGCCGGTGATCGAAGCGGCTGGCGGACGCACCTTCTTCCTGTGCACGACGATTCGCGCCGTGAACCGCGTCGCCGAGCGTCTGCGCACCGAATTCGCCGAGCGCGGCCTGGAATACCCGCTGTTCGTGCAGGGCGAGCGTGGCCGCACCGAGTTGCTCGACTCGTTCCGCAATGCCGGTAACGCCGTGCTGGTGGGCAGCCAGAGCTTCTGGGAGGGCGTCGACGTGCGCGGCGAAGCGCTTTCGCTGGTCATCATCGACAAGCTGCCGTTCGCCCCGCCCGACGATCCGGTGCTGGCGGCGCGCATCGAGGTGATGGAAAAGCAGGGCATGAACGGTTTCATGCACCACCAGTTGCCGGAGGCGATCATCACCCTGAAGCAGGGCGCGGGGCGCCTGATCCGCGACGTCGACGACCGCGGCGTGCTGATGATTTGCGATCCGCGCCTGATCAGCAAGCCGTATGGACGGCGGATCTGGCAGAGCCTGCCGCCGTTCAAGCGCACGCGGGTGCAGGAAGAGGTGCTGGCGTTCTTCCGGCCGGCGGCGCACTAAACCTCCGGCCTACGGCACGATCACGACCTTGCCCGTCACCTTGCGCGCGGCCATGTCGTTCAATGCCTGCGCCGTCTCGGCCAGGGCATAGCGCTTCGACACCAGCGGCTTGAGTTTGCCTTGCGCCATCCAGCCCAGCATCTCGCGCATTGCCGCCAGGTTCGCCTGCGGCTCGCGGCGTGCGAAATCGCCCCAGAACACGCCGACCACCGAGGCGCTTTTCAGCAGCATCAGGTTCCACGGCAGTTTCGGAATGTCGCCGGCGGCGAAACCGACCACCAGGTGGCGCCCGCGGTAGGCGATCGAGCGCAGCGCCGGTTCGCTGTAGGGCCCGCCGACCGGATCGTAGATCACGTCCGGACCCTTGCCGCCGGTGGCCGCCTTGAGCGCCTCGCGCAGGTCCTCGCGCGTGTAGTCGATCAGCACGTCCGCCCCGTGCGCGCGGCAGACGTCCAGCTTTTCCGCGCTCGAAGCGGCCGCAATCACGCGCGCGCCGAGGGCCTTGCCGATCTCGATCGCCGCCAGCCCGACGCCGCCGGCCGCGCCCAGTACCAGCATCGTCTCGCCGGCCTGCAGTCGGGCGCGGTCGACCACGGCGTGGTGCGAGGTGCCGTAGGTGAGGGTGATCGCCGCGGCGGTAGCGAAGTCCATCCCGGGCGGCATCGGCATCAGCACGGCGGCGGGCGCCAGCACCTGCTCGGCAAAAGCGCCGGTCTGGGTGAAGCCGATCACGCGGTCGCCGACGGCCAGGCCGCTCACGCCCTCGCCCAGGGCGCGCACCACGCCGGCGAATTCGTTACCCGGCGTGAAAGGCAGCGGCGGACGCACCTGGTATTTGCCCTGCACCGTCAGCACGTCGGGAAAATTCACGCCGGCCGCGCGCACGTCGACCACGGCCTGGCCCGGACCCGGCACCAGGTCGGGCAGATCCTGCACTTCCAGGTTGTCTGGCGGACCCCAATCCTTGCATACGATCGCTTTCATCCCATCTCCTTCGGTTGGTTTGCTTGCCGGTTCTTTAAGATTATGCCTCACGGAATCGAAATATTGGCAATGCCCCCGCGTGGCTGACGCGTTTGTGCGTCCGCAAAATGATGAGAGAACACGGCGCTAGAGTGATGGATGCGCCTGCGGCCGGCGGCGCCTTGACTGGGGGAATGGCAATGGCGATTCGGTACGGCTGTTTCTTCAGTTACGCCCACGGAAAGCACGCCTTGATGCAGCGCTTCAAGACGGCGCTGGCGGAGGCCTTGCACTGCTATCTCGAACCCTATTTCGACAACGAGGACGAACTCTTCGTCGACACCGAACAGCTCGGCGGCGGAGACGACCTCGACAGCAAAATCGCGCGCGCGATGTGCGAGAGCGTGTGCATGGTCCTGATCTACACCCCGAAGTACGAGGCGCACGCCTATACGCGGCGCGAATACGAGGCCATGCGCCGGATCGAGGCCGAGCGCAGCCAGTGGTACACGCTGCCCAGCCACCTGATCATCCCGGTCGTCATGACCCAGCACCCGGACCGGCTGCCGCCGCAGATCGCCACCTCGTCCTTCTACGTCGATTTTTCCCATTACACGATGGCCACGGCCGACCTGAAATCGAATCCGGATTTTTTGCCCGATATCGGCAAGATGGTGAAACGGATCGCCACGCACTACCAGTACCAGAAAATCTACATGCCGCCCGGGCATGACTGCAACCAATTCGTGCTCCCCGATGTCCCACCGGAGTGGCGTGCCGTCCCGGATCTCACTTTCCCAAAAAAATGAGGAGCTCCATGGAAATTAACCGTTTGACGCTGCCGCCGATCGGCGGTTCCGGCGAAGTCACCACCTTCTATTCCTTCGAGAGCGGCGCCGCGCGCAGCATCGCGCTGGCCGACAGCGCCGTGCTGCTGGCCGGCCGTGCGAATGCGACGACCCCGGTGCTGATGATCGACTGGGACACCGAGGCGCCGGGCCTGCACCACCTGTTTCCGAGCCGCGACGAGCGTTACGACGGAGCGCGCACCGACGACGACCGCGGCGGCGCGCGCGCGGGCGGCGCACGCACCGCTCCCGCACGGCACGAGCCGGCACGGCCCGGGTCCCGGCCCCCGTCCTCGCGTCCCGGCCTGCTCGAATACTTCGAAGCCTGCCGCGAGCAGCTCAAGGCCCTGGGCCGCACCGGGGGCGACGACCACGAGGAGCGCGCCCGGCTGGTGCTCGACGCCATCGACTGGGAAGCCTATGTCGAGCGCGTCGACCAGGGCCGCACGCTCTACCTGATGCGCGCCGGCTGTTTCGACGACAGCTTCGGCGAGCGCGCCGACCGCATGGACTGGGACGGCCTGTTCGCGACCTGTCCGGCACTGTACCGCGCCTTCGCGGCCCATCTCGCGCGCCACTTCCGCCATGTGCTCATCGACTGCCGCGGCGGGCGTTCGGCGGCCGTGAGCGTCTGCACCACGCTGCTGCCCGACCGCCTGGTCGGCCTGTTCACGCCGAACGGGCGCAGCCTCGATGGGCTGGCGGGCGTCGTCACGCGCGCCATCGAGTACCGCTGCAGCCACGAGGAAGCCCAGCGCCCGCTGCTCGTCTATCCGGTGCCCTGCGGGGTCGACGGCTTCGACCCGGAACGCCGCATGCTGTGGCGCCGGGGCGACCCGCAGAAGGGCGTCACCGGCTACCAGCCCCGGCTCGAACAGCTGCTGCGCGACTGCTACGGCCTGTCCCAGCTCTCGCTCGACAGCTATCTCGACGAAGTCCAGCTGCACGGCGCGCTGGCGGCCGGCGCCGCCCAGCACCTGGGCGCGCTGCCCGAACGCGACGGCGACCGCCTGTCGCAGACGCGCGCCATCGAGGCGCTGCTCGGCTGGGCGGCGGCGGGGCGCTTCCCGTGGCAGTCGCGCCTGGAGATCGAGCTGGTCGAGGCGGTCGACGCCGCGCGCGTGCGCCTGGCCGCCGGCGCCAGGCACGGCGGCGCGTCCCCGGCCCTCGATCCGAACGCCGTGCTGCTGGCCCGCGAGCTGCTGCGCCTGGGCGAACTCTACCTGCACGGCGCGCGCCTGCAGGGCGCCTGCGACTGCTTCGCCGAGAGCGCCGTGCTGCGCCAGCGCCTGCTGGGCGACGCCCATCCGGATACCCGCGCCAGCCGCGCCGCGCTGGCCGCCGTCCTGCGCGACAGCGGGCGGCTGGCCGAAGCGCGCGCGCAGTATGAAGTGCTGCTCGAACACTGCCTGAGCGCGGCCGGCGCCGACCATCCGGAGACCCTGGCGGCACGCTCGGGCCTGGCCGCCACCCTGGCGTGCCAGGACGAGTTCGGCCCGGCGCTTGCCCTGCACGACGCCGTGCTCGACGCCTGCGAGCGCCTGTACGGCCCGGACCACATCGCCACGCTCGAGGCCGTGGCGGGCCAGGCGCGCACGCTGGCGCTGCAGGGCGAATATTCGCGCGCGCGCATGCTCTACGAACGGGTGCTGGAGGGACGCCAGCGCGTGCTCGGCACCGAGCATGAAGACACGCTGCGCTGCACCCAGCAGCTGGCCACGCTGCTGCGCGACATGGGCGACCTCGGCAACGCGCGCAAGCTGCAGGAGAGCGTGGTGCGGGTGCGCGAACGCCTGGCCGGGGCCGACGCCGCCCTCACCCTGCAGGCGCGCGAGGCGCTGGCCGAGATCTTCGCCGCCCAGGGCGACCTGGGTGCGGTGCGCGACATGCAGCAATCGCTCGCCATGGCGCGCGAGCGCCGCCTCGGCTCGGAGCATCCCGACACGCTCGGCGTGCTGCTGCGCCTGGCCAGCACGCTCAGCCAGCAGGGCGAACTGGAAGAAGCGCGCCGGCTGCAGCAGCACGTGGTCAGCCTGCACGAACGCCTGCGCGGCATGGACGACCATGAAACCCTGCGCAGCAAACAGATGCTGGCCCAGACCCTGTCCAGCCAGGGCAACAGCGCCGCCGCGCGCCGTCTCGAGCAAAGCGTGGAGGAGGGCGGCAACCGCCTGCTGCAGCTGCGCGCGATGTCGGCCGGCCTGCATGATGCGCCGGGCGCCGCCGCGCCGGGCGCCGCCGCGCCGGGCGACTTTGCGCCGCGCGACGCGGTGCCCGGTGCCATGGGCGCGGGGCGCCCGGCGCCGGGGCGGGCCGGACCCGGCCAGTCGGCGTCGTTCGAACCGCTCGAACACAAGCTTTCCCAATTGCACAAGCTGGTCGAAGGCGGACGCGCGCGCGAGGCGCGCCAGCTGGCCGACAGCCTGCGCGAGACGATCCTGCGGCCGACGGTCGCCCAGCCGCTGCGGCGGCGCGGAGTGGGGCTGATCAAGCAGGTCTACCAGGATGCCGGCGACAAGGATGCGCTGTTGGCCTTCGCCGAAGACGAGGTCGCGTCGCTCGAAGGCGCGCTGATCGAAGCCGCCGGCGGCCGCCCGCTTGCCTTGCGCTGAGACCCTATTCTTGCAGGCAGGAGGAAGCCTCGGGTAATGACTGGCAAGCGCGGTCGTGCGGTGCGCCGTCACGCGGCGGCCGCACCGGCGTCGACGGCCCGCCCGGCGCCTCACACTAGCCTTGCGTCGTCTCGCGACAACGCCGCGGTGCCGGCTTGACGGACGGGGCGGCGGGGCGTAGCTTGGTTTTGTTGCAGCTTCGTTATGCCCCACGGCTGAGAAATTATCTCCCCCGAATGCGCGTTAAAAGCGTTGCTTCAGGTAAAATCCCCGGATGCGAATTCTTATCAGTAACGACGACGGCTATCTCGCCCCTGGTATCAACGCCTTGGCCGATGCCCTGGCGAGCATCGCCGAAATCATCGTGGTCGCGCCCGACAGCAACCGCTCGGGCGCGTCGAACTCGCTATCGCTCGACCGTCCGCTGACGGTCACGCGCGCTCCCAACGGGTTTTATTTTGTCAACGGCACGCCCACCGACTGCGTCCACATCGCCCTCACCGGCATGGGCGACGCACCGCCCGACCTGGTCGTCTCCGGCATCAACAACGGCCAGAACATGGGCGACGACACCCTGTATTCCGGCACTGTTGCCGCCGCAACCGAAGCTTTCCTGTTTGGCATCCCGGCCATCGCTTTTTCGCAGGTCAACCACGGCTGGGAGCACCTCGATTCCGCCGCCCGCGTCGCGCGCGACGTGGTGCAGCGCCGTTTCGACATGTTGCCGTCGCCGTATTTGCTGAACGTGAACATTCCGAACCTGCCCTACGAGGCGCTCGGCCCCCTGACCCCGACCCGCCTCGGACGCCGCCACCAGGCCGAGCCCGTGATCCGCTCGCAAGATCCGCGCGGCCGCGAGATTTTCTGGATCGGCGCCCCGGGTGCCTGCCGCGATGCCGGCGAAGGCACCGATTTCCACGCCACCTTGCAGGGGCAGGTTTCGATCACCCCGCTGCAAGTCGACTTGACGCACAAGACCCAGCTTGCCTTGCTGGCGCAGGGGCTGGCATGAACGACCGCACCAAGCATCCGGAGCGCAGCACCTTCCCTTTGCCGCTGTCGTCGGTGACCGGGGGCGCGCGCAAGCCGGGGACGCCGGCACCGGTGGCCACGCCCCAGACCGCGACCCGGAACGCCGCGCATGCCATCGGCGGCTCCCAGCCGCCGCGCACGCCCCAGCCCGGCCCCAAGCCGCCGGGCTATGCGGCTTCGCCCACGCAAAGCATTCCGACCGCGCAGCGCTCGGACCTGATGGCGACGGCGGCGATCCGCCGCGCCATGGTCGCGCGCGTCGCGGGGCAGGGCGTGCGCGACCAGCTGGTGCTGGCCGCGCTCGAAGCGGTGCCGCGCCACCTGTTCATCGAGCCGGCACTGTCGAGCCAGGCGTATATCGACGCCTCGCTGCCGATCGGCCATCACCAGACGATTTCCCAGCCGTATATCGTGGCGCGCATGATCGAGGCAATGCGCGAAGCCGTGCCCGACGGCAAAACCATGAACCGCGTCCTCGAGATCGGCACCGGTTGCGGCTACCAGGCGGCCGTGCTGGCGCGGGTCGCGCAAGACGTGTATTCGATCGAGCGCATCAAGCCCCTGCATGAGCTTGCCAAGGCCAATCTGCGCTCGCTGCGCCTGTCCAACCTGCGTTTGCACTACGGAGATGGTATGCTCGGGCTCGCACAGGTTGCGCCATTCGACGGTATCATCCTCGCCGCGGCGGGGATGGAAGTACCGCGCGCCCTGCTTGAACAGCTCGCCATTGGCGCGCGCCTGGTGGCCCCCGTCGGCGGCCAGGTTCAACATCTGCAGCGCATCACCCGCACCGGCAAGTCGGAGTGGACCAGCGAAACCCTGGAAGCCTGCCATTTCGTGCCATTGCGGCCGGGCACCGCTTGAGCGCTGCAAAATAAATTTTAGATGAGAATGAAACTAACACCCCGTTCAGTCCTGCTGACCCTCATGCTCGGCCTGGTTGCCGGCTGTACCACCACTTCCCGCCAGGCGCCGGTCATCGAGCGTCCCGTTGGCTCCCCCTCCAAGCCGCGCGTGGCGCCGGTGCGCACGGAAGAACCGCGCCAGGATGCCAAGGGCACCTATACCGTGCGGCGCGGCGACACGCTGCTGCGCATTGCCTTCGACCATGGCCAGAGCTACCGCGACCTGGTTACCTGGAACAACCTGGCCGACCCGGACGATATCAAGGTCGGCCAGGTGTTGCGGGTCGTGCCGAACGAGCGCCCCGCCAGCACCGCCGTCGTGACCCAGCCGGTGCCGATGCCGCCCGACAGCCGTCCGGTGGTACCCCGCAAGACCACGCCGCGTGCCGACAAGAAGGCCTACGGCGAAGACACGGCCGAGGCGCCGCGCAGCGACAAGGCCGGCGAGCGCGCCGAAACCGTGGCCGCCGCCGCGGCCGTATCGCCCGCGGCGAACGCCGCCGTGGTGGCGAACGGCTCGCGCATCGGCAGCACCGTGACCGCGACCGACGACGAGAAGCTGAGCTGGATGTGGCCGTCGGACGGGCGCATCATCGCCACCTTCGACGAAGGCAAGAGCAAGGGTATCGACATCGCGGGCCGCGCGGGACAGCAAGTCATGGCGGCGGGCGCCGGCAAAGTAATGTACGCTGGTAGCGGCATCCGAGGTTATGGTAACCTCGTCATCGTCAAACACAGCAACAGCCTGCTGTCGGCCTATGCCCACAACCGCGCCATCGTCGTCAAGGAAGGCGATAACGTGGCCAAGGGCCAGGTGATCGCCGAAATGGGCGATTCCGATGCCGATACGGTGAAGCTGCATTTCGAGATTCGCCAGCAGGGCAAACCGGTCGATCCGTCGAGGTTCTTGCCCAGCCGTTAGAGAGAGCCAATGACGCTGCCGCCGCATTCCCAGGAGGACGAGCTGCCTGACGAACTGGAAGGCGAGGGCGCGTCGGACGAGGCGGGCTTCGGCGCCGAGCGCGAGGTGCCCGGGGACGGGGCGCTGCTTCCTGGCGCCGTCGCCGAGGTCGACAGTGTCGACGAACTCAAGAAAGTGCTCGCCGCCGAGCTCTCGACCGATACCACCCAGCATTACCTGAACCAGATCGGCACCCGGCCGCTGCTGTCGGCCCAGCAGGAATCACATTACGCGACCCTGGCCAAGGCGGGCGACTTCGCGGCGCGCCAGAAGATGATCGAGCACAACCTGCGCCTCGTCGTCTCGATCGCCAAGCACTATATCAACCGCGGTGTCGTCCTGCTCGACCTGATCGAGGAAGGCAATATCGGCCTGATGCGCGCCATCGACAAGTTCGAGCCCGAGCGCGGCTTCCGCTTCTCCACCTATGCCACCTGGTGGATTCGCCAGAGCATCGAGCGCGCCATCATGAACCAGGCGCGCACGGTACGCCTGCCGGTGCACATGGTGCGCGAACTCAATGGCGTGCTGCGCGCCAAATACCACCTGGAAGCCCAGCACCATGACGGCAAGGAGGCCAGCGTCGAGGACATCGCCAGCCTGGTCGGCCGCCCGCCGGAAGAGGTGCAGGACATCCTGGCCCTGTCCGAGCATGCCGCCTCGCTCGATGCGCCGCTGGACAACGATCCCGGCTCGAGCCTGATGGACATGCTGCCGGGCGAGCCGGAAGACGGCCCGGATGCGCGTGCCGAGCAGCACGAAATGACCGCGCTGGTGCGCGACTGGCTGACGCGCCTGCCGGACAAGCAGCGCCTGGTCGTGATGCGCCGTTTCGGCCTGGACAACGACGATCCGGCCACGCTCGAGACCCTGGCCGAGGAGATGGGCGTGACGCGCGAGCGCGTGCGCCAGATCCAGCAGGAAGCCCTGGTCAAGCTGAAGCGGGCGATGGCGGCCCGTGGCGTCGTCCGCGATTCCTTGTTATGATGCCGCCGGTCTTGTAAGCCGTCAGGCGCCTGCCTTGCCGTCGCGGGCTCGCGGCGATCGGCCCGGTCCTTGACCCGCTTTGCACCGTTCACGCGTGCGCGTGGGCCGGAGCGCCCACCCTATATTCACGATTTCTGCGCGGGACCTGTGCCCCGCCCCTATCCAATGCAAGAAACTTTTATTGAAATTAAGTCGCTCGACGCGGACGCGCGCGGCGTCGGCCACCTCGAGAACGAGGACGGCAGCCAGGGCAAGGTCGTTTTCGTCGAGGATGCGCTGCCGGGCGAACGCGTCAGCTACGAGGTCAAGCGCAAGAAGAAGAACTGGGAAGCGGGCCGCATGGTCACGCTGCAGCGCGCTTCCTCGATGCGCGTCGAGCCGCGCTGCCGGCATTTCGGCGTCTGCGGCGGCTGCTCGATGCAGCATCTCGAACCGACGGCGCAGGTGGCGATCAAGGGGCGCACGCTGGAAGACAACCTCTGGCATATCTCGAAGGTAAAGGCGGAAAACATCATGCGCCCGATGGTCGGGCCGACCTGGGGCTACCGTTTCCGCGCGCGCCTGTCGGTGCGCTGGGTGGCCAAGAAGGAAACCGTGCTGGTCGGTTTCCATGAGCGCGGCTCGGCCTTTGTCGCCGACATCACCTTCTGCCATATCCTGCCGCCGCGGCTGGGCGCCATGCTGGTGCCGCTGCGCGCACTGATCGGCGCGATGTCGCTCTACAACCAGGTCCCGCAGATCGAAGTGGCCGTCGGCGAGGAAAGCACGGCGCTGGTAATGCGCAACATGGCGCCGCTCACCGCCAAGGACGAGGAACTGGTCAAGGCTTTCGCCGACGAGTGGGGCATCCAGTGGTGGCTGCAGCCGAAGGGCCCGGATTCCGTTTACCCGTTCTATCCGCTGGGCAAGGAGCTGTATTACACGCTGCCCGAGTTCGGCGTGCGCATGCCCTTCAAGCCGACCGATTTCACCCAGGTGAACCACCAGATCAACCGCGCGCTCGTGCACAAGGCGCTCGGCCTGCTCGACGTCCAGCCGGACGACCGCGTGGCCGACCTGTTCTGCGGCCTGGGCAACTTCACGCTGCCGCTGGCGACGCAGGCGCGCGAAGTGGTCGGCATCGAAGGCAGCCCGATCCTGAGCGAGCGGGCGCTGGAAAACGCCAGGGCCAACGGGCTGTCGGAAAAGACACGCTTTTATACGCGGAACCTGTTCGAGGTGAGGCCGGAAGACCTGGTGGCGCTCGGGCGTTTCGACCGCATGCTGATCGATCCGCCGCGCGATGGCGCCATTGCCCTGGCCGAGGCCCTGGCCGGGCTGCGCGCGGCTGGCCGCGCGGAGTTTTTGCCGAAGCGTATCGTCTACGTCTCATGCAGCCCGTCGACGCTGGCGCGCGATGCCGGCGCGCTGGTCAACGGCGCCGGGTATGTGCTCAAGAAGGCGGGCGTGGTCAACATGTTCCCGCATACCTCGCACGTTGAATCGATCGGGGTATTCGACTTGCCTGGGACGTGACCAGGCCGGGGCAGGCGGGCAAGGTGCCGCAGGACCGAAGCCTGTCCCTGGACGCAAAAAAGCCGACCCGCGAGTCTAATGCCGTTCAGTTAAGGTCTCTCTTGAGGACACGTACGGTATAACGCTGAGGTAAGGCCT
>NZ_JBHSMS010000078.1:0-42953 GCF_042656795.1 Massilia jejuensis | reverse complement strand
AGGCACGCACGATATCCACGCGCTCATCCTGGGCCGGGCGCAGACCGGCATCGCCGCGTTCTGAGGAGGTGGGCACGCCGTGCCCACCCCGGAAAACCATCCGCGCCATGGCGAACCGAGCGCGCGCTTGGGAATCCTGAAACCCTCCACAATGGTGCGACATTGACCATTCAATCAACGTGGAGGGTGCTACCATGAGTCCGCAAGATTCCCAGCTGTTAGAAAATTTCCTGAGCCAGCTCGTCCAGGCGCGCGGCTTGCAGAAGGATCCCGAGGCCGACGCCATGATCCAGCAAGCCGTGGCGCGCCAGCCCGACGCCGCCTATCTGCTCGTGCAGCGCGCCCTGCTGCAGCAGCAAGCGCTCGACAATGCCAAGGCCGAGATCGCGAACCTGCAGCGCCAGCTGCAGGGCGGCGGCTTCCTCGACCCCAATGCCTGGGGCAACTCCGCCGGCCAGCGCCAGCCTACCCAGGCGCACGGCGGCCAGCCGGCTCAGCAGCCTTATCACCAGCCTTACCAGCAGCAGTCTTACCAGCAGCCCTCGATGGCCAGCCGCGCCGGCAACTTCCTGCGCGGCGGAATGGGCGGCGGGATGGGCGCCCTCGGCACGATCGCCTCCACCGCGGCCGGCGTCGCCGCCGGCGCCTTCCTGTTCCAGGGGCTCGGCAACCTGCTGGGCAATGACAACCAGGACGGCAACGGCTTCCTGGGCAGCAACGACGCCTTCTCCTCGCTGACCTCGCCGATCGAGGACTTCAACAACGCCGGCGGCGCGGGCGAACCCTCCAGCAATTTGCTGAGCGACAGCAATACGGACGGCGGCAGCTCGCTGCTCGACGATGCCGGCGCCGGCGGCGACAATATCGCCGGCGATGCCTTCGACGGCGGCGCGGACGACAGCTCGTTCGGCTGACAGGCCGGCGGCCCGTGCCGGCCGCCGTGTTAACATGGCGCGCCGGCCAGCCGGACGACGCGCCATTCCGGCCGTCGCCGCAACCTCATTCCCACTCTATGCCGCTTCACATCTCCCGGATCCTGCATGCCGGCTACGTCTTCGACTGCAAGGGCACGCGCATCGCCTTCGACACGATTTTCGAAAACCCCTTCAGCCGCAACTGCCACGCCTTCCCGCCGGTGCGCTTCGATCACGACAAGATCCGCCTGCTGCGCTTCGACGCCGTCTTCATCTCGCATTTCCACGACGACCACTGCTCGCTCGAGAGCCTGGACCTGCTCGACCGGGCGACCCCGCTCCACATCTACTGCCAGTTCGACGCACTGTTCGCGATGGTGCGTGCGCTCGGTTTCCTGAACGTGTACGCGCTGGCGCTCGACATGCCGGTCGAGGTCGGCCCGTTCGCCGTCACGCCGCGCATCGCGATGGACGCCGATGTCGACGCGCTGTTCCAGATCGACGCGGATGGACTGAAGGTGTTGAACGTGGTCGATTCGTGGATCGATCCCGATACCCTGCCGGCGCTGGCCGCGCACGGCCCCTGGGACATGGTGCTGTGGCCCTTCCAGACGATGCGCGAGCTGGAGGTGCTGTCGCCCTCGCGCGCCGCGCCCGCACCGGCGGCCGTGCCGGCCGAGTGGATTGCCGAGCTGCGCGCCCTGGACCCGCGCTTCGTCGTGCCCGGCTCCTGCCAGTTCCTGCAAGAGCCCTGGTCCTGGTACAACCGCGCCTTCTTCCCGGTCAGCTACCGCCAATTCCAGGCGCAAGTCGAAGCGGCGCTCCCGGATGCGCGCGTGGTGCGCATGGATCCCGCGGCGTCGATGCGGCTCGACCACGCGGGGCTGACGCCCGCCGGGGCGCTCGACTGGGTCGTTCCGGCAGGCGATCGGGATGCCGACTACGATTACGATTACGATCCGCACGCGGCGCCACCGGCGACGGGCGAGATTGCACGCCGCTTTCCGGCCTTGAGCGCCGAACAGGCCGGGTGCGTGGACGCCTATTGCCGCACCGGTCTGCTCGAACGCTACCGTGCCATGGAACTGCCCGAGGACAGCTTCTTCGCGCGGCCGCGAATCTGGCGCCTGTCGGTCTTCGACCACGCCGGTACCGAGACGCGCCATCACTACCGCGTCGAGAAAGACGGCATCGACCCTGTCGCGCCCGACGCCGCGCCGCTCGCCTGGACGACGGAGATCCCGGCCGCCAAGCTGTACGCGGCCCTGGCGAACGGCGAATCGCTCACCTCGATGTACATGCGGATCAACGACATGCGCTTCGACGCGGCCACCGAAACGGACCTGGAAACGGCCGAACTGGTCGACGACCCCTTGATCCGCTGCCTGTTCAACGACGCCTTCGGCGCCTACCAGGCCGCGCAACTGCGCCGGCTGAAGGAAACACCATGACCATCACCATCCTGCCCTACCGGGCCACGCTCGAACAAGCCTGCCACTGGCTCGAGCGGCAGCTCGCGTCGCCATGGACGCTGGCGCGCCTGATCGAGCATGGCGTCACGCCCTATGTCTGGCTCGACTACGACGCGGCCTATCCCGACCTGTTCGGCGAGGCCAATGGCGGCTACGCGGCGCCGATCTTCTTCGAGGGCGACACCGCGCGCCTGGCCGCCGGCAGCGGGGACGTGCTGATCACGATGACCAAGGATGCCTACAAGATCGTGACGACCCTGCCGGCGCCGGGCTTTCGCCGGGAGCTGCACGAGCTGCGCTTCCTGAAGAAGGAACTGGAAAAGCTGGTCAAGACCGAACAGCGCGCTGCGCTGCCGCCGCCACAGCCGAAGGCGGCCGCCGAATCGACGGCGGGGATCTACAAGGAGCAGGTGCTGGCCGCCTTCGGCGCGCTGGTGAAGCTCGACATGGACGCCGCCCTAGGCGAGGCGGGCGGCATCTTTGGCGACGACGGCGCCCGCGTCAAGGCGAGCACGAAAAAGGCGAAGTCGAAGATCGTCTGGAATCCGGTCGTGCTGGCGCTCGGCCTGCACGACGTGCACCGGGTGCCGCTGAAAAGCCTGCGCCGCGCATTCGCCGCGCATGCCTTCCTCGATCCGTGGCACGCCGAATGGGAGCGCAGCCTGGCGCTGCTCGGCCACTGACCCGTGCACAGCGTACCCGAAGCGCAGGGCCCGCCGATCCGGCATGCGCCCGGGGCCGCGGCGCATGGGGTCGACTTTACCGCGCAGCGAGCCTTCTACGGCCGCGCGCCAGGCCGATCGCGCCGACCGCCAGCAAGGCCAGGGTCGTCGGCTCCGGCACTTCGGCAACGTGCACGCGCTCGAAGTAGCCGGTCGCTCCGCTGCACGCAATCTCCGTCACCCAGCCGCATTCCAGCGTGCCGCCTTCGACGTCGGTATCGATGACGGTGAACTGGCGATCGGCTGCCGATCCCAGCACCAGGTGGTGCTCGAAACCGTAGGCGGCGATGTAGCCGGAGGCGATGTCCCCGCCGTCGAACAGCATGGACATGTTCAGGCTCGCATCCTGGAAGTCGAAGCCGCCATGCTTCGCCGAATAAACCATATCGTCGTGAAAACTGCTATCGAAGTTGTACCGCATGCCGAGCAGCCCGCGCCGCGGGGCCTTGCCCTGCGCTTCGCTGAAGGAAAGGTCGAACGCGCCCGTTTTCACCGTGCGCACGTCGAACTCCAATTCCAGCTTGATGTTCAAGGGCGCGCCCGTATTCGTCGCGACCCAGCGATAGACGACGCCGGCGCTACTGGTCAGTGGCAGGACGCAAAGCGCAAGCGCGGCGATGCAAGACTTGATGTTCATGTGATCCCCTTATCTTTTGTAGTTTTAAATAAGCAATTACTGTGCCAAAAGAATAAGTGATTGATTTTCAGAACGAATTAGTGAAGCCTGCACTGTAACCGCCGGTCGCTGTAAGGTTTTCCGACTGCCGGGCTCAGTCCGTGCCCGCGAAGGCCGCCTTCGCATCGAGGAAGCGCCGTAGCGCCGTTTCAGGGTCGAGCCCCGCCATGACGAGGTTGACGAGCTCGCGCTTGTCGGCCGAGGTGATGCTCTTGCAGGCCTCGCGGTGCGCGCTGAAGTAGGCGTACCACGCCACTTCGGCCGGCCGCTCCTTGCGCGGCTTGAGGCGCGCCGGCACGGCCGCGCGTGCGGCGCGCACGTAATCGGGCAGCGTGTGCGCGAGCGGCGACCAGTCGAAGCCCGCCACCGCCTGCCGCTGCGCTTCCCGGCCGGCGGCGGCATCTGCGAGCGCACGCACGGTCGCCGGGTGCTGCGCCAGGCAAGCCAGGTTCGGATAGCCCTGCGCCTTGCAGAAATCGGCTACGAAGCGCAGTTTCGGCCCGATGCCGAGCAGCTCCGCACGGTCCATGGCCGCGTCCTTCGGGTCGAGGAAACGGCCGAGTTCGAGAAGCTGCGCGCAGGCGATCGGAGCGCCGCCGGCCGTGCGCGCATGGTGCGCCAGTGCCGCGGCCAGGCGCGCGCCGACCTCGATGTCGTTCAGCGTGAACTGGACCGTGGAAGCGTCGAGACCCGGCATCAGAACCACGCGTCCCGCATGTCGAGGGTGGTCGTGTCGACCGTGGCGAGCAGGTCGAGCTGCTGCGCCGACTTCGGCAATTCCCAGTGGAAGAAGTAGCGGCAGGCCTGCAGCTTGCCGCGGTAGAAATCGTCGCCGTCCGCGTGGCGCGCCGCCACCAGCGCCTGTTCCAGCCACATCCAGGCGATCACCACATGCCCGACCGCTTCCAGGTACAGGCTGGCGTTGGCCAGGGTCTTGTTCATGTCACCCGCGCCGTACAGCGTCGCGGTCACGTCGCCGATGCGGCGCCAGAGCGTCTCGAGCTGGCCTGCGTAGCCATGCAGGTCGGCCTTGTCGCACGCGCGCGCCAGGGCGAGCGTCGCCGCGACTTCCTCGCCCACCGCCCTGAACAGGGCGCCCTCCTGGATCGACACCTTGCGGCCCAGCAGGTCGAGCCCGTGGATGCCGTGCGTGCCTTCGTGGATCGGGTTCAGGCGGTTGTCGCGGTAGAATTGCTCGACATTGTATTCACGCGTGTAGCCGTAGCCGCCGTGGACCTGGATGGCGAGGCTGTTCGCCTCGGTGCACCATTGCGAGGGCCAGGATTTCGCGATCGGCGTCAGGAAGTCGAGCAGCATGCCGGCGCGCGCTTGCGCATCCGGCGACGCGCCCGTGCGCTGCTCGTCGACCAGGCGCGCGCAGTACATGATCAGCGCCAGCGCGCCCTCGGTGTAGGCCTTCTGCGCCAGCAGCATGCGCCGCACGTCGGTATGCTCGATGATCGCCACCTGCGGTTTCGCAGGATCCTTCTCGGCCGGAGGGCGTCCCTGCGGCCGGTTGCGCGCATAGTCGAGCGCGTGCAGGTAGCCGGTCACGCCCAGCACGGTGGCGCCCAGGCCCACGCCGATGCGCGCCTCGTTCATCATGTGGAACATGTTCGCCAGGCCCTTGTGCGGCTCGCCGACGAGGTAGCCGATCGCGCCCGCCTTCCCGGCGGGCTTGAACTTGCCTTCGCCGAAGTTGAGCAGGCAATTGGTGGTGCCGCGGTTGCCCATCTTGTGGTTCAGGCCCGCCAGCGCGATGTCGTTGCGTTCGCCGGGTACGCCGTCTTCGCCCACCAGGTATTTCGGCACGATGAACAGCGAAATGCCCTTCACGCCCGGGATCAGCTTGCCGTCCGGGCCGGGGATCTTCGCCAGCACCAGGTGCACGATGTTCTCGGCGAGCTCGTGTTCGCCGGCCGAGATCCACATCTTGTTGCCGGTCAGGCGATACTGGCGCTCGCCCTCGATGCCGCCGACCGGATCGGGCTCGGCGCGGGTCGTGATGTCCGACAGGCTGGAGCCGGCCTGCGGTTCGGACAGGCACATGGTGCCGAAGAAGCGGCCCGCGAGCTGGGGCCGCACGAAGCGCTCGACCTGGCGCGGCGTCGCCGTCTTCAGCAGCGTGTTCGCATTGCCCATCGTGAGGAAGGTATAGGCCGACGTGGCCACGTTGGCGGCCGTGAAATACGCGGCGATCGCCTTGTCGACCACGCAGGGCAGCTGCATGCCGTCGTATTCGTAATCCTGGCCGGCGGCCATGAAGCCGGCGGCGCAGAAGGCGTCCAGCGCGGTTTTCACTTCCGGGATGATCGTGACGTGGCCCCCGTCGAAGCGCGGCTCGTTGGCGTCGCTCTTCTTGTTGTGCGTCGCGAACAGGTCGGTGGCGATCTGCTCGGCGGTGTCGAGCGCCGCGTCGAAGGTCTCGCGGCTGTGGTCCTGGTAGCGCGCTCGCGTGTTCAAGGACTCCACGTCCAGCCATTCGTAGAGCAGAAAATCGATGTCGCGGCGTTTCAGGATGGCCGATTCCATGTTGTCCCCTTGTTCTCGTTTTGTCTACCGCAAGGATAACCGATCCGCACCGGCGCGGCGCCGGCGGCGCCCGTTTTGCGGGGCGCGCGACGATCGATCGATGCAATCTAGGCTATAGTATCCGGCACCCGAACAGATCGGCGCGCAAGCCACCGCGCGCCGGCCCCACTTTTTGAGCCGACACCATGATCCAATCGACCGCGCCCGACACCGCTCTACCCCTCGACATGACCATTTTCGGAGGCATGGGCGACCTGGCCATGCGCAAGCTGCTGCCGGCGCTGTACATGGCTTACCTGCACGGCAACCTGCCGCCCTCGACCCGCATCCTCTCCACCGGCCGCCAGGAGCTCGCGCGCGACGCCTACCTGGCCCACGTGGAAGCGCATTCGCGCTCCTTCATCGCGGCGGAAAACTTCAACGACAAGACCTGGGACGGCTTCCTGCACCTGCTCGAATACGTCGTGCTCGACGTCCAGGCCGCTCCCGATTTCGGCAGCCTCGCCGCCGCTTCGCGTCCTGGCGCCGAGCGCGTCTTTTATTTGTCGACCGCGCCCGCGCTGTTCACCACGATCTGCGACAAGCTGGCGGCGTCCGGCCTGGTCGACGCCAACGCGCGCGTGGTGCTGGAAAAACCGCTTGGCACCGACCTCGCGTCCGCAATCGAGATCAACGAAGCCGTCGGCGCGCACTTCGCCGAGTCGCAGATCTACCGGATCGACCATTACCTCGGCAAGGAGACCGTGCAGAACCTGATGGTGCTGCGCTTCGGGAACTCGATCCTGGAGCCGATCTGGCGCGCGCCCAACATCTCGAGCGTGCAGATCACCGTGGCCGAGGAAGTCGGCGTCGGCAGCCGCGCGGGCTTCTACGACAGCACCGGCGCGATGCGCGACATGGTCCAGAACCACCTGCTGCAGCTGCTGTGCATCGTCGCCATGGAGCCGCCGACTTCGCTCTCGCCGGACGCGGTACGCGACGAAAAGCTCAAGGTGCTGCGTTCGCTGCGCCGCCTTGGCCTGGCCGACATCGCGCGCGACACGGTGCGCGGCCAGTACGGCCATGGCGTCTCCGGCAACCAGGAAGTGCCGGGTTACCTCGAAGAGCGCAATGTGCCGCCCGATTCAATGACCGAGACCTTCGTCGCCCTGCGCGCCCATGTCGATACCTGGCGCTGGTCGAAGGTGCCGTTCTACCTGCGCACCGGCAAACGCATGGCGCGCAGATCGTCGAAGATCGTCATCGAATTCGCCAACCCGCCCTTCTCGCTGTTCCCGGGCGCGCCAGGGGGCGTGGCCAACCGGCTCGTCATCGAACTGCAACCGGAAGAAGCGATCAAGCTGCAGATCATGGCCAAGGAACCCGGCAGCGGCATGCACATGCAGCAGGTCGCGCTCAATCTCGACCTGCAATCGGCCTTCCAGCAGCGCCGCGCCGAAGCCTACGAGCGCCTGCTGATCGACGTCGTGCGCGGCCGCCTGACCCACTTCATGCGCCGCGACGAACTGGAGGCGGCATGGTCCTGGGCCGACCCGATCATCGAGGGCTGGGGCACGCTGGGCGAAAAACCGCATGCCTACGCCGCCGGCTCGTGGGGTCCGCCGGAAGCGTTCGCGCTGCTCGCACGCGACGGCTTCAGCTGGGTCGAATAACAGGCGCGGGGTGGTGGCGCCGCCCGGCCGCCATTCCAGTCCAGAGGTAGTCACAGTGTTCGACGTTCTTTCCCTCGACATGGGGGCCGCCATGAAGACCCTCGTGCTCACGCTCGACCTGGTCGGCACCTTCGTCTTCGCGCTCAGCGGCGCCACCGCCGGCGCGCGCCGGCGCCTCGACATCTTCGGGGTGCTGGTGCTGTCGTTCGTCGCCGCCAACTCGGGCGGCATCGTGCGCGACGTCCTGATCGGCGCCGCGCCGCCGGCCGCGATCAGCGACTGGCGCTATCTCGCGGTGTCGCTGCTGGCCGGCGTGGTCATCTTCTTCTGGTATCCGCTCATCAACCGCCTGCGCTCCCCGGTGCTGTTTTTCGATGGTGTCGGCCTGGCGCTGTTTTGCGTGGCGGGCGCGCAAAAGGCGCTGGTCTACGGGCTGGAGCCGGTGATGGCGGCTTTGCTCGGGATGCTCACCGCGATCGGCGGCGGCATCGCGCGCGACATGCTGCTGTCGAACGTGCCGGCCGTGTTCAGGTCGGACATCTACGCGGTCGCGGCGCTGGCCGGCGCCTGCGTCGTGGTGCTGGGCGACGCGCTGCATCTGCCGGCCACCGCCACGGCGGTGGCCGGCGCCGCACTGTGCTTCGGCCTGCGCATGGCGGCGCTCAAATACGACTGGCATCTGCCGCGTGCGCGGGTGCCGGAACAGACCGGCGGCCCTCGCGAGGCGGATGAGTGCGACGATCGGCGCGGCGATCGGCGCTGAAGTCCGGCGCTATGCCAGCGCCAGCGGCAGCGTGCGCGACCAGCGGTTCGAGGACAGCGAGAAGCTCAGCGAGCGCACCTGGTGATACCACCCTGCCGGCACATACAGCATGTCGCCCGGCTCGACGATCAGTTCCAGAAGCGCCGCCTGGCGCGCCAGCGGATAGGCGTCGAAATCCGGCGCTTCCGGATCGAAGGGCGAGCCGTACAGCAGCGCGTTGGCCTCGCGCGGATAGAGGAAGGCGTCGTGGTGCGGCGGCGCCAGCAAGATGCGCTTCCTGCCCCAGATCTGGACGAAGAGGTTGTCGTCGTAGTCGGCGTGCAGGGGCGTCACCGTGCCCGCCGGTCCGAGCCAGAAGCGCGGCGGTCCCGGTTTCGCGAACCACGCCGGCCAGTGGCAGAAGCGGTTCAGTTCACGCAATTCCAGGTTGCCCAGGTAGGGCGGCAAGCCCTCGGCGCCGCCCGCTGCCAGGTCGAGGTATTCGAGCATCGACATGTCCTGCATCGCGCGGTCGGGCGCGAACGCGGTGCCGACGTAGTCGCCGACGCGGGCGCGCACCGGGACGGTGCCGAACCGCTCGCGCAAGGTCTGCGGCGTGAACGTCGCGAGCGGCCAGTGGCTGGCAAGGCCGGGGACCAGGAATGGCAGTCCTTCGGCGGCGCGGCGGCGAAAGCCGGCCGCGTCTAGCTTGGCGGCGCGCGGCACCGCCAGGATGGCCGGCAGCTTGCGGGCGGCATCCCTGATCGCCGCGCGCATCGCATCGATCGAGGCGACGCCGCGCATCGCGGCGTCGCGCCGCTCGCGCTGCGCCTTGCGCGCGAGGGCATCGGCCGGCGTCAGCCGGGGCGGCAGGCGCGGCTGCGGCGCATCCGCCTCCGGGAGCGACGATTCATCCTTCTCTAGCATGACACACCCCACCCGACACTGTCCATCGCACCGCCCCAATTCGACACAGGCGACAGGATAGCGTATCGGGCGGTCTCGATCTACCGGGCCAGCTCGTTCTCCGTCGCACCGCGGGTAGCGGTCGCCGGCTCGGCCCACCGGCCGCCCCGGCGTGGATGTGCGGATCGATGCGCCCCTTTCGCCAGGGCGCTCGACACACTCCCGAGCAAGCGAGCCCGGCGCATTCTCACTCCAGCGCCCGGTTGCGCGACTCCACGTCCACGCTGGCGATCGCGATCGCGGCGACCGCCAGGCAGCCGGCCAGCATCGCCAGCGACAGCGTGAAATGCGCCGCCATCACCGGCGCGATGAGCGTGGGCGCGAACAGGCCGCCGAAGCGTGCGACGGCGCCCGCCATGCCCATGCCGCTGGCGCGCAGATCGGTCGGATACACCTCGGGCGTGAAGGCGTACAGCGCGCCCCAGGTGCCGAGCAGCGCGAAACTCATCAGCAAGGTCGAACCGACGACGATCGCGGTGGCGCTGCCCAAGCTGTAGAACATGCAGCCCACCGCGCTGAGCAGCAGGAAGCCGATCAGGGTGGGTTTGCGCCCCCAGCGCTCGACGCCGTACGCCGACAGCGCGAAGCCTGGCAGCTGGACGACGGCCAGCAGGATCAGGAATTCCTGGCCGCGCATGAAGCCGAAGCCTTCGGCGCTGAGTTTCACCGGCAGGTAGACGAACACGCCGTAATAGGCGATCGAGATCAGCGCCCAGGCCACGCCCAGGGCGATGCTGCGCCGCTGCAGCGTGCCCGAAAACAGGTCGAACAGGGTTTTCTTGACCGGCAGTTCGGGGCGCAGCGGGGGAATCGATGCCTTGCCGCCGTTGGCGTCGGCCACGCGCTGCAGCACCGCCCTGGCCTGCTCCGAACGGCCGCTGCGATTGAGGTACATCGGCGACTCGGGCACGTACAGGCGCAGGACGACGCCGACCAGGGCCGGCAGACCGGTCACGAAGAAGATCACGCGCCAGGCGTCGTTGCCCCAGCCGACGGCCACCAGCGCCAGGATCGCCAGCAGGATGGTGCCGACCGCCCAGAACGATTCGAGCAGCACCAGCCAGCGCCCGCGCCGGTCGCTCGGCAAAAACTCGGCCATCATCGTGTAGTCGACCGGCAGCGTGCCGCCGACCCCGATGCCGGTCAGGAAGCGCAGCGCCAGCAGCCAGGTGAAATCGGGAGCGAAGGCGGACGCCACGCCGAAGCAGGCGTCGATCACCACCGCCGCCATCAGCACAGGACGGCGCCCGATGCGGTCGGCCAGGCGCCCGAAAACGAAGGCGCCGACCAGCATCCCGATGAAGAACAGGGTGCCGGTCTGCAGCGCCTGCGGCACCGGAATGGCGAAGGTTTTCGCGATCGACGGCGCGCTGAAGCCGATCGACAGCACCTGCATCGCATCGGCCATCCAGACCAGGCCGAAAATCAGGAACAGGCGGTACTGGAATTTGCCGACGCCGGCGGTTTGCAGTGCCTGTTCTACGGAGATCGGCGAGGTGGACATGTGGGGCTTCCTTGTGCGTTCGGATGTTCCGATTGTGCACAAAAGCCCGACCGAGAACCGTGTAGTAGCTGACATACGCGCAACAAAAAAGCCCGCGAACGGGCTTTTGGGGCGCGGTTCCCATGCAAGACGCGGTCACCCGCCGATATTCCGGAACGGATCGAGCGCCAGGTCGATCAGGCGCCGCTCGCGCACGACGATCTCCGCCACCGCCGTCATCCCGTAGCGCAGCGGATACCTCGTCTCGCCGACCTGGTACTCGAGCCGGTCGAGCGACACGCGGCCCTCGTAGACCGGCTGCTCGGTCGCCGGCGAGATGAATTGCAGCGTGCCGCCAATGCGTCCGTAGCGCGGATAGGGAAACGCATTGAACTTGGAGCTGCACCGCCAGCCCCTCGCGCAGGAAGCCCCGGTCGTGTTCGGCGATCCCGATCTTCAGGATCGGCCGCGCATTCCTCGGCGCAATGCCGCCCGGGAGGTGCGGCGCGCCGCCTTTCAGGAAGACGCGCGCGCGCCGGCGCGACAGGTAGTTCACCTGGGCCGGTTCGGTCTCCCTGTAGCGGGCGACGGCGTCGTCGGCCCCACTGGCCAGGAAGGGAAAAGCGCTGACGACGATCGGCTGCGGGTCCGCGCCGCCTTCTTGCGGCAGCAGGATGCCCGGCAGCAGACCGGAGGTGAACGATTCAGGGAGCGAGCCCAGTGCGAAGCCCGAGATGCCGCCGCGCCCTGTCAGGCTGATCGAGGGCAGCCGCGCCGGCTTCGCCTGCCGCAGCAGGCCGTGTGCCGCCAGTACCCGGTATTCGGCCGCCACCTGTACGCATGGCGTCTCCCGCGGCAAGCAAAGAAACTTGGAAGGATCCCGGTAGGAAGTGATCCGTTGCCGACGCGCCTGGCAAGCGGGTGCTGCGTCGTTCGCCCTTGCGTGGTGCGCCATGCAGGCTCCGCGCGCCTCGCTCGCGTTTGCCATGCATCGTCATCGACTTCCTCCTTCCTGCCGGGACAGCTCCTTAGCGGACGGTGATCGTGATCTTTGTCGAGACCACGGGCGGCCTGTGCGGTACGTGGTTCGTGTCTCCCAGCAGCAATTGCAGGGTATGGGTGCCGGGCGGCAGTTCGATGCGCGCCTCGGTTTCGCCGGCGCCGAAATGGACGTGGTTGCGGTCGTTCGGGATCGGTTCCGTCAACGGCGGCAAGCCGGTATTGACGAGGATGTGATGGTGGCCGGTGTCGGGCACCGAGGTGCCCTTCGGCGCGACGCCCATGTTGCGCAGCCCCATCCGCACCCAGAACTTGCCGCCGGTGATGACGGTGCCATCGTTGGGCCAGATGAAATAGGGATGGGGAGCTGCGGGATCGGGCGCGGGCGCCTGGTTTGCCGCCTGGGTTGCCGCGTGCGCGGCGGGCTCGGGCGGCAGTCCCGGCGCCAGTCCGGCAACCGTCATGCCGACGAGCAGAACTGCCACCAGCAGTGCGGACAGATAAGCGGTGTGGCGCATGATCGGAAACTCCAGCCGAGGTCGTACTGATGTGCGCATCGAAGCATCTAAATCTGTCACACTCTCACTCGGATCGCAAGTCGAATTCTGTCGAAGGCAGCACAAAAGAGGAGCCGCGCATGTGGCACAAGCTGTTGGTCGCTTGCGTACTGGCAGGGCCTGCTTTCGGGTGTTTCGGCGATGAAGGGGCGCGAGGGCTCCGATGCGACCCGGCCGCCGTTCTCGCGCGCCTCGCCCACCGCATGCTCGCTCCCCGGATCTCCTGCGGCGCCAGGGGCAAGCCCTGCTTCCCGACCGCATGCACGGCCAGCTTCTCGCGCACCGGCTGCTCGACCAGCCCTTCGAACTGCCCAGTGGGCTTTAGTGTTCGGATGAAATAATCGGTGTCGATGATCTCGTCGTCGATCCGCGCGATCCCGGCCATGGTTTCTCCTCGGCGTCGTCTCCCCATGCGTGGGACTTCCACGCGCAGAAAACGTTTCTTGGGTTTATCCGGCCGACGCCGGCAGGCCTTCGTCGATATTGCCCTGCGGTGTCGTGTTTCCCGCCTTCCCGGACGGCCGTGACCGGGACCGGTTCGCAACATCGCGCAATACCTCGCGCGCCGCGTTGTGTCCCGGCGCCCCGGTCACGCCGCCGCCCGGATGGGTTCCCGACCCGCAGGTGTAGAGCCCGGCGACCGGTCCTCGGTAATCGGCATGTCCCAGCATCGGGCGCGCCGCGAACAGCTGGTCCAGCCCCAGCGCGCCGTGGAAGATATCGCCGCCGACGAGCCCGAAGGTACGCTCCAGGTCCAGCGGACTCATGACCTGGCGTCCGAGCACGGAAGCCTTGAACCCCGGCGCATGGCGCTCGACCGTCTCGATCATCAGGTCCGCCACCGCGTCGCGGTGGTTGTCCCAGCTCGACCCGTCGGGCAGCTGGGGCGCGACGTGCTGGCAGAACAGGCTGGCCACGTGCTGGCCGGGCGGGGCGAGCGTGGCGTCGAGCGTCGACGGAATCAGGACCTCGACGATCGGCGCGCGCGACCAGCCGAAGCTGCGGGCGTCGTGGTAGGCGCGCTCCATGTACTGCAGGCCGGGGGCGATGATGATGCCGCTGCCGTGGTGCTCGGCGGCCTGCCTGCCGGGCAGGCAGGTGAAGCTGGGCAGTTCCGAGAGCGCCACGTTCATGCGGAAAGTGCCCGAGCCGCAGCGCCAGGCCCGCATGCGGCGCAGGAAGTCGTCTGGCAAGGCGCCGGGATCGACCAGCCTGGTGTACAGCAGGCGGGGATTCAGGTTCGACACGACCACGCGCGCGTCCAGCCGTTCGCCCTTGGCCGTGACGACGCCGGTGGCGCGGCCCTTTTGCAGCAGCACTTGCTCCACCGCGCAACCCGTGCGGATCTCGACGCCGAGCCTTTGCGCGGCCTTCGCCATCGCCTGCGTGATCGCGCCCATGCCGCCGATCGCGTGGCCCCAGGCGCCCTTCTTGCCGTTGACTTCCCCGAACACGTGATGCAGCAGCACATAGGCCGAGCCGGGCGAATACGGGCTGGCGTAGTTGCCGACCACGCTGTCGAAGCCGTACACGGCCTTGATCGGCGCGCTGTCGAACCAGCCGTCGAGGTAGTCGCCGGCCGACTTGGTGAACAGGTCGAGCAGTTCGCGCTGGGTCGACAGCGACAGCTTGCGCATCCGGTTGCCGAGCTTGCCGGCCTTGATCAGCTCGGGCAGCGCCGCGAGCCAGCCGCCCTGCCCCAGGTTCGGCGGCGTTTGCAGCACCAGCTCGCGCAGCAGGTCCGCCGCCGTGTCCAGGTGGCCGGCATAGGCCGCGAGCCTGGCGGCGTCGCGCTGCGAGAATTTCGCGACCTCGGCGGCGGTGCGGCCGGCGCCGACCTTCAGGTAGCGCCCGTCGTCGGTGGGCAGGAAGTTGGACAAGGGCCGCTCGACCACGCGCAGGCCGTGTGCGCCCAGGTCCATGTCGCGGATGATTTTCGGATTGAGCAGGGAGACGGTGTAGGCGGCGACCGAGTTGCGAAAACCGGGATGGAATTCCTCGGTGACGGCGGCCCCCCCGACGACGCCGCGCGCTTCGAGGACGGTCACCTTCAGGCCGGCGCGGGCCAGGTAAAAGGCGCACACCAGGCCATTGTGGCCGCCACCGACAACGATCGCATCGCGCATCCGCTACCTCCCTGGTCGACAGCTGCATTGTGGGCCATCGCGCGAAAAAACGCACCTGCCGCACCTGCGATAGGCATGCGCTAGCCGCCACCGCTGGCGCGCCCGTCCTTCGGCGCCTGCCGTCTCGCTATTGTGCAACATTATGCCAGCCGCATAGTCGAACCGGATGCCGATGCAACCCCGCCGGCGCGGGCTGTCGCGGCGGCGGGCGGCCGGCGGGCGGCCGGCATGGGGCCGGGGCACCGGTCGTGCCGCCCCCAACGAAGGGCCGCGCCGCGTTGGCCGGCGGCCAGCGGCGCTTCGCATTTCCTGCGCTGCGGACGGGCGCGCCGAAATGTGGCAGGATCGGTATTCATGGCCGAGGCCAGGAAGGATTCCCGATGCAGACCCCGATGCGCAGCCAGAGGAGCGGGCGATGAGCCGGATCAGCCACCGTGTCGGCAGTCGCACCCATGCCTTCGCCGATCTGCGCGAGGTGCTGGCCAAGGCGTCGCCCGCCCGTTCGGGCGACTACCTGGCGGGCGTGGCGGCCGGCAGCGCCGAAGAGCGCGTGGCGGCGCAGATGGCCCTGGCCGAACTGCCCTTGACCACGTTCCTGAACGAACTCGTGGTGCCCTACGAGAGCGACGAAGTCACGCGCCTGATCGTCGACACGCACGACGCGGCGGCATTCGCGCCCATCCGCCACCTGACGGTCGGCGACTTTCGAAACTGGCTGCTGGGCGACGCGGCCGACGAGGCGGCATTGCGCGCGATCGCCCCGGGCGTCACGCCCGAGATGGCGGCGGCCGTCTCGAAAATCATGCGCATCCAGGACCTGGTGCTGGTCGCCCGCAAATGCCGCGTCGTCACGCGCTTTCGCAACACCATCGGCCTGGCCGGTACGCTGTCGACCCGCCTGCAGCCGAACCATCCGCTGGACGACGCATCCGGCATCGCGGCGAGCCTGTTCGACGGCCTGATGTACGGCAGCGGCGACGCCGTCATCGGCATCAACCCGGCCACCGACAACGTGGCGCAGGTGATCGCGCTGGTGACCATGCTCGACGACATTATCAGCCGCCATGCGATTCCGACCCAGTCCTGCGTGCTGACCCATGTGACGAACACGATGGCCGCGATCGCGCGCGGCGCGCCGGTCGACCTGGTGTTCCAGTCGATCGCCGGCACGCAGGCGGCGAACGCCAGCTTCGGCATCGACCTGGCATTGCTGGGCGAAGCGCAGGCGGCCGCCCTCTCGCTCGGGCGCGGCACGCTGGGCCAGAACCTGATGTACTTCGAGACCGGCCAGGGCAGCGCCTTGTCCGCCGGCGCCAACCACGGCCTCGACCAGCAGACCTGCGAGGCGCGCGCCTACGCGGTGGCGCGCGCCTTCGATCCGCTGCTGGTCAATTCGGTGGTCGGCTTCATGGGGCCGGAATACCTGTATGACGGCAAGCAGATCATCCGTGCCGGCATGGAAGACCATTTCTGCGCCAAGCTGCTCGGGCTGCCGATGGGGGTCGACGTCTGCTACACCAACCACGCCGAAGCCGACCAGGACGACATGGACGTGCTCCTGACGCTGCTGGGCGCGGCCGGCTGCAATTTCGTGATGGGCATTCCGGGCGCCGACGACATCATGCTCAACTACCAGACCACTTCCTTCCACGACGCCCTGTATGCGCGCCGCGCGCTCGGCCTGCGGCCGGCGCCGGAATTCCACGCCTGGCTGCGCGAGCTCGGCATTTTCACCGACGACGCACAGGCCACGCTGGGCCGCGCGCTGCCGGCGCCGTTCGCGCGCGCCTTGCTGCAGCTGGGCTGAGGAGCCACGATGACCGACCTGACCCCCGACCCCTGGCACGCCCTGCGCCGCTTCACCGCCGCCCGCATCGCCCTCGGCCGCAGCGGCATCAGCCAGCCCACCGGTGCCCAGCTCGACTTCCAGCTGGCCCATGCCCGTGCGCGCGACGCCGTGCACCAGGCGCTCGACACGGCGGCGCTGGGCCGGGCGCTGGAAGCGGCATGGCCGGAATTGCCCCCGCCCCTGCGCCTGCACAGCGCGGCCGCCAACCGCAACGTCTACCTGCAGCGGCCCGACCTCGGCCGCCGGCTCGACCCGCCCTCGCGCGCGCGGCTGGCGGCCCCGGGCGCCGCCGCGCAGGGCTGCGAGCTCGCCATCGTCGCCGCCGACGGCCTGTCGGCCCTCGCCATCGGCCAGCACGCCGCGCCCTTCCTGCGCGCGCTGCGCGCGCGCCTGGCGTGCGAGCGCTGGACGCTGGCGCCGCTGGCGATCGTCGAGCAGGGGCGCGTGGCGGTGGGCGATGAAGTGGGCGAACTGCTGGCAGCGCGCATGGTGGTGGTGCTGATCGGCGAGCGGCCGGGACTGAGTTCGCCCGACAGCATGGGCCTGTATCTCACCTGGGCGCCGCGCGTGGGCCTGACCGACGAACGCCGCAACTGCATCTCGAACGTTCGTCCGGCCGGCCTGGGCGTCGAGGACGCGGCGGCCAGGCTGCACTACCTGCTGGGCGAAGCGCGCCGGCGCCAGCTGAGCGGGGTCGCGCTGAAGGACGAGACCGACGGCGCGCAGGCCCTGGCCGGAACCGGCGCGCGGCCCTTCCTGCTGTAGCAAGCGGCCGACCCGGCACCGGCAGGGCTGTCCTTGTCCCGGCCGGGCAAGCGCTTACACGCCGACCATCGACACCGCCTTGGTGTTCAGGTAGGCCTCCAGCGCCTCCGGTCCGCCTTCGGAGCCATAGCCCGAATCCTTGATGCCGCCGAAAGGCATCTCCGCGCTCGGCGTGGCGGGCTGGTTGATCCACACCATGCCCACCTCCATGCGGTTCATCAGCAGCTGGGCGTTCTTGATCGAACGCGTAAAGGCGTAGCCGGCCAGGCCGTAAGGCAGGCGGTTGGCTTCCCCGATCGCGTCTTCCAGGCTGTCGAAAGCGCGGATCGCCGCCACCGGGCCGAACGGCTCGTCGTTGAACACGCTCGCCTCCAGCGGCACGTCGGCGAGGATCGTCGGCGCGAAGAAGTTGCCGGTCTCGCCGATACGCTTGCCGCCGGTGGCGATCGTCGCGCCGCGCGCCTGCGCATCCTCGATGACTTTCGCCAGCGCCGTCACGCGGCGGGCATTCGCCAGCGGGCCCAGCGTGGTGCCTTCGGCCAGGCCGTCGCCCAGTTTCAGGCGTTCGGCGTGCTGGACGAAGGCGGCCGTGAATTCGTCCTTGATCGCGTGATGCACCAGGAAGCGGGTCGGCGAAATGCAGACCTGGCCGGCATTGCGGAACTTGGCGCCGCCGGCCGCTTTCACGGCCAGTGCCACGTCCGCGTCCTCGGCGACGATGACCGGCGCATGGCCCCCCAGCTCCATCGTCACGCGCTTCATGTGCGCGCCCGCCAGCGCGGCGAGCTGCTTGCCGACCGGGGTCGAGCCGGTGAACGTCACCTTGCGGATCACCGGATGCGGGATCAGGTAGCCGGAAATCTCGGCCGGGTCGCCGAATACCAGGCCGACGACGCCCGGCGGCAGGCCGGCGTCGACGAAGCATTGCAGCAGCGCCGCCGGCGAAGCCGGGGTTTCTTCCGGCGCCTTGCACAGGAAGGAGCAGCCGGTCGCCAGGGCCGCGCCGAGCTTGCGCACGATCTGGTTGATCGGGAAGTTCCACGGCGTGAAGGCCGCGACCGGGCCGACCGGCTCTTTCAGCACCAGCTGCTGCGCGGCGGGATTGCGCGACGGGACGATGCGGCCATACACGCGCATGCCCTCGAAGGCGAACCAGTCGATGATGTCGGCGCCGGCCAGGATCTCGCCCTTGGCTTCGGCTAGCGGCTTGCCCTGCTCTTGCGTCAGCAGGCGCGCGATCTCGCCGGCGCGTTCGCGCAGCAGCTGCGCGGCGCGGCGCATGCTGTTGGCGCGCTCGGCGGCCGGCACGGCGCGCCAGGCCTCGAAGCCCTTCTGGGCCGCCGCCAGGGCGCGGTCGAGGTCGGCGATGGTGGCATGGGCCACGGTGCCGATCGGCTGGCCGGTGGCCGGGTTCAGGACCGGGATCGTCTTGCCGCCGCTGGCGTCGAGCCATTCGTTGGCGATCAGGAGGCGGGTGTCGGGGTAGCTGGACGTCGTCATGGCGTTAAGGTCCTGTGTCAAGTGAGGTCAGGATGATAACCCGTGCGCGCCTGCCTTGCAGGCGCGCACCGGCAGCGGCGCTTCAGCCCAGCAGCCCGTGTTGCGTCGCCAGCTTCAGCCAGGCCGGGTACTCGGTCATCAGCAAGTCGTACAGCGCGGCGTCGGAATGCTCGTCGGGACTGGCGACCGAGAAGAAGTCGGCGTTGTCGATCAGGCGGCCGTCGAGTTCGTCGAGTTTCTCCAGGAAAGGAAAGTCGGCATCGGCGAAATCGGCCAGGCGTTTGTTCTTCGATTTCTTGCCTTTGCCGATCCCCATGAACTGCCAGAAAATCGGCTCGCGGCTGGCCCAGCGCAGCTGGCGCTCGGTCAGGGGCTGGTCGGAGGTCGTGCCGTCGGTGACGAACATGACATACACCGGCAGCGCCGCCCTGCAGGGCGTGCTGCGTTGCGCGCCGGCGGCGTCGGGAAAATAATGGCGCCGCACCGCTTGCATCGCCGCGCCATAGCGGGTGTCGCCTTCGAGCGGGTGGCGCTCGATCATCCGGCCGACATAGCCCGCGAAGTTGTCCAGTCCCATCGGCTCGTCGCGGTGGACGTCGCGGCCAAACAGGAACACGTCGATCTCGCCGTCGTCGTCGAAGCGGCAGCCGAGCGCCAGGATGCGCTCGGCGAAAGCCTGCACCTGCCCCTTCCTGTAGAGGCCACTCATGGATCCGGAGATGTCGAGCACCAGGCAAACCCTGGCGCGGTGCCCGTCCAGTCCCACCTTCGCCAGGGACACGCCCGCCGACTTGACCAGGCTGACGAGCTGCGGCGCGGCCTGCCCGACGCGCTTTTCCAGGCCGGCCGCGGGCGCGGCCGGCGCGGCAGGCGCGGCGCCGCCCGCGACGTCGGCCCCGAAGTGAGCGACCAGGGCGGCGAGCCCGCCGTTGAAGCCCTGGCCGACGGCCATGAAGCGCCACTGCCCTTCCTTGCGGTACAGCTCCCCCAGCATGACGGCCTGCTCGGCGCCGAAGTCCGGTCCGGCGAACGCGAAGCGGGCAAATTCGGTCTCCCCGCCGAGCAAGCGCAGGTCGCCCGACGCCAGCTGCGACATGCGGCCGCCGCCGTCGATGCTGGCGGTGATCACGACCCGCTGCACGCCGTCCGGCAGGCGCGCGAGGTCGAAGCTGAAGCCATCCTTGTCCGCGCCTGCCTGCGCGGCGCGCACGCCGCCGCAGGGAGTGGCGATCTGGTTGAAGAAGGTCATGTAGCGCTCGTCGAACAGCCTGCCCTGCGCGTCGAGCGCGAAACAGGCGAAGTCGAGCGCCAGCCCGCGTGCGGACAAGCCGGCCTGCAGGACGCCGTCCGGCGCGTGCGCCGCGAGCGGCAGCCGTTCCCCTCTAGACAGTAGCTTCATGCATTCTCCACGTGCTCAAGACAATTCGAACGATCAGAACAGTTCCAGGTTCGGCGAACTTTCCAGGACCTTGCGCGATGCCGCCGGCGCCGGCCAGTCGCGCATCCGCTGCGCCGGAAAATGGCGCAGGAAGCTGCGCGCCATGCCGGTGTCGGTGCAGGCGAGCCAGCCGTCCACCTCGTCGTGCGGCAGGATCACCAGCGAACGTTTTTCGTCGTCCGGCTTGTGCATGCGGCGCATCAGCGGGTGTTCGTCGGCGTTGATGGTGATCTGGGTGAACGAGAACTGGACAGAACCGTCCGCTTCCGGCCAGTCGCGCCAGAGGCCGGCCACGAAGAACAGCGGCTCGTCACGCATGCCGATCGCATGGCGCACGGCGCGCCCGCTCTCGTAGCAGGGTTCGTAGAACCATGCCATCGGCACCGCGCACAGCTGCAGGCGGCGCCAGGCGGGGGCGAAGGAGCGCCGTTCGCCGAGCGACTCGGCGCGGGCGTTCATGGTATCGAACGGCTTGATCCCGGGCGCGATCGCGCGGCGCGGGACCATGCCGTAGCTTGCCAGGCAGGCCCTAGGCCGGCCGTCGCCAGCGGAGCGCAGGATGGGGGCGGCGTAGTCCTTCCAGGTTTCTTCCGGCCAGCGCCAGTCGGCCGGAAGATCGCTGAAGGCGCCGAGGGTGCCGAACTGTTCGGGCGTGGGAGGCCGGTAGTTGACGCACATGGGGCGAGCGAAATCAGAAGCCTGCCGGCAAGGTCTCGACGAGGCCGGCAACGGGCGCCCTGCCGCAGGGGTGGCCGATCATCATCCCCCTTCCTTCCGCTGCGCGCAGGTGCCGCCGCTTCATTCGGCCGCGTCCAGGAAGAAGATCGCATACGCCTTGGCCGCCGTCTCGACGGTCGGCTTTTCCACCTGCAGCTGGGCGCAGTCTTCGGCCACCAGGCTGCGCCAGTTGCGGATGCCGGCGTTGGCGAACAGCGGGTTGGCCTTGGCGTTCAGGCTCATGTCGAGCGCCAGGCGGGCGTTGCGCGGCCCCGCCTTGCCGTAGCTGACGCCGCGCAGCTCGATCCCGTAGGCGGCCAGCCAGGGCTCCCACAGGCCGGAATCGGCGCCTTGGACGATGCGTTCGAACATGGCATCGAGCGAGACACCCTTCTTGACCACGCCGCGCAGCAATTCCAGCGACGGCGCGAAGCGCGCGTCGGTGCCCGCCTTGCCGGCGCCGCGCTCGGCGATCGCCTTCAACTCTTTCGAAAAGGTGGCATCGCGCTCGGTGTAGTCGCGCACGCGGTCGTAGAAACCGCCGTCGATGAAAGGATTGTCGGGCCGGCCCGCGGGCGTGCCGTCAGGTTTGCCCGGTGCAGGCGGTTTCTTTGTGGTCATGGCTGTGGTCACTTCGATGGTGAAGGCGGCAGTTTAGCACCGGGCTCAGGCTGCCGCCCGGGCGCGGGCCGCATGCAGCTTGCGGTAACTGTCGATCAGCCGGTGATGGCGGTCGAGCCCTTCGAGCTGCATGCTGGTCGGCGTCAGCCCATGGAACCGCACGCTGCCATTGACCGAACCGAGCACCGCATCCATCCGCGCGTCGCCATACATGCGGCGGAAGTTGGCAACGTAATCGTCGAGCTCCAGCTCGTCGTCGAGTTCCACTTCCAGCACCACGTTCATGGCCTGGTAGAACAATTTACGCTCGACGGTGTTGTCGTTGTACTGCAGGAAGGCGCCCACCAGCTCATGCGCTTCCTCGAATTCGTTCAAGGCGAGATTGATCAGCAGCCTCAGCTCCAGCACCGTCAGCTGGCCCCATTCCGTGTTCTCGTCGAATTCGACGCCGATCAGGGTGGCGATATCGGAATATTCGTCGAGCTCGTTGTTTTCCAGGCGCTCGAGCAAGCCTTCCAGCTGCTCGTCGTCCAGGCGGTGCAAGTTCAGGATATCTTCCCGGAACAGCAGCGATTTGTTCGTGTTATCCCAAACCAGGTCTTCGACCGGGTAGATTTCCGAATAACCGGGCACCAGGATGCGGCAGGCGACGGCGCCCAGCTGGTCGTACACGGCCGTATACACTTCCTTGCCCATCTCGTCGAGAATGCCGAACAGGGTCGCGGCTTCCTCGGCATTCGAATGTTCGCCCTGGCCGCTGAAATCCCATTCGACGAAATCGACGTCCGCCCTGGCGCTGAAGAAGCGCCAGGACACGACGCCGCTCGAATCGATGAAGTGCTCGACGAAGTTGTACGGCTCCTTGACCGCTTCGCTGGCGAAGGTCGGCTGCGGCAAATCGTTCAAGCCTTCGAAACTGCGCCCCTGCAGCAATTCGGTGAGGCTGCGTTCGAGCGCCACTTCGAAGCTCGGATGCGCGCCGAAGGAGGCGAAGACGCCGCCGGTGCGCGGGTTCATCAGGGTCACGCACATGACCGGATACAGCCCGCCCAGCGACGCATCCTTGACCAGCACCGGGAAGCCCTGCTCCTCGAGCGCGGCGATGCCGGCCAGGATGGCGGGGTATTTCGCCAGCACCGCCGGGGGCACGTCCGGCAAGGCCATTTCGCCTTCCAGGATCTCGCGTTTCACGGCACGCTCGAAAATCTCGGACAGGCATTGCACCTGCGCCTCGGCCAGGGTATTGCCGGCGCTCATGCCATTGCTGGCGTAGAGGTTTTCGATCAGGTTGGACGGGAAATACACCGTTTCCCCATCGGACTGCCGGGTGAACGGCAGCGAAACGATGCCGCGCGCCGCGTTGCCGGAATTGGTGTCGACCAGGTGCGAGCCGCGCAGCTCGCCGTCGGGATCGTAGATGCCGAGGCAGTAGTCGTCGAGAATGTCGCGCGGCAGCGCATCGCGCTTGCCCGGCTTGAACCAGCGCTCGTTCGGATAATGCACGAAGTGGGCGTTGGCGAGGTCCTCGCCCCAGAAGGCGCCGGCGTAGAAGTGATTGTTGTTCAGGCGCTCGATATATTCGCCCAGGGCCGACGCCAGGGCGCTTTCCTTGGATGCGCCCTTGCCGTTCGTGAAACACATCGGCGAATGCGCGTCGCGGATATGCAGCGACCAGACATTGGGCACGATGTTGCGCCAGGAGGCGATCTCGATCTTGATGCCCCAGCTTGCCAGCATGGCCGACATGTTCGCGATGGTCTGCTCCAGCGGCAGGTCCTTGCCGGGGATACAGGTGCGCGCTCCGGCGTCCGGCTGCAGGGTCAGCAGGGCCTGGGCGTCGGCATCCAGGTTCGCCACCTCCTCGATGACGAACTCGGGCCCGGCCTGCACCACTTTCTTCACGGTGCAGCGCTCGATCGAACGCAGGATGCCCTGGCGGTCTTTCTCGGAAATATCCGCCGGCAGCTCGACCTGGATCTTGAAGATCTGCCGGTAGCGGTTTTCGGGGTCGACGATATTATTCTGCGACAGGCGGATATGCTCGGTCGGGATATCGCGGGTGTTGCAATAGAGCTTGACGAAATACGCCGCGCACAAGGCCGACGAGGCCAGGAAGTAATCGAAGGGACCGGGCGCCGAGCCGTCGCCCTTGTAGCGGATGGGCTGGTCGGCGATGACGGTGAAGTCGTCAAACTTGGCTTCGAGGCGCAGTTTGTCGAGGAAGTTGACTTTGATTTCCATGGGAGCGTTCCGAAATGGTGCTGAAAGCGAAGAATCCGCCATTATCCGTCGTTTCCGCCCGCGCTCCTATGCAAAACGCGCAGCCGGTACCACCGTGCCTCATTTCCGGCCGAGGGCGGCCGCGATCGCGGCGGCGCTCTGCGCGACCTGGGCGGCATCGGCCTCCAGCAGCCGCAGGCGCCGTTGCAGCAGCGCCCAGCCGGGCCATTGCGCGATCCAGGTGGTCTCCCCCGGCGCCAGCGCGGGAGCGGCCGCGGGCGCCGCGCCCAGGCCCGATTTGACCTCGGCGAAGCTGCGCTCGAGCGCGGCCCCGACCTCCCTGGACGGCAGGTTGTCGGGGTAACGCTGCAAGAGCAGGCGCAGCGCGGCCACGTGGGCCAGCAGCAGGTAATTCTGCACGGTGAAGCGGTTCAGTTCGGCGGGCGCGCGCTGCTTGGCCGCCGGCTCGTCGAGCATGCGGCCCAGCGCCGCGCCGAGCGTCGCCAGGCTGTCCATGACCCGCTTGCGGCAGATGCGGTACTCGACATCGTCGGCGCCGCGCTCGAGGAGCAGGTCGGCCGCCGCATCGAAGTACTTGCGGTTGGCGTCCAGCACCGCCTCCACCAGGCGCGGCAGGTTCTGGTATTCCCAGTTCGGCAGCACGTAGCTGAAGAAGGTGGCGATCAGCGTGCCCAGCAGCGTGTCGAGCAGGCGTTCGCCGATGCCGCTGCCGCCATGCGGCACCGTCAGGCCGATCAGGAGCAGCGCCTGCACGCTGGCGGCGACTGCCGTGTAGCGGTATTTGATGGACAGGAACGTGGACGCGGCGACAGTCGCCACGAACAGCACGCCGAGCAGCAGGGCCGGCGTATGCACGACGTGCAGGATCGCGGCGGTGAGCATGCAGCCGACCAGGGTGCCGACCAGGCGGTCGGCGCGGCGCTGGCGCGTCAGGCTGAAGCTCGGCTTGAGGATGACGGCAATGGTCAGCGCGGTCCAGTAGCCGTGCGACGTGTAAGGCAGCCAGCGCGAGGACACGAGGCCGACCGAAATAGCCATCGCCACCCGCAGCGCGAAGCGGAAGATCGGCGAACTCCAGCGCAGGTTGGCCAGCAGCAGGCCGATGCTGTAGCGCTGCTGGGTCAGGAAGGGCGTCAGGTCCGCATGGGGCAGCGTCGGCCGCGCGCCATGGGACGCCCGGCTCGCGGCGTGCAGGCGCGCGATCATCGCGATCACCGCGCCGATCTTGCTGGCCGTGGCGCGCAGCGCCGCCTGCGCATCGGCATCCTCCCCATCCCCCGGTGGCAGCTGGCGCAGCACGGCGTCGAGCGCGTCCAAGTGCTCGCGATAATCGACCGTCGAGCGCGACGGCTGGTCGCGCGTCATCGCATACGCCACCGCCTCGATGTCGCGCGCGGCCTTGCCGATCAGGTCGCCCAGCAGCGGCAGGATGGGTCCGCCGGCAAAATGGCGGCGCAGCACGCCATAGTCGGTATCGGTCGCCAGGACCAGTTCGTACAGGTCGAACATGGCGTAGTGCACCTGCACCAGGATCGCCTCCTCGGGTGTCGGCTTGCCGCGCAGGATCAGGTCGCGCGAGGCCTGCTGGCGCTCGGCCAGTACGCTTTGCTCGCGCACCAGCTTTTCCATCTGCCGCGGCAGGCTGGTGGCCATGTCGTAGCAGCCTGCCTTCAGGTTGGTGTAGACCGCCAGTTCATAGAGCGCCTCGGCCAGCACCTGCTGCTTGAGGCGGCGCTGCATGCGCCACACCACGAACATCGCATACGCCATGTAACCCGCGCCGCCGGCAAAAAACAGCGCGCCATGGTGCAGGGCCTGGCCCGGCGTGCTCGGCGCTTCGCTCGAGAGCAGCATCACGAACAGCGCCGCGAACTGCAGCGGCATCGCCTTCCTGCCGTAGACCACCATCATGCTGGACAGGAAAGCGACCAGCACGATCACGGTGTACAGCAGCCACCCGACTTGCGAACTCAGGCTGACCAGCAGCGCCACGGCCGAGCAAAAGAGGACGCCGGCCAGCATTTCGTTGAACTTGTGGCGCAAGGGACTGGGCATGTCCATCAGGCTGGTGCACAGGGCGCCCATGGCGACGGCGACCGCGCTCGGCAGGTCGGCGACCGCGTAGGTGGCCAGTGTGAGGCCGATGATGCCGGTGGCGATGCGCAGGCCGGTGTAGAAGTAGTGGCTGAAGAGGAAGGTACGGGGAGCGAGGGCGTAGTGCATGGGTGGGTCGCTCGCTTTCCGGACGGGGTGGCGCGGCAGGGAATGATGAGCTGATTATAACGCCGCAGCCATGCGCCGCGCCGGGCGTGCCTGCGCCATCGGCCTTCAGGCGCCGCCGGGTGGCGACCGCTAAGTGTTTGCTAAGTGTTCCTGAATAACATCACATTTCCCGTGCTTAACAGTTCTCCGGATGAACTCAACTTCCGGGGGTCCAAATTGATGAACCGATACCTTTATTGGACGCGAGGCCTGGTGCCCGCCGCCCTGCTCTTGTCAACGATCCAGGCGCCGGCTTGCGTGCCGGCGGCGCCGGACTCGCGGCGCGCGCTCCCCCCGGGTCCCGGTGTGCTCGATGATTTCCGTGCACTGGCGCAGCAGAAGCCATGGACCTGCCGGGGCGAGCCTGCCACTACGCAGGTCCGCTCCGCCTGGCCGAACGGCAAGGCCGAGTGTGCCTGGCAAGGCCGCTTGCGCAAACGCAGCTGGAGCTGGAGCGATGGCGCGCCGCCGTCATGCATCAGCAGGCAAGCCCGCTGGTGGAATTGGGCCCAGGCCGGATTGCCGCCGGCCGCGCTGCGCAGCGTCTGGGACAGGCGCTGGAGCAGCCAGGTCCTGCGCTTTGCCGTGGGCGGCGAAGAGCGCCTGATTCTGCTGGCACGCGGCGGCGATGACCAGTGGCATGCCAGCGAGTGGCGCTGGAACCCCAATCCGCGTCCCGCCACCCGGCGCTGGCAGGAACAGCGCTGGAAGGTGCTGGCCGCGTCCGCCGCCCGGCACCAGCCGCCCGCCGACACCGTCCAGGCCGCAACGACTCCGGCGCAGCCGGTGTTTCGCCGCGTGCTCGGCGCACGGCCCGGCGAACTGGGCGCCGAGGGCCTGGCGCTGGAAGCGGCCGGCCTGTGCCTCGCGGTCGGCAATCCGCTGCCGGGCCGGGCCAGGCTGTCGCTGTCCTACAGTCCCAACGACAGCCGGCTCGAACAGCGCGCCGCCATGCACTTGCAGCTGAGCAGGCAGTACCCGGATGCGAAATGGCTCACGCCGTTCAAGATGCTCGACATGCCCGCCAACTTGCCCAGCGGCGCGAAGTTCCTCGCCACCTGGGTCGAGGGCGCGGCGCTGAACAGCCAGCTGTGGATGCCGGCCAAGAACGATGCGGCGACGGTGCGGCTGCGGGCGAGCACCCGGCTGCCGCGCGGGCAGGACAATGCCGCGGTCCTGTGGCAGGCCAGGCAGGCCCTCGAGCGCGAGCTGGCGGCGGTCGCGCTGCAGTGGGCGGCCGCTTATGAGTGATCTGTCCACCCTGCCCCTGTTCCTGTTTTCGCCGCTGGCCATCATCGGCGCCGGCCTGCTGCTGTCGCAGATGTTCGGCGTGCTGCTGCACCGGCGCGGCATGCCGCGCCTGTATGGCGCCGTCGCCGCCGGGCTGATCCTGGGCGTGAGCGGATTCGGCCTGGTCGATACTGCCCTGCTCACCTATTTCCAGGAGTTGCTCAACGCGGCGTCGGCCCTGGTGCTGTTCGAGGCCGGCCGCAAGATGGATCTGGCCTGGCTGTGGCGCAGCCGCGCTCAGGGGCTCGCTCTGGTCCTCGGCTGCGTGCTGCGCGGCGCCTGTACCGTGGCCTTGCTGGTGCCGTTCGGCCTGGCATGGAGCGAGGCGGCCTTCATCGCGTCGATCCTGGTTGCCATCAATCCCGTGGTGTTTACATCGATGGTGTCGGACCACGAGGCCACCGGGGTCGCCACGTATGCCGCCGCGAATGCCGTCGGCCTGAGCCATCTGGTGGCGCTGCTGGCACTGTCGGTCTCGCTGTCCTGGCTGCGCAGCCATGGCGTCACCGACGAGCCGCCCTTCGCCGACCAGCTCGCGCTCCAGGGCGGCAAGCTGCTGCTGGGCGCCGCCATCGCGCTGCTCTGCTACGGCGTCTACAAGCTGGCGTCGGGCGTCTCGCGGGCGCAGGCCAGCGTGCGGCCCGGCATCCTGCTGGCGACGCTGATGCTGGACCTGGGCCTGTGCTCGGTGACGTCGTCGAGCGCCCTGCTATCGCTGCTGCTGATGGGTGTATTGCTGCGCAACGCGGAAAAACGCGAAAACGTGTTCCAGGCGCAGCTCAAGACGATGCAGGACATCGGCTATGCGTTGCTGTTCATGACCGCCGCCGCACTGGTCCAGATGGAACAGGTGCTGCACTGGCCGATACTGCCGATGGCGCTGCTGGTGTTCGGCGCGCGCATCGCGATGACGCGCCTGGCCCTCGTGCCCGGATACGCATGGAGCGCACGCAAGAAACACGCGATCGCACTGTCGGCCTGCTCGCTGGTAAGCTTCAGCACCCTGGTCGTCGACAGCTCGATCTCGAACGGCGCCTACCTGAGCGGCACCGCCACCGGCCTGATGGGCGCGCTGCTGGCCCTCAACGTGCTGGTGGCCCCGGCGATTACCTGGGCCGGCCTGCATTTTGCCGGCGAAACACATAAAGGGAGTGAACGATGACGAATCCGACCACGGACCTCGACGGCGCGGCCGCCCAGGCACGCGCGGTGGCGGGCGCGGGCCCGGCCTTCCTGCCGCCGTTTGCCAGCTCGCCACTGGGCAGCATGGGGATCGAACTGGAGCTGATGGTACTCGACCGTCTCAGCTACGACCTGCTGCCGGCTGCGCCGGACATCCTGCTCCTGCTCGACCGGCAGGAAAAGGCCTGGGTGGCGACACCCGAGATCACCACATCGATGCTCGAAGTCGCGACCTCGGTGCTGGGCAGCTATCGCGAGGCCGCGGCCCAGCTCGAAGAAATCCGCAGCAGCGTGCAGCGCGCCGCCTTCGCGGTGGGGGCGGCCATTTCCGGCGGCGGCGCCCATCCGTTCCAGAAATGGAACGAGCAGCGCATCTATCCGAAGGACCGCTACCGCGCGTCCGCCAAGAAGTACGGCTACCTGGCCAAGCTGTTCACCGTCTTCGGCATGCACGTCCACATCGGCATGGCGAGCGCCGACGAGGCGGTGCGCATCGGCGCCTGGCTGACCCAGCGCGCGCCCCTGTTCATCGCCCTGTCGGCCAACTCGCCCTGCTGGCAGGGCGAGGACTCGGGATTCTGCAGCGCGCGCAGCAACGTGGTCGGGGCCTTTCCGATGAGCGGCATCATGCCTCCCGACCTGCGCAGCTGGCAGGAATTTTCCGGGCACTTCGACCGCCTGGCAGAACACGGCATCGTCAACAGCATCAAGGACTTTTATTGGGACGTTCGTCCCAAGCCGGAGTACGGAACGATCGAACTGCGCGTGCTCGATACCCCCCTGCACCCGGCGTATGCGGCGGCGCTGGCCTGCTACGCGCGCGAGTTGTGCATCGAAATGGCGGACCGGCCCGGCGTCTGGCCAGGCGCAAGCGCGCGTGAGCTGTACAACTGGAACCGGTTCAACGCCGCCAAGGAGGGAGTGCGGGGCAGCTGGATCGACCCATGCACGCGCAAGGAGCACCCGATCGAACGCGTGGTCCGCAGCGACCTGGCGCGCTTGGCGGCATGCTCCGACGATCCCGACTTTCCCGCGGCCTGCCTGTTGATCGAGGAGCTGCTCGCCAATGGCGGGCAGGCCGGCTGGCTGAGCGGCCACATGGCCGCCGGTGCCGGCATGAACGACCTGGCGCGTGCAGCGAGCGAGCTGTTCGAGCGTCCGCTGGCGTCGGGCGGCATGGCGGCGCACACGCCGGTGCAAGGAGACGGACGATGAGAGTGTTGCTGGTGGAAGACGATCCGATGATCGGCAGCGTGGTCCAGCATGCGCTGCGCGACGCCAGCTACGCGGCCGATTGGGTGCGCGACGGCGAGGCCGCGCTCACGGCGCTGCTGGCCCTGGAGTATGAACTGGTCCTGCTCGACCTGAACCTGCCCCACATCGATGGCATGGCGGTGCTGCGCACGATCCGCAAGGCGCGCAACGATGTGCCGGTGCTGGTGCTCACGGCGCGCGAGGCGACCCAGGACCGCGTGGCCGGTCTCGACGGCGGCGCCGACGACTACCTGGTGAAACCGTTCGCGATGACCGAGCTGCTGGCCCGGATGCGCGCGCTCACGCGGCGCAAGGAGGGAACCACCAGCACGGTGCTGGGCAACGGCATCGTCGAACTCGATCCGGCCACCCACGAGGCCCGGGTCGGTGCCTCGACGGTACGCCTGACGGCACGCGAGTTCCCGCTGCTGCAGGCCCTCCTGGTGCGCCCCGGCGCGATCCTGAGCCGTTCCGAGCTCGAACACCGCGTCTACGGCTGGAACGAGGAAGTCGAGAGCAATGCCGTCGAATTCCTGATCCACTCACTGCGCAGGAAACTGGGGAGCGAGATCATCAAGAACGTGCGGGGGGTAGGATGGATGGTCGCGAAGGGCCGGTGACGGCGTCGCTGCGCTTCAGGCTCTCGCTCTGGATTTCCACGGCGATCCTGGCCGGTGCGGCCATTGCCGGCCTGTACTCCTACCGTGCGGCGACCGAAGACGCGCACCGTAGCCAGGACACCCAGCTGCGGCAGGTCGGCTACCTGATCAGCAGGCTCGATGCCGTCCCCAGCTCGCCGATGGCGCGCGAGCGGGTGGGCGACGTGGACTTCGACGCCCGCCTGGTGGTGCGCTTCATCGACGCGCCGGGCGCCGCCCTGCCTTACCCGGAGCGGCCGCCCCGTTTCGCCAATTCCCTGCCCGACGGCCTGCAGACCATTTCCATCGGCCGCGAAACCTGGCGCGTCTTCGTCCGCACCAATGCCAAGGGGGTGCGCGTGGCGGTCGCGCAGCAGACGGCGGTGCGCGACGCCGCGGCACGCGCGAGCGCCTGGCGCACGGTCATGCCGATCCTGTTCCTCGGTCCCGTCCTGGTCCTGATGGTGACGCTGCTGGTGCGCGCCATGTTCCAGCCACTGCAGCGGCTCGCCAGGCAGCTGGGCGCGCGCCGCGAACATGACCTCGGGGAACTCGACCGGGCCGCGCTGCCGTCGGAAGTCTGGCCTTTCGTCGCCGAGATCAACAAGCTGATTGCCCGCACGGTGCGCGCGCTGGCCGGGCAACGGCGCTTCATCGCCGATGCCGCGCACGAGCTGCGCTCGCCCATGACCGCCATGTCGCTGCAGGCGGAAAGGCTGGCGGCGAGCGACATGCCGGGCGAAGCCCGGGAACGCCTGGGGGCGCTGTCGGCCGGCCTGACGCGCACCCGCGTCCTGCTCGACCAGTTGCTGACCCTCGCACGCACGCAAGAGTCCGGCATCGACCAGTCGACGCAGGTACCGCTGAAAAAGGCGATCCAGGAATGCCTCGAGGACCTGGTGCCGCTGGCGGAGGCCAAGGCAATCGACCTGGGCGTGGTGGGCGATGCCGATCCATTGGTCGGCGGGCGACCGGTGGATATCAGGATCCTCGTCAAGAACCTGGTCGACAACGCGATCCGCTACACGCCGCCGGGCGGGCGAGTCGACATCGGCGTCGAGGAAGACCGTGGCCGCGCCGTTCTCAGCATCGACGATACCGGCGCCGGCATCGCGCCGGAAGAGCGCGAGCGCGTGTTCGATCCGTTTTACCGCGTGCTGGGCAATGGCGAAACCGGCTCCGGCCTCGGTCTTGCGATCACGGTATCGATCGCGAACCAGATCGGGGCGGCGATCTCGCTGGCCGGGAAGCCCGACGGCACGCCGGGACTGCGTGCACGCGTCGTATTTCCCGCGCGGCTGGCGCAGCCTCGGCAAGACGACAAGCCGCAGGTTCCAGAATGAACGATCGCGGTCGCGGCGAGCATCCGGCAGCCGAAGGGCCGGGCCGGCCCAGGCTCGCCGCTTCGCTTATCCCGCGACCTTTTCCGTGCCGGCAAATTGCTCGATCAGCTTGGTCGGCCCCGAAACGATCAGCACGTCGGCGGGCAGGATGCGCGTCTCCGGGAGCGCATGCTGGAAGTCTTCGTTCGCACGCTTGACGCCGACGACGGTCACGCCGAAGCGTGAGCGCACATGCGTTTCGGCCAGCGTCTGGTGGTGGGTGTCGGGAGGCGCATTGATCTTCGCGATGGCGAAGCCGTCTTCGAATTCGATGAAATCCATCATGCGCCCGGTGATCAGGTGCGCCACGCGCGCGCCCATGTCGGCTTCCGGATAGACGACATGGTGCGCGCCGATGCGCTGGGCGATCTGGCCGTGTTCCGGGCTCATGGCCTTGATCCAGATGTCCTTGATGCCGAGCTCCGTGAGCACCATGAGCGTCATCAGGCTGCCTGCCAGGTCCGACCCGATCGCGACGATCGCATGCGAGAAGTCGGCCACCCCGAGTTGCAGCATGACGTTCTCGTTGGTCGAATCGGCCTGCACCACGTGGGTCAGGCGTTCGCCCCACAGCTGGACCAGGTCTTCCTTGCGGTCGATCCCCATGACGTCGTGGCCGAGCCGCACCAGCGACTGGGCGACGGCACCGCCGAAGCGGCCCAGGCCGATAACGACGACGCTGTCGCTCGCCGAGAACGCGAACTGCTCTGTAAAAATTCTACCCAACAATTGGATGCTCCTCCGGATAACGGTAAGGCATGCGGCGTGCGCCCAGGATGAGCGAGGTCGCCAGTGTGATCGTCCCTACCCTGCCAAAAAACATCAACAGCGCCAGCACGACCTGGCCCGATGCCGGCAGCTGCGCGGTAATGCCCGTGGACAGGCCAACCGTGCCGAACGCGGAGATCACTTCGAATATGACCTGGTCGGTCGGGAAGTCGGTCAGGCGCAACAGGGCCAGCGTGCCGAGCACCACCACCAGGCTGCCGAGCGCCAGTACCGTGATTGCCTGGCGCTGCGACGCTGCGCCCACCCGGCGCCCGAAGGCCTCGGTATCGCTGTGCCCCTTCGTTTCGGCCAGCACCAGCAGGACCAGGACCGCGACGGTGCCCACCTTGACTCCGCCGGCCGTGCCGCCACTGCCGCCGCCGATAAACATCAGGAAATAATGCAGGGCCCAGCTTTCATGCGACAAGGCGCCGATGTCGATCGCGTTGAAACCCGCAGTGCGTGCCGACACCGAGATGAACATGCCGTTCACGAGTTTATCAGCCATGTCGAAAGGCCCGAGTGTGCGCGGATTGTCCCATTCGAACAGGAGCGCCGCACAGAATCCGCCCAGCAGGAGTACCAGCGTGCCGGTCAGCGTGAGCTTGGTATGCAAGGACCAGCGGCGCGGCTCGCGCAGGCGCTGCCGCATGTCATGCAGCACCGGGAATCCAATGCCCCCCACCACGATGGCCAGCATGATCGGGCTAAGGATCAGCGCGTCGCTGGCGTAACGCACGAGGCCGTCGCCATGGATCGAGAAGCCCGCGTTATTGAAGGCCGAGACGGCATGGAACAACCCGGACCATCCGGCTTCCAGCCAGTCGAGCCTGTAGGCAAAATGCAGCCTCAGCGCCAGTACGGCGGCAATCGCCGCTTGCGACAGGAGCGTCACCACCAGCACGACGCGCGCGATGCTCGCCACGTCGCCCAGGCCGAGCGAATGGGTTTCCGTCTGGGTGATCAGCTTGGCGCGCAGGCGCGGCGAGCGGTTGACCATCAGGCCGAGCAGGGTCGCTGCCGTCATGATGCCGAAGCCGCCTAGCTGGAACAGGAGCATGATCGTCGCCTGGCCGAAGGTCGACCAGTAGGTTCCGGTGTCGACCGTCACCAGGCCGGTCACGCAGACCGCCGACACCGACGTGAAGAAGGCCACCAGCAGGGGCGCAGACGTGCCCGCCGCGCTGGCTGCCGGCAGCATCAGGAGCGCCGTGCCCGCCGCGATGGCGGCCATGAAGGCCAGCGTCACCGCCCTTGCCGGGTGGAGGATGATCTTCATGGGCCGGAGCGCCCGCGGTCCGCCCGCACGGGCGCGGCCTCGAAATCCATGGTCTCGGTGTCCGGGTCGGACGCGAGCGGCGCGCCCATGAACTTCAGCCAGGCGAAGCCCGCCAGTCCGGCGCTCAGGGACGCCATCAGGATCGCCATCTTCGAGGACGTGACGACGTCAGCCTGGCCGGCGAAGGCGAGGTTGGTGATGAAGATGGACATCGTGAAGCCGATGCCGCCGAGCAGGCCGGCGCCCAGTATGTGGCGCCATGCGAGGTCGAGCGGAAGGCGGCAGATGCCGAGCGCAACGGCGGCGTAACTGAACAGCAGGATGCCGGCCGGCTTGCCCACGACCAGGCCGAGCAGGATGCCGAGGCTGTTCGATGCCAGCAATTGCTGGCCCCAACCGGTACCGATCACGATACCGGTGTTGGCCAGGGCGAACACCGGCAGGATGAGGAAGGCAACCGGCGTGTGCAGCGCGTCTTCGAGGCGGTGCGAGGGCGACTCGGCATCGTCCTGCTTGGCGGAGTAAGGAATGGTAAAGGCCAGCAGCACGCCCGCGATCGTCGCATGCACCCCCGACTTGAGCATCAGGAACCACATCAGGGCGCCACCCACCAGGTAAGGCAGCAGCGTCATGATGCGCAGCACGCGGTTCATCAGCAGCAAGGCGCCGAACACGCCGAGCGCGGCGAGCAGGTACAGGAAGGACAGGTCGGCGGTGTAGAAGACGGCAATGACGACGATGGCGCCGAGGTCGTCCATGACCGCGAGCGCGGTCAGGAAGATTTTCAGCGAAGCGGGAACCCGGCTGCCCAGCAGGCTCAGCACCCCAAGGGCGAATGCGATGTCGGTCGCCATCGGGATGCCGATGCCGGCCTGGGTGGCCGTCCCGCCATTGAGCGCGAAATGGATCAGGGCCGGAACCGCGATCCCGCCCACGGCGGCGACGATGGGCAGCATCGCGTTCCTGAGCTCGGACAGTTCGCCGTTATACAGTTCGCGTTCCAGTTCGAGGCCGATGAGCAGGAAGAAAATCGCCATCAGCGCGTCGTTCACCCAGTGCTCGATGCTCAGCCCGGCGACACGATGGTGCCAGAATCCGAGATACCCCTGCCCCCATGCGGAATTGGCGATCGCCAGGGAGGCCAGCGTACACAGGATCAGGAGGACAGCGCCCGCCTTGCGGGAATGGATGAAGCGCCGGAAGGTCGCCGACAGTTGTCTTTCGATGCGCATTGCTTTTTCTCCAGCATCCCCACGCTCTGGGGGTCCGTCGCGAGTTAGGACGTGCGGGCATAGGCTTTCGCCTGCGGATGGTTGCGGATGGTTGCGGATGGTGCGAGAGGCCGATGCCTCGTCCGCCGCTCGATCAGGATGAGTCGGGAATCATCGGGCGTCGGTGCGCGATGGGGCGGACAGGATGCTGCGCGCGGAGGAAGTATTGAAATGGCATGGAGTATGGACGCGGGTTAGCCGCGTGGCGGCCCGACCATCGCGCGTCCTGTCATACCCGAGGAGTATGATCACCCTGGGCCGATTATACGCCAAGACCGTCCGCGTCCCGCGCACGATGACGGCGGCGGGCAGCGTGGATCGGGAATCGCGCAATGCATCCGGCTCGGCCTTTCCTGCCATGACCGACTCTTCCTGTAAGCGTTTACGCCGCAGGTTCGCACCTCGCACCAGCAGAGGGCACTGCTCCGCTCGCCAGCAGCGAGCTGTCGGGATCGAAGATCCCTGCCTGCCTTCCGGCGGAGGTGGTGGTCGGCGCCCCGGCATGCTTGCGGTCGGCTGCACGCCAGCGCGGACCTTGCCTTGCCCGGTGAGCCCTAGCCAGTGACTGGCCCACGCAAGGGCGCCGTGTGTCGTCCGCCGCTGCCTTGTTGCGGACCATGGCGGCACTCCACCGGCCGGATTCTCCCAGGTCAGGCGTTCGCCGGCGCCGGGTCGGACAGGGCCTCGACGATTGCGTCGAACACGCGCCGGATGCGGGGCGCCACCGGGCCGCGTTGCGGGCGATAGACGAACACATCCCACGCGGGGGGGGCGAAGTCGTCGAGTACCGTGACCAGGCGGCCGCTGGCCAGCTCGGCGGCGACCAGGTAGTGCGGCAGCTGGCCGTAGCCGACGCCGGCCAGCATCGCGTCGCGCTCGGCTTCCGGATCGTCGGTCAGGAAGGCCGGCGAGGTCGGGGTGAACTGCTGGCTGCCGCCGAGGCCGTCGGCCAGGTACCACGGCCACACCCTGCCACTGGCGCCGTCGACGTAGCCGGTGGTCGGCAGCGCCCCCAGCGCCGCGGGCGAGGCGGGAACCCCGGTGCGCGCCACCAGCGCCGGCGCGGCGGCAATGACGAACGACATCTTGGCGACGGCGCGCGCGACGAAGCGGTTGTCGCGCATGAAGCCCAGGCGTACCCCGATGTCGATCTGTTCGTCCACCACGTCGGCGATGGCGTCGGCCAGGCGCAGGTCGATGATGATCGCCGGGTGCGCCAGCGCCAGCCTCGCGATCGCCGGCAGCAGGTGCATGCGCGCCAGGCTGCGCGGCGCCGTGATGCGCACCCGGGTCGGCAGGTCCGTTTCGGAGGCGTCGCCGGCGTGCTGGAACAGCGCATCGAGCTGCAGCAGCGAATCGCGGCCGCGCGCCGCCAGCTGCGCGCCGAACGCGGTCACCCGGACCTGGCGCGTGCTGCGGTGGAACAGCACTTCGCCGAAGTGGCGCTCGAGCTGCTGGATCGCGCGCGTCACTCCCTGCGGCGAAATGGCGAGCCGCGCCGCCGCTTCCCGGAAGCTGGGCGACTCCGCCGCCACACAAAAAATTCGTAACAGGTCCGTCTGGTTCAGCACGCGCTCGCTCCTCGATTGGTCCGCAATTATTCCATGAATCCGAATTCTGAAATCGCTTTTGTTCCATATACAACCCAGTAAGCCGCCTGCATACTCCTTTCCTGAATTAACCATCCCTACCGGAGAAGCACGATGAACCAAGAGATCGCAGACAAAGTAGTCCTCATCACCGGCGCCAGCAGCGGCCTCGGCGAAGCCACCGCGCGCCACCTGGCGGCGCAAGGCGCGCACCTGGTGCTGGGCGCGCGCCGCCAGGACCGGCTCGAAGCGCTGGCCGCGGAGATCCGCGCCGCCGGCGGCCAGGCCGCATTCGCCGTCACCGACGTGACGCGCAAGGACGATGTGGCGGCGCTGGTGCAGACCGCGCTGACCCATTTCGGCCGGCTCGATGTGATGATCAATAATGCCGGCCTGATGTCGGTGGCGCCGCTGCGCGAACTGAAGGTGGACGAGTGGGACGCCATGATCGACATCAACGTCAAAGGCGTCCTGTATGGAATCGCCGCCGCGCTGCCGGTGTTCCAGAAGCAGGACAGCGGCCATTTCATCAACATCGCGTCGGTGGCCGGACTGAAGGTTTTCGGCAACGCCGCCGTGTACAGCGCCACCAAGTTTGCCGTGCGCACCATTTCCGAAGGGCTGCGCGCTGAAATCGGCGGCAAGATCCGCAGCACCGTCATTTCGCCGGGCGCGGTGGCGTCGGAACTGAAGCATGGCAGCAGCCACGCCGAGAGCGCCAGCGCCGTGCTCGACTTCTACCAGATGGCGATTCCCGCCGACGCCGTCGCGCGCGCGATTGCCTTCGCCATTACCCAGCCGGCCGACGTCGACATCAACGAAATCGTGCTGCGCCCGACCGTTCAGGAATTCTGAGCCCGGCCGGCTTGCCGTCCACGGCGTCGGCGTCCTCAGGCGGCGCCGCGCCACTTTCCACCCTGTGCCGGCGCTGTCCGCCGTCCGCCCGCCTTCACTGAAATTGTCACCTTGATGGAGTACCTATGAAAGCTGTTGTCTATAGCGAGTCGGTTCCGCTCGATGCGCCCGATGCCTTGACCGATACCACCCTGCCCGAGCCCGCGCCGACCGGGCACGACCTGCTGGTGGAAGTGCATGCGGTCTCGGTGAACCCGGTCGATACCAAGATCCGTGGCGGCGTGCTGCCGCCCCCGGCGGCACCGAAGGTGCTGGGCTGGGATGCGTCCGGCGTGGTGCGCGCCGTTGGCGACAAGGTAAGCCTGTTCAAGCCCGGCGACCGCGTCATGTACGCCGGCTCGCTGTTACGGCCGGGCACCAACAGCGAGCTGCACCTGGTCGACGAGCGCATCGTCGGTCCGATGCCGGAGAGCCTCGGCTTCGAGGAAGCGGCGGCGCTGCCGCTGACCTCGATCACGGCGTGGGAACTGCTGTTCGACCGTCTGCAAGTGCGCGAAGGCAAGGACCCGAGCGGGACCCTTTTGGTCATCGGCGGCGCCGGCGGCGTCGGCTCGATACTGGTGCAGCTGGCGCGCCAGCTGACCGGCCTGACCGTGGTCGCCACCGCGTCGAGGCCGGAAACACAGGCATGGGTGCGCGAGCTCGGTGCGCACCATGTGATCGACCACACGGCGCCGATGCCGCAGCAGTTGCGCGGCCTTGGACTGGACGCGGTCGATTACGTGGCGAGCCTGACCCACACCGACGAGCACCTGGTCGACATCGCCGCGATGCTGGCGCCGCAGGGCAAGCTGGCGCTGATCGATGACCCGGTGTCGCTCGACGTGCCGATCCTCAAGCCCAAGAGCATCTCGCTGCACTGGGAGTTGATGTACACCCGCTCGATGTTCCAGACGCCGGACATGATCGAGCAGCACAATATCCTGGTCCGGGTCGCCGAACTGGTCGACGCCGGCGTGCTGCGCACGACGCTGGCAGACCGTTTCGGCACCATCAACGCGGCCAATCTGCGCCGCGCCCATGCCTTGCTCGAGAGCGGCAAGGCGCGCGGCAAGATCGTGCTGTCCGGCTTTTGAGCCGCCCGCGGGCTGATCCCGCTGTTCATCCGCAAGATAGAAAGGACCCGATATGATCGTGGAAGTCATCGCCACACTGCAGGCCCGCCCCGAACGGGAAACCGACGTCGCGGCAGCGCTGCGCGAGCTGCTCGCGCATACCAGACAGGAACCGGGCAACCGGCGCTACGACCTGTACCGCGACAGCACGCGGCCGGCCACGTTCCACCTGATCGAGGCATACGCGGACGAGGCTGCACTGGAAGCGCATCGTGCGAGCGCCCATTATCTCAAGTACCGGGAACAGGCCGGCGACTGGTTGCTGGCTGCGCCAATGGTTGCCGTCCTCGACCCACTCGCAGTTGCCCGGGACGAGTAAGAACGCCTGACGGAACCCTGAGGGCAAGGCGCGGCGTGGTCGTCCGATAATGCCGGCGATGCCGCGCCGCGAGCGCACCGCGGGCGGCCGGCGAGGCCGGCCCCCTTCCCTGAGTCCCCAGGTTCGCAAGCGCGCAGGGCCGGACGCTAAGCGTCACACCCCCCGGCCACCGCCCGGTATCGCCCTTGCAGTCCGCTTCGCCGGATGAGGATGCCCGGCAAGGCGGACGGCTTCGGTATGGCTGCCAGTCGCCGGGCAACGGCAGCCTTATTTCAGCTGAGCGTAGACGGCTGTCGCAATGGCTGCCAGTTCGCCCCTGCTTGCGCCGGCCGACAAGGCATAGCCGAAGTCGCCATCGATCCAGTAGAAGACGCCGACCTTCCCTTCCTGGGCAAAGCGGAATCCCGTGTCGGCTGCGGCGCCCTGTTCCGTCGACACATACAGGGTCAGGCGCTTGCCCACCGTGTCCTGGTACATGAACTGGGCCACCGGCCCGCTCTGGCCGGGCAGCAGCCGGCCGCCGATCAGGTCGTAGCCGAGCTGGCCCAGGTGTGGTGGGTGCACCGGCTTGCCGAGCCGGTTGGACAGCCAGGCGACGAGGTGGTCTTCCTGTTCCGCGCCCACCTCGACCGGGTGACGCAGCTCCGGACTGTAGACCACGTGCGCAATGGCAGCCCGGCGCGCCAGTCCCGCCGCCGGTCCGGCGGACGGTCCCATGGTTGCGAGCTGGACCTGCTCCGGTCGCGTCGCATCTTCCTGCATCGCGGTGCCGCGTACAGTCCAGCCTGCCACCCCGCCGAGGAAAGCGATCAGCACGCCTGCCGCACAGCGCCCCGCTACACCGCGCCACCAGGCGCGCCGCCCGGGCAAGCCGATGGAACGGGGCACTTCCTCGTCGAGCACGGGATCGAACAACTGGCACAGTGCCAGGTTCTGGCCGCGGTAGGCCGCGATGCGCGCGGCTTCTTCCGGCCTGGCCGCCAGCCAGGCTTCAATCTCGGCCTGGCGCGCCAGCGGCAACAAGCCGTCGACGTAGGCATGCAGGTCGGCCTCGGTGACAGGTAAGCAGTTCATTTGACCACCTGTAGGGGCAGCACGGGCGCTGCCCTTCCCTCCATCAAGCTGCGCAGTTTCTCGCGGCCACGGGACAGCCGCGACATCACCGTTCCCAAGGGCACGCCGAGGGTGGCCGCCACCTGGTCGTAGCTCATTCCCTCCAGGCCGATCAGCAGCAGGATTTCACGCTGCTCGACCGCAAGCAGGTTCAGTGCCGCCTGCATGTCGCGCACCTCGAGCCCGGCGGAGGGATTGGATGCCTGCGCCAGGTCGGGCATGTCGTCGTCCAGCACCGTCGTCTGCAGGCGCCGCGCCCGCAGGTCGTCGACGTGAAGGTTGTGCATGATGCCGAACAGCCAGGCGCGCATTTCCCGGTCGCGGCGCCATTCCGCAATCCGCGACCAGGCCCGCTCCACCGTGTCCTGCACCAGGTCGTCCGCCCCGGCGCGGTTGCCAACCAGCGCCCGCGCGTAGCGGCGCAGGCGTGGAATGCAGGCGATGATCTCGGCTCCGGGGTCAAGCATGGCTCAAGCTGGCGGCAGCGGGTTCAGTCGGTCACGACGTGCCAGACGTCCTTGACCTTGTCGCCCTTGCGCTCGCCCGGCATGGTGTCCTGGGCGAACAGGTAGAGCGGCTTGCCGTTGCGCGCCAGCTGCCTGGTACCGTCGTCGCGGGTGACGACCGAATACGGCGCGGGATACGACGCGCCAGTCGCCGGCACGGCCGGCCACAAGGCGGCGCATGGCCCATTGCACGCGCTCTTGCCGCTGCCCGCCGTATCCTTGTCGAAGGTGTAGAGCGTCATGCCGGCGTCTTTGACCAGCACGCCATTCGCTGTCTTGACCATGGGATTGGACATCGAGGCGCATGCCGAGACCAGAAATACGGCAGCGGCAGCGCTTGCGAGGGAACGGATCGTGACCATGGCAATCTCCTTGTTGTGGTTGGAATACCAGCGTATACGCAAACGGCGGCCGGATTATTCCGGGGATGCCAACAATTTTTCCAGCCCCGACCGGCACTGCCCGGCCGTTTTGAACATGCAGGGCTACGCGACACGCGGGACTTGTCGGCGTAGACCTTGGCCAAGTCAATATGCCTTATGGAAATAACCCACATCACCATAAAAAATTGGCGTTTGATGCTGCACTGCACAATAATGCACCCGTCTCGTCTATTCTCCTCCATCAAAACAGAATCGGCCCGCCCGTTCGCTAACGGGCTTCCCCAGCGCTCGACAAGGCGGGGGAAGTGCAAAACAATGCATTGAAAGCAATAGAAGCAGCCCGAATAGCGGTTGACGGCAACAGTCCTGTCTGGCTGACCAACCCCAGCGCTTCCTGGATACAGCAGCCTGCTAACCACTCCAACATTGAAGGACTCAACATGAAAAAATCGATCGCACTCTTCTGCTTCGCGCTCTGCGCCGGTGCCGGCTCCGCGGCCCAAGCCGCAAACAATGGCGACGCCTCCTGCACGCAACTCTCTTCCGACATCGCTGCCCGCAGCGCCCTCTTCGCAAAAGTCGCCGACGCTGCGCCGGCGCTGGCCGAGATCATGCCGTCGGCCCCTGCAGCAATGCGCCAGCGTGCCCATGAAAAAACCATTGCATTGCATAATATCGCCAATGAAATCTGGTCCTTGCGCACGCGTATGGCCTATCTTGATTGCACCCAGGCTGCGACGTTCGCTTACTGAGTGGTGCGCCTCGCAGGCCGCGTCATCAGGCCGACGGCGTGCTTGCGAAAGAATGCGCGCCCCTTTTCGTTGTAGCCGTTGGCCAGGTAGGACAGCTGGCTCGCCGGATAGACGGCGGGCGGCGCGGCCCGTGCCTTGCGCTCCGGACGCTCCCATGCGGCCAGCCTGGCCGCCTCATGCACCGCCACGGCATTGCGCCGCAGCGCATTGGTGGCGGCGGGCACGAACCACGGCTGCGACAGATTCAGCACGATGCCGTCCTCGTCGCGCAAGCTCAGCGCAAGGCCGTCATCAAGCTCCGCCAGAGTCAGGTGCAGCACCACCGCGCGCTCGGCCATCGTTTGGTGAGCGCCGCTTCCCACTGGCGGTTGCGGTTGCGGTGGACCTGGGTACCCGGGCTTTTAACCAAGGCAAGGTGCTGACCGGCTCGCTCGGGAAGACGCGCCAGCGCCTGCTTGTCTCCGACTGTCACCGCCGCGACGCTGATGCCGCCGCGGGTCGTACCGCCCTGGCTTTCGCTTACCTTGCCCATGCCTGGTGCCATGCCTAGGGAGAACATGTTTCCGCTCTGGTTCCTGCCGACGTTAACGCCCAGGCTGATACCGCTGGCTTTGGAGCTGTCCCGGTTCTGGACGTCGCTGAACGAGAGCGTTTCGCTAGCCATGCTGTTGCCGCCGTCTTCGATCGCCCGCTCGCTGCGACTGATCACCTTCCCCTTCAAGTCCGTATTTTAGAATCGAGGACGAAATGCAACGCCGGCTCAGTCTGGTTCCAGGGCCGTGCATTATGGGAAGAGGAGAAGGAAAGTACATGCGCCAGCCGCGCTCATCCCATGGTGCACAGGCTTCGGACGAGCCGCGTAGGCGCGGCTTGCAGGCACCACTGCCTGAAAAAGAAAGGCGCTGTCACCGTTACGTGTGGACGAGTCCCATTGCCGCTCGCAGGAAGCGCTCCGGTGACGCA
>NZ_JBHSMS010000077.1:0-2249 GCF_042656795.1 Massilia jejuensis | reverse complement strand
GGCTGCACCTGAGATATCAAAGCTGGCAGCATGAAGTGACACGACAACTTTGTTGACAACTACCGGCAGCGAATCACAGCCGTTCAGGACTTCTTGGCTGGCAAGGTGCGTCCCTTTGGCTTTACTGTCGACGACCTGGCGGGGAGCTCGTTTTCGGTGAGGGGCCGGTACCGCTTCCGAGTGGCCATCCACACCTTCACGTGGCGCGCAGATCTGCTCCAGCACTACCTCGACCTGAACACGGGCGGAACGCCGCACTCGGCCGAGGAAATCGAGCGGGTGCGCAAGCTGCGCGATTGCGCCCTTGACCAAAAGCAGAAGTAAGGAAAAATATCTTGTCACTAAAGGACCGGCTAAAAGAGGCACGAACGGAAGCCAACCTCACGCAACAGGCCTTAGCCGATCTCGCGTGCGTTGGTCAATCGACAATCGGATTGCTAGAGAGCGGCGAGCGCAAGACGGCGAGGAAGGTTTCCGAGATTGCCGCTGTCCTCCGCGTCGAACCGCTATGGCTGTCCACAGGAAAGGGGCCGAAGCGTACGGACGGAACAAAGCGGGACGTAGGTCCGGTGTTGTCGCCTCTCGTGCTCGCGCTGGCACAAAAGCTGGCTCTGGTGCCGAAAGAGAAGTTAAGAGCAGTTTCGCTGCTCCTCGATACCGAGTTGTAAAATTTACGGATGGTCTGCGCAGGAATTGCGGACCAGTTGAGGGCTTAGGAGGGGGCATGGCAGAGCTTGACGGAGCAGATCTACGTGATGGTCCAGAACATCAAAGCGCCCTGCCTTTGGATGTCCCATGCCCGCACTGCTGCGCAACCGTGGGCTGGCCTTGCAAGCGGCGATCGTCCGGCGCGTTCTCTCCTGTCAACCTGGCGCGCTGGAAAGCCGTCGGCATAAACGCACCTGGGGCGGACATTTTGCGTAACCGGAAGGACGAGCTAAAGCGTGCAGCCGAGAGGCCGCGGCCCAAGATACGCGGTCCGCGGCTGCCCGACTAGCTGGCCGGGCGATCGATGCTTGGAGCATCCCTGTTCTCGTCCGCGCTCTCGCGCGCTGCCGGCGTCGTGAGCACGCGGCCATACACGGCCCGCACGCCGCGCGCCACCGAGGTGATCTCCGCAGCAGTATTCGCGCCCGCCAGCCTGGACGACGGGGCGAACGAGGCCTCGCCACGCAGCACGGCCGGGATCTTCTCCACAAGCTCGGGCGCCATGTGCATTTTGGCCAGACACTGGCCCAGGTAGGCACGATCGCTGATCATCTCGATCGCTCCCTGGAATGCACGATCGGCCGATGCGCCGTAGGCCTGGCGCACCTTATCCCAGGCCGCCGTCGGCACCTCACCCCAGTGGCCGATCATCATGGCCAGGTCGATGATATCGCGGCTCGCCACCGCCTTGTCACGGTAGCGGTCGGCGTTGGCCAGCAGCTTCTCCGCGTACATGTCGGCGCGCGTGAGCGTCGGCACGCCGGTTACCGGGTTCATCTCGCCCCCGATCTCGATGCGCCCCTCGCTAACGATCTCGAACTTCACGGGCACGCCGTCGACGCGCAGGAATGTGCGGATGCCGTAGCGGTCTGCTCGCACGTCTCGCGCCAACTCCACCGGCCGCGAGAAGATCGCGCCCAGGGACGAGTCGTGAATCGTGTTGCGCAGCTCGCGGTAGCCCTCCTGGGAGGCGCAGAGGAAGTCGATGTCGACCGATTCCCGGTATTCGTTCAGGGCAAGCACGATCGCCGTGCCGCCGCCGAAGAAGCACTTGTTCTGGGCGAGGAAGTCGGTATCGAGGGCCGACAGGAGCGTCTGGATGCGATTATGGTGGTCGCGCTCAAACATTCATGAGCCCATGGCCACAGGTTTCGGTCAGGCCGTCGATCAGCTCGCGCTCATTTTCGTCCAGGAGATCCGGGTCGACGAAGCGCCAGTTGCTTTCGTAGAGTCCGAAGGCCTCTTCCGCCGTGATGACGTCGCCCGGCCGCCGGCTCCAGGCGAGGAGCGCCAGTTGCGGGTAGTCTCCGATCGTCAGGGTGGCAGGTGGGGTCTTCATAGGGACGATTATGGGTCTTCCGGCCAGAAAGTCAACGGCCGGCCCTCGCGCTGCAGCGTTGAGCACGCGGGTACTGAAATAGGCCATCGGATGTTACAAAGCGGCCGGTGTCAGCGCGGCGCCGTGCTTTCGACGCTTGAATCGCCACGAGTTTACTAGACACTCGCGAGCCGCTGGAAATACTGCTTTTCATATTCGACCG
>NZ_JBHSMS010000076.1:0-3549 GCF_042656795.1 Massilia jejuensis | reverse complement strand
CAACACCGTCAGGGCCTGTTCCGGCCCCGACACCCGGCCCGAGGACTCCAGGTTCCGGTATCCGGGCGCTTTGCGCAAGGGCGAAAACGCAACATGTCAACTATTGACGGTCAATAGAAAAGTCTGTAGAATTGAGTCTGTAGTGATTGATGACCCAAGCCCCGAAAGGATAGCGATGAACACTTCTGCTCCGCAAGCCGTCACCGCGACCGAGTTGTTTTCGGCCCTGTTCGTTTCTGGAATGTATGACCACGATATGGATACCGTGCTGGCCAAGTGCGACAGCGGCCACGCGGAACTGATGTGCGAACTCGTGTCCTATGCCGCGCCGCTGGCGGACATGATGACCGCCGCCATTCTGTGCGTCGGCACCGATGTTGCGGGCGGGCTGCTCTACGAGGTCGCCAAACCGTTCGGCAGCTGGTTCGGCGATGTAGTCTTGCGCGCCGGTTCGATGCCCCAGCGCGAACGCGCCCTGGGCAAGTTGCAAGACTTGGTCATTGACTTCTATTCGCAGGCCGAGAACTGCGACTGCGCCAAGCTCGCCGCCGCCGTCAGCGGCGCGCACGGCCTGCACGTCATTCACTAATCCGGGGGTCTGATGAACAGCCAAGGGGGAGACCGGAGCGTGATTTACACACTGACAGTGTCGGGTTCGCTTCACGAAAGGCTCAACCGTATTGCCGCCAACAACGGCGGCAATACGGGCGAAGTGCTCGCCAAAGCGCTCGCGCTGTACGAGGTTGCGATTGATGCGCGCGGGCAGGATTGCCGCGTCGCAATCCTCGACACGAACAACTGCATTAAAACCGCGATCGAGGGATTGTGATGGACAAGCAAGGCGATATACGGACACTCAACCTTGACCAGCTCATCAGCCGGGAAGGGGATCAGCTGGAATTGAAGATCAAGAACGAGACCGACGAGGACGCCGACGCGCGCCGCGCGCGCGACTCGGCCGATGCGAAGCTCAAGCGCGCAATGGCCCTGATTCTTTTCGTGTTCGCCTTGCTCATCACTGGCACGGTATTCATCGCCTGCATCGTGGTCGCCCTGTTCGGATCGCCGGAGGACAAAAAATGGGCCTGTAGCATCGTGACAGGTATCACGTCCGGTCTGGTCGGGTATCTGGTCGGGCAGTCGAAAAAGTAGAGGCGGGCGGCCTTGGCGGCCGCCTTTCACGAAGGAATATTTGACTTGCGAGGAAATTATGCGCGGACTGGATACGAGGATCATGCTTGCTCATGCGCGAATCGCCGCCGTCATTGCGGGCGACGATGCGGGCGATGAGGTAGTCGCCGGGTTCATCAAGGCTTTTGAGTGCGCGCGCCTCCAGGGGTGCCATGATGGGCAAGTGGGCGTCTTCACGCCGCCTCTGTTGTTCCGTGGCGAGCCGGATTTGCTCGGCTGGTGGCAGGACGGGCGGGAGTCCGTGGCCGAGCTGGCGGAAGTCGGGGCGTTCCCAGGATGCGACGACAGCGCCGCCGATTCGTAACCTGCGGCGGGGCGGGCCTGTAAGCCGGCGACGTGGTGCCCGCGCGGCCCCGCCGCGGCGGCCAGTCCGACCTGGCCGGTCGGCCCGGCCGCCTCCGCGCCTCGCGGCGCTGCGCGCTGCGCTTGCCCTCCCGGTCGCCTCGCGACCGTCCGCGCTGCCGCTTGGCGCCGTCCAGAGGCTGCGCCTTTGCGAAGTCAGACTTTCGCGCTCGCGCGCGAAAGTGGGTGTGTGATGAAGCCCGGCTCCGGACACGCGCCGATCGCGCGCGCTCCACGGTGCCGGCGAACGGTGCCCAGGGCTTCCCAAAGGCCTGGCCGACCGCCGCTAGTCAGCCTCGCTGCGGTCGGTGATCAGCACCGCGCGGAACTTCGGCGTGAAGGTTTCACGAGCGCGTTCCAGGACGAAGGCGCGCGCGCAGGCCAGTACGATCTGCGTTGCTTTGTCCAGCGTCAGGGCCTCGAGCCGCTCCGAGAGCCCGAACTTGTCGTCCATGCCATGGCGGGCGTCGATGTCCGAGACCTCGAAGTTATTCGCCGTGTAGTCGAAGTTTTCCAGGTCCCGCACCGTCACTTTGCCCAGGGCCGCGAGGGCGGCCCGCCGCTCCTTGCCTTTCGGGTAAAGCTGCTTCAGCGAGCCCTCGACCGTATCCTGGATTTTCGACAGCGACATCAGCGAGACCGGGCTCGTGCCGAGGATCCGCAGGATCGCGCTCAGCTGCGGGTCGCTGCGCGACAGGAACAGCACCGCGCCGTAGTAGTCGAGCGGCCGGCTCGGGTTGAAGTAGCGGTATTCCTCGACGTCGGGCGGGAAGGCCTTCATCGCCGGCGTCTCCTCGTAACCCACCCACGCCGGCCCCAGCGGCTTCCTTTGCAGGCACTCGCCGAGTTCGAAGGCGCGAAACCAGCCCGTGTGGTTTAGACGAAGCGCCCCGTTCAGCAGGACCAGCAGCTGCTGTGCGCGGCCGGTCGCCTGCGCTGGCGTCAGGCCCGTCAGGTGCGGGGAGGTCATGAACCATACGGTCGGCTTGTCGTCCTCGTAGTCGGGGAAAATGCTGATGTCGACCGAGTTCAGGTCGTTCGTGAAGCTGTCGATCCAGCCCTCGTTACCCTGGATGCGAAAACACCATTCGGGGTTGTTGGGCGCGAGGCGGCCGCGCTTGGGTTGCTCGGGAGGGAGGGGCGACGATTCGGTCATGGTGGTGGCTTGTTCGAAAAAGTGGATGCGACCAGGATGTTAACTCAGCGTCCAGGATATGGGCGTCCCCTTCGGGCCGCGCTGTCGTGCTCCGCATCGAGCCCGCGGCGCGATCTCGCCCCTGCGGGCTTCCATCCCTGACGCCTCCGCGCCTGGCGGCGCTGCGCGCTGCGCTTGCCCGGCCGGTCGACCGCGTTGACCCGCCGGCTCGGCAAACCACGAGGGCGGCCACCAGGCGTAGCAACGGTTTCGCGCGCGAAAGTGGCGTTACGCCCGGCAGCGCCGTTCGACGTGTCCTAAGGTGAGAGGGTGGACAACACCGCCATCGCTGGTAGCGATGAGTCCGCGATGCACTCGGCTGGACCCGGTCCTCTACGCTGAGCGTAGTTGGCGTATGATTCATGTCTTCGGAGGAACGTGAATGACACAACAGTCGCATCGGCACCACTACGTCCCCATTTGGTACCAGAAGGGCTTCTTGGGGCCTGGGCAGACGAGCTTTAAGATTCTTGATATGCGGCCACAGGTGTTCAGGGACGCCAGCGGCAAGGTGCGTGGACAGGGGCCGGCTATTCTGAACAAGGGACCTGACGCACACTTCTGGGAACGAGACCTTTACACCATCAGATGGCTAGGTCGCACGGATGACATCATCGAAAGACAACTGTTCGGGGCCATTGACAAGACAGGCCAGCGGGCGATCCAAGCGTGGCTCGCAGAGGACTATCGCACTGTCCATGAGACGTACATGCATGTCTATGAATTTATGGATGCTCTTCGGCTGCGCACACCTAAGGAAGCACTGATTTATTCGCCACCAAGCGCTCCGTCGACGCTGTCCGTCTGAGATAATTTCACTT
>NZ_JBHSMS010000075.1:0-3208 GCF_042656795.1 Massilia jejuensis | reverse complement strand
GGCTGCACCTGAGATATCAAAGCTGGCAGCATGAAGTGACACGACAACTTTGTTGACAACTACCGTACTTAAGAACAGAAAGCTCTACATGAAGACGTCCCGCTTTACCGACAGCCAGATCATCGCCATCCTCAAGCAAGCCGAAGCCGGCAGCCCGGTTCCCGAGCTGTGCCGCGAGCACGGCATCAGCAATGCTACCTTCTACAAGTGGCGCTCAAAATTCGGCGGCATGGACGCCTCGCTGATGGCCCGCATGAAGGAGCTCGAGGACGAAAACCGGCGCCTGAAGAAGATGTATGCCGAGGAGCGGCTCAAGGCCGAGATCGTCGCGGAGGCGCTGACAAAAAAGTGGTAGCGCCATCTCAGCGGCGGGAGATGGCGCAGTGGGCCGTAGCGCAGCGGTCAGCCACGATTGGCCTGGCATGCCAGGCATTTCACATCAGCCAGACCTGCTACCGCTACGAGGCCAAGCTGGACGCGGAGAACGGTGTCATCGCCGACTGGCTGGTACGGCTGACGAACAACCAGCGCAACTGGGGATTTGGACTATGCTTCCTGTACCTGCGCAACGTAAAGGGCTTCAAATGGAACCACAAGCGGGTCTACAGGATTTACCGCGAGCTCGAGCTGAACCTGCGCATCAAGCCGCGCCATCGCCTGGTGCGCGAGAAGCCGCTGCCGCTGGCTGTGCCAACGGCGATCAACCAGTGCTGGTCGATGGACTTCATGCATGACCAGCTTGCCGATGGTCGCAGTATCCGGCTTTTCAACGTCATCGACGACTACAACGCGAAGGCCTCGGGATCGAAGTCGATTTTTCGCTGCCATCCGAACGCGTAATTCGATCGCTCGACCGCATCATCGAGTGGCGCGGCAAACCGACTGCCATCCGATGCGATAACGGTCCAGAGTACATCAGCGCAATGACGCTGGCCTGGGCTGACAGGCACGGGATCCGCATCGATTTCATCCAGCCTGGACAGCCCCAACAGAACGCTTACGTCGAGCGTTACAACAGGACGGTGCGCTACGACTGGCTCGCCCATCATCTGTTTGAAACCCTCGACGAAATCCAGCAATTTGCCACCAACTGGTTGTGGACATACAATCACGACCGGCCCAACATGGCGCTCGGCGGTATCACGCCAAGACAAAAATTGGCGCTCGCCGCTTAACCTCTACTTTTAGCTCGCTCTAAAAATGGGAGGATTACCGGACCAGTTCAGGATTAAAGGCGTTGCTCGCACATCGTTCGCCGACCAATTTTATGCGTTGGCAGGACAAATCCGTCCAGTTTGAAAGCAGCCCACTCCTCGCCAGCAAATCTGTGCTTCAAATCGCTAACGCGACACAACCGACCACAGCGCGTGTGCCGTCGAATCCCATCACGATTTCCTTTTCCGTCACCGCGATACCTCCCACGGATTGATGAGGGACACCCCCGTTGGCGCAAAATCAGCGGTGTTGCGCGTGACCACCGTCATGCCATGCACAAGGGCGGTCGCTGCGATGAGCGCATCGCGCTCGCCACGCTTATCGGGTACATGCAGCCGGGCGCAGCGTTGTGCCACGGCGGTATCAACAGGCAGCGTGCGTCTAGAGAATTCGGGCAATACGTGCTGCTCGAGCCAAGAACGCAACATGGCCCCCTGGGTGGCGTCCTTCCTCTCGATCGCCAGAACGCCAAGCTCCAGTTCCATGATGGTGATAGCCGACACAAAGAGGTCAGCGGCATCAACGCTCTCCACCCATGCCGTTACGTTCGTATTTGCCTTGCCAAGCCGCACTTTGCGGAGTTCGGACACTACGTTAGTATCGAGAACAAACATCATGAGAAGTCAGCCGCTTGTGTTTCGATGGTCACACGCGGAGGGTCAAATTCGATGTCAGCAATACCTGGCATAGCCAGCGCGTCAGCAATATTGCGCCGCTGCTTTGTAAGTCGCTGATAGTCCTCAAAGCTCATCAGCACATGGGCCGGCCGGCCTCGATCTGTGATGAACACCGGCCCATTGGTTGCGGCCCGTTTTGCCTCGCTCGCCCCTTGGTTGAACTCGCGGCTGGATATGGTGGTAATGGTCATGGCACCCCCTCGGACTTGATCTATGTAGTTATGTTACTACATAGATCAAGTGGGTGCAAGCGTAGTGGACAATTCCGCAGCGTTGTCACAGCCCCCGCGCAGAGTTTTCCGCGATGTCAATGGCTGATGCTGGGAGGCGGTCCAATCAAAGAATCAACGCCGTCTTCCTGGATTGCTCTTTGAAGTTCTTTCATTGCCTCTTGGTCAGAGGGAAACGGATCGTCCCAAACCGTCGAGTTGTTGAACTCATCGACGACTTCAAGAAGCCAACCACCTTCGCCATCCTCATAAATCTGGACATCGATTTCTTTGCCGTCGATCTCCATCCGCTGTGACAGCGGCGACATTCTTACTTCGTATTCTTCGTTCATTGCAACTTTCCTAAGTTAATGATTTTCGTTCGCCGGCACCTGCCAGCTAAGGCGCCTTACTGGGTACAGTCAACTTACCGGGTATTGCTCTGCTGCGCCTGGGTAGCCGCCGGCAATGTTCAAGATGGACCGGTGGGTCAGGTTGTTGAAGAGGGCATCGAGTGTGCACGCCTGGCTTGCCAGCATCGCCTCAACTTCCCCTATATTCCCGTCCTAGATCTTCTGCACCTTCGCCGTCACTACGTCCACAGCGTCAGTGAGCGACAGAGAGTTGTTGGTATACAGGTTGATTTTGGAGAGGTTGACCGAGTTCATAGCGGCTGAGGTCATGCTGGTGAGCCGCCTCAGTGATTGCTCGCTCTTCACTCATGCCCTCTGGCAGCATTACCTTCAGGGTCTTTGCCTTCTCACTCTCTCAATTCTTCCCATCAGAACTTTTCTTTGATACTGCGATATTCTTCATTGACACTCTTTCAATAAGAAACAGGAGAGGCCGTAAGACTGTCCACCAGGCTGAACTCACTTCGTTATACACAAGTCCGCCAGCATCACCACGCCGGTTGAAAATCCCGTTTACTTTCAATGACTTGCCAGCGCCCTTGTAAACCTTCGCAAAATCGCGTTTACTCTCGTCTTTTGCGTGGCGCAATTGGCGAGCAAATCGAAGGGATGGACTGAATCGCCACGAATTTACTAGACACTCGCGAGCCGCTGGAAATACTGCTTTTCATATTCGACCGGCGACAAGTCATTG
>NZ_JBHSMS010000074.1:0-105810 GCF_042656795.1 Massilia jejuensis | reverse complement strand
TATCGTCAGGCTAGTTATAAAGAAAAAACCCGCTGATGCAGATCAGCGGGTTTTTTTTCGTCCCGGGAATTGTCAGACGCTTGGCTGAATCTCGGGCGAGGCGACGTGGGCACGCATGCCCACGCTACGAACGCGGATGGAACCGATGCGACTTTTCACACACCCCAGAGAATGTCGCACTTGTGGTCGCGCGCAGCGCGCAGCATTTCGAGCATCGGATAGGCTCGCGTCGAGAAACTGACCATTTGCACCTGTTCGTGCTCCGGATCGTCGTCTTCGATGTGGTGGGCCTTGATATCCTGGGCGACCTCATCGGTCGGAGGATGCTTGCGGCTTTCTTCGATCTCGTGCTCGAGCAACTGGACAGCACGCTCGGCCTCGGCGGAGGTAATGACGCCGATCTCTGGCTCCTTGTTCAGCAGGTCCAGAATCCGCTTCGCGTGATCCTGGTACATCATCACGTCGGGATAAGCCTTGCTTTTAAAAGTGATTAACATGATGCGGTCCCGTATTTTTTCATCGTGACTAAACGATAACACGATAACACGAGTGCCGGGTACGGTCACCCCGCGCACGACTTTAGCGCGTGCGGATGCGCAGTAGCCAGGCCAGCGGCAGGGTTCCCAAGGCAATCGCAGCGGCCGCACCGATGCCGCCAGCCAGTCCGATGCCGAGCGATGTCCCTTCCAGTGCGCGCGGCAGCAACCAGGCGAGTGCGCCCCAGCCGAGCACATTGCTCAGATCGAGCAGGCGCGTCGCGATGCTGCGCGCGCCGCGGTTCTTGAATTCGCCACGCGCGGTCGGCGTGCCGGTCCACATCGTGACCAACGCCGCACCGAACGTCGCGCCGCAAACGGTCGCCGCCGTCAGCAGGCCCGCCAGAGGCGCGCGTGCGACAAGCCATGACAGCGGAAGCGCTACCAGCGCAAATACGGGGATGACCGCGGCCGCCAGTTTTGCCTGGCGCAGCGTCGCCGCTTTGGCAGGGGAGGTTGCCAATAGATCGGGCGCGTCTTCGGCCAGCAGGATAATCCACGAGAGCGAAGCGCCGAGCGAGCCGCACAGCATCGTCAGGCCGGCGGCGAACGCCGGGATCTGCAGCGTATTCTCGCGAAAGACCAGGAAGCACAGCGGCAGCAGATACAGCAGTTGCAGCAGCACCTGCGAGACCAGGTGCGGGTCGCGCCGGACCAGGCGCCATTCCTTGGCAACGACAAGCGCCGGCATGCCACGGCCGAAGCGAAAGCGCACCGGCCCGGTGTGTTTTGGGACGCGGTTGCTGCTTGCCGCCTGCTGCAGGCCGCGCACGAAAAAGCGGTGCGTCGTACCCACGGTCAGCAGGGCGCACAACACGCCGATCGCGGCGATGACTGCCACCGCACCGCCGTCGCCCAGTGCGGCGCGCGCGGGCAGCAGCAAGGGGCTCTGCGGTTCCAGCACCTGCGCCGCCGCCATGACCGTCGCCATCGCCGAGGACGGCGGACCGCTGTCTTGCGACAGGAAGGTGCCGGCCTGCGACAACAGGAACAGGGAGGCGCCGGCCAGGGCGCCCAGCACCTGCGCCACGACCCGCGTACGGCGCGCGCCAAGCAGGCGTACCAGCATAAGCGTGAGCAACATGGCCAGCGAGGCGGCGATCACCGCCATTGCAAGCAGGACGGGATAGACGGCCAGCCAGCGGAACTGTCCCAGTAACAGGCCGACGTGCGCGAGCGGTGCCAGGAAAAACAGGTAGAGGGCGGCGACGCCAGCGGCCATGCCGGCCAGCTTGACGACGAAGATGCTGTGCGAGGGCAGGGGCGAGGACAACAGCAAGTCCATGTCGCCGCGCTCGAACAGGGTTTCCACACTCGTCTTCAGCGCGCTCGAGAGCATGAAGAGAAAGGTTCCCAGCAGGATGGCAGTGACGGCGATCACGAACTGCCACGGCGGCATGCCGGCGGACGGACCGATCGCACGCAGCGCGGCAAAGACGCCGGCATGCCAACCCAGCCACAGCAGCAAGCCGCCGCCTGCCACGCGCCAGTTCGCCCGGCGCGGCGCACCTGGCTTGCCGGCAGCCAGGCGCGCGTACCAGAACAGGCGCAGTTCATGGCGCAGCAGCCATGGCACACTGCCTGGCCGCGCCTTCACGCTGCTCCAGTCAGACGCAGGAACATGTCTTCCAGCGTCGCGCCCGGCGTGGCCACGCGCAACTCGTCGAGCGTGCCCTGGGCAATCAGGCGGCCTTGCTGGATGATGCCGATCCGCTGCGCCAGGCGCTCGGCCACTTCGAGGATGTGGGTCGTGAGGATGACCGTGCCCCCCGCGGCCACGTGCGAGAGCAGCAAGTCCTTCACCTGGCGCGCGGCGCCCGCGTCCAGGCCGGTCAGCGGCTCGTCCAGGATCAGCAATTCCGGCTCATGGATGAGGGCGCCCGCCAGCGCCAGCTTTTGCTTCATGCCGCGCGAAAAACCTTCGGTGAGTTCATGCGCGTGTTGTTCCAGGTCCAGCCAGGCGAGCAGCGCGCGCGCGCGCGGCTCGGCCGCTCTGCCGTCGATGCCCCACAGGCCGGCGACGAATTCGAGGTATTCGGTGGGTTTCAGCTTCCCGTACAACATCGGCTCGTCCGGCAGATAGGCGATCCGGCGTTTGGCTGCCTGCGGGTCGACGGCCAGGTCGATGCCGAGGACTTCGATCCGTCCCGCATCCGGCGCCAGCAGGCCGGCGACCATGCGCAAGGTGGTGGTCTTGCCGGCGCCATTCGGCCCGAGCAGCGCATAGAATTCGCCGCGCGCGACGGTGAGATCGAGGCCGTCGACGGCGGGACGGCCAAAACTTTTGCCGAGCCCGGTCAACGCAAGCGCGGGCGGATCAAGCATCACAGCGCTTTGAACGAAGCGATGAACTGGTCGGCATGTTCGGCCGCGACCGCATCCGCCCGGCCCATCACGATCACCTGGTAAAAGCGCTTGCCGTCGGCGACGAAGCGGCCGCGCAGCTTCATTGGCTGGCCGTTCGCGGTGCCGAGCGCATCGATCTCGACGGACATGCCGGCACCGGCAGCGGCCGCGCTTTCGCGCTCGACCTTCGCGCCGATGTTGCGCACCAGCGCCGTCTTCATGGCGCTCACCGCGGCCCGGGCGCGCGCCGGGTCGGGGGCGACGCCGGTGCCGACCGCGAACATCACGCTTTCGACCTCGGCCGCCGTCATCGTCATCTCCACCCGCATGCCGTCGAGGTCGATGCTGCGCGTGTGCGTCGCCGGCTTGGCCGGAAACATGATGCGGTAGGGAGCGTCGGGGCTGCTGTAATCGCGCCAGTTATAGGTCGGGTTGCATCCGGAGAGCGCCAGAGCGCCGCCCAGCACCATCGTCAGGAACAGTCGTTTTTGCATGTGCCGATGGTAGCAGGGCGGCTCGCCCCGCGCTACCTCGGCCGCATGCTCAGCGTTCCTGCAACCCGCGCCGGTACTGCACCGCTTCGGCGATGTGCGCCGCGCCGATCGCCGGCGCTCCTGCCAGGTCGGCGATGGTCCGCGCCACTTTCAGCACGCGGTGGTAGGCGCGTGCCGACCAGTTCATCAACGACATGGCCGAACGCAGCGTGTGCCCGCTCGCCGGGTCGAGTGCACAATAACGTTCGATCTCGTGCGTGTTCAGGCGCTGGTTCGGCTTGCCCTGGCGCGCGAGTTGCATGGCATGGGCGTGTTCGACGCGCGCGGCGATCGCCACGCTGGGCTCGCCATCGGCGCGCGCGCCCATCGCATCGGGTGACATGGCACTCACCTCGATCTGCATGTCGATACGGTCGAGCAAGGGACCGGAAATGCGGTCGCGGTAACGCGCCGCCGTCTCGTCCGTGCAATGGCACCTGCCCGAGGGATGGCCGCGCCAACCGCAAGGGCAGGGGTTCATTGCCGCAATCAGCTGGAAGCGCGCCGGAAAGTCGGCCTGCTGGGCCGCGCGCGAGATCGTGATGCGGCCCGATTCGAGCGGCTGGCGCAGCACTTCGAGTACTTTGCGGTCGAATTCCGGCAGCTCGTCCAGGAACAGGACGCCGCAGTGCGCCAGCGAGACTTCACCGGGACGCGGCACGCCGCCGCCGCCGACCAGGGCCACGCCCGAGCTCGTATGGTGCGGGCTGCGAAACGGCCGCACCCGCCAGCGCGCCGCTGAAAAACTGCCGTTGAGCGATTGCACGGCCGCCGCTTCCAGCGCTTCCTCGTCCGTCATCGGCGGCAGCAGGCCGGGAAAGCGCGCGGCCAGCATGCTCTTGCCGGCACCAGGCGGCCCCATCAGCAAAAGCGAATGGTGGCCCGCCGCGGCGATCTCGAATGCGCGCTTGGCATGCTGCTGGCCCTTCACGTCGGAGAAATCCGGATAGCACACCGCTTGACCTTGTCGCTCGTTGCGGTAGCGCGTCAAGCGCGCGCCATCGTCGGTGGCCGCGAAATGGGCGCACACCTGCAGCAGCGTGTCGGCCGGATAGACGGCGGCGTCCGCCACCAGCGCCGCTTCGTCGGCACTCGCGCGCGGCAGGATGAAGGCACGGCACGTGTCGCCGCCGCCGCGCCCGATCGCGAAGGTCATCGCCAGCGCGCCGCGAACCGGACGAAGTTGTCCGGACAGCGAGAGCTCGCCGGCGAACTCATAGCGGTCCAGCTCCTTTGCCGGGATCTGGCCGGAGGCGGCCAGGATGCCCAGCGCGATCGGCAAGTCGAAGCGACCCGATTCCTTCGGCAAGTCGGCCGGCGCCAGGTTGACGGTAATGCGCCGCGCGGGCATCTCGAAGCCGACATTTTGCAAGGCGGCGCGGACCCGGTCTTTTGCCTCGCGCACTTCGGCGTCGGGCAGACCGACGATCGCCAGCCCGGGCAAGCCATTGGCCAGGTGCACCTCGACGCTGACCGGGTGTGCTTGCATGCCGGACAGGGCGCGGCTTCGTAGGACGGCGAGACTCATGGGATTCCTGGCGGATGCGGGACTGGTAAATGGTGCGCCGCCGGGAAGACGCGGCCTTGCGCGCTGCCAATCGTGCGCGCCGTCCGGCTAAGGTTCTCGCGGCCTGAGAGAATGCACCGGGGGAAAAATCGCGCCAGCAGCTGGCCCATGCGATTGAGCGCGCCCCCGAACCGGCTTGCCGGCTATTTTTGCAGGTGGCGTCACCGCCATCGGGGCGCCCGGCAGGGTGCCGGCGCCGACGCGTCACGGCGATGGGCCGGTGCCCCGTTCCAGCCGCGCGGCCCCGGAACCCGCGCGCCGGTCCCGGGCGTATCGCGAGGCTGGTTCAGGCGGCGCCAAACGCCGGCCCCGCCAGCTTCAGCAAGTGCCCGCGCACATCCCGCGGCCATCGCGCGACCAATTCCGCAAAACGCCCGCCATCGCCCGCGAACAGCGCGCGCGACGCCTCCTCGAACCCCGGCGCATCGCCCATCAGCTCATGCATGAAGCGGTATGCCGCATCGCGCGCCGCGCGCATCGTATCGGCCCCGCGGGCATCGCGCGACGCGCGTTCGACCAGCTTGCGCAGCGCCACCGAGGCGCCGCCGGGCTGGCCCGACAGCCACTCCCAATGGCGCGGCAGCAGCGTCACTTCGCGCGGTACCACGCCCGGCTTCGGCCGCCCGGGGCTGCTGCGCGCCGGCGCGCGCGCAATGCGCTGCAGGACTTCTTCTTCGGTACCGCCGAAGTCGATCTGGACCGGGTGGCTGGTGGCGCCATCGAGCAACGCGATCGACGGCGCGTGGCCCGCGTCGATCGCCGCCTTGACGGCCTTCACGACGTCCACGAGTTCGCCTTTGGCCAGCAAGACGGTTCCGGCAAAGGCGATGCAGTGGCTCGGCAGCATGGGGTTCTCCTGGCAGTGGCGCACCGGACAGGGTGCACACACCTGGAATATTACTTGGACAAAAACAGTGATACCTTATCCTCCGGGCAAAATGCTTCCCGGCATCGGATTGGCGCCACACGACGGCGGCGCCTAGCGGTCCAGCAGGGCACCGACCTTGTCCGTCACATCGATCTGCGGCCGGTGCCAGACGGTGCGCGTCAGCACCACGTCCACGCCCTGCTGGGCGGGCAGCGCCTGTACGATGTCGTGGATGCGCTTGGCGAGGATCGCGCGTGCGGACGCACTACGATCGGTAAAGTCGTCGGCGATGCTGGCCTGGGCGCGCCGCACGGTGCGCTCGAGTTCGTTGACGGCGCGCGAACGTAGCAGCCGCTCGCGGTCGTCGAGGCGCGGGGCGTCCTGGGCCAGCTTCTCGGACAAGGCGCGCAATTGGCGCAGCTGGGCCTGGATTTGCTGGCGCCGCGGCGCAAATTCGGCTTCGATCCTGGCCGTCGCGGCGCGCGCGGGTTTCGAGTCGACCAGCAAACGCTCGACATTGACGACGACGACCCGCGCCCCGGCCGGATAGCCGCTGTCCTGGGCGCTCGCCCCGCCCGACAATGCCAGGGCCAGCAGGACGCCGGCCGCGTATTTTACATGCGTGTTCAATGGTTTCCCCTGCCGGGCGCGGAGCGGTCGAGCCGGCCGCGCGAATCAAACGATTTCATTCGTGTTTCCTTCCGATGCGTGGCGGCCCACGCCGGTCCACAACAGTGCCGAGGCATCGTCGGCGCTTTTCACCGCCAGGGCGCCGCCCGCGCGCGCCGCCTCGAATGCGCGCAATTCGTCCATCGGCGCCGCCAAGCCCCGGCTGCGGCATTGCCGCGCCAATTCCCCGATTGTATAGAGTCCGTAGGAGTCGACCAGCCGATAAAAGCCGTCGGTCATCGCCAGCACGGCGGCATCGCGCGGCAGACGCAACGCGGCTGCGCGCGCCTTGAACGGGCCCCGCGGCGCCAGGCACAACACGTCCGGCTGACTGGCGCCATGCTGGAATTCGCGCCGCGCGCGCAGCATCGGCAGCAGGCGCGCACGGCGCAGCGCCGGGTCGGAAACGCCCTCCAGGCCCAGGTGCGCGATTGCCTCGCGCAGCACGCCTTCGTGCGGATTCACATACGGGTCGAGGTCGAGCGCGGCGCCGTCCGCGTGGATGTCGTCGTCGGCCACCGAGGTCGCGCCGTCGAGCACGAGCAGGTCGACCTGGGCATCGTTCCCGAATACCGCGATCAGGTCTTCATTGATGCCGCTGCCGGGGGCGCGGGAAATATGGTCGGTCGTCATTCGCATCGATAGTGGTCGCCGGATCCTGCGATGGTATCACCCGCGACCATGCCATGGGACGACAACTCAGCCGCATTCCCCCACATACTGGCAGTTGTCGCAGCGCGTGCACCCTTCGCTCTTGCGCAGCGCCCGCGCGCCGCATTCCGGACATTTGGCCCCCACGGCGGACGGCGCCGCGGCCGGCACTTCGGCGGCAGCGGCGGGCGCCGCGTCGAAGGCGCCGGCGCGCGCGGCGAACTGGCGCGCCAGCTGCGCCACCGGCACCTGGTTGCCCTGGCTGTCGAGGAAACCGCGCTTGACCAGGATCCGCTGCAGCATGAAGCCGACCGCCGCCGCTTCCGAATCGTGGAACACCGGCACCCGGCTGCCATCCTCGCGCGCGAGGAATCCGCAGCGTACCGGTCCTTTTTCCCACACCACGTCGCGCATGTCGGCCAGCGCTTTCGCGATCGGGCCGCCGGCGCGCGCCAGCATCGACAGCAGGCGCATCGAGGACGTGATCCACTGCTGGCCGTCGCTGCGCTGGTTGGCCGGCATGAAGAATTCGAAGGGGCGCTCGATCGTCACCGGCACCCCGTCCACCATGCCGTCGACACGGATGAAGCTGACCGTCAAATACAGGGTCTTGCGGCCTTCCTGGGTCGCATACTCGACCTTCGAGGTCACGGAGTCGAGTTCGCCGAGCGGGCGCCCGTCGAAGCGCTTGCGCAGCGGGTCTTCGTCGGGAAAGGCCAGGTCGGGAGGCGTGGCCACGGTGCCGAGCACGCTGCCCAGCACCGTGTTCGGGCGATAAGTCGCCAGCCCCTTCAAGCCGGCGCGCCAGGCTTCCAGATACAGGCCGCGGAAGTCGGCGTAGGGGTAATCGGCCGGCACGTTCACCGTCTTCGAGATCGAGGTGTCGACGAAGGGCTGCACCGCTTCCAGCATGCGCAGGTGGTCGTCGGCGCTCATCTCGAGGGCGGTGACGAACTGCTGCGGCAAGGGCCCCGCGGGAGCGCGCCGCTGGTACAGGCGCCAGGCATGGTCCTGCACTTCGTAGGCGCGCATCGTGTCGTCGGGCATGCGTTTCTTGCGCTGGTAGGTCCAGGAATAGGCCGGCTCGATGCCGTTCGAGGCATTGTCGGCGAAGGCCAGGGCGATGGTGCCGGTGGGAGCGATCGACAGCAGGTGCGAATTACGGATGCCGTGGGCGCGGATCGCCTCGCGCAGTGCTTGCGGCAGGCGCGCCACGAAGGCCCCTTCCAGGTAGCGCCCGGCGTCGAACAGCGGAAAGGCGCCTTTTTCGCGCGCCAGGTCGATCGAGGCCGCATATGCCGCGTCGCGCAGGGCTTCGGCGATGCGCGCCGCCAGCAGGCGGCCCTCGGGCGCGTCGTAGCGCAGGCCGAGCATGACGAGGGCGCTGCCCAGGCCGAGGAAGCCGAGGCCGATGCGGCGCTTGGCGCGCGCCTCGGCCGCCTGCTGCGGCAGCGGCCACTCGGTGGCGTCCAGCACCAGGTCGAGCATGCGCACGGCCACGGCGGCGACCTCGCGCATGCGGTCGAAGTCGAAGCGGGCTCCTTCCGTGAACGCGTGCTCGACGAAGCAGGTGAGGTTCAGCGAGCCGAGGTCGCAGCAGCCGTAGGCAGGCAGGGGCTGTTCGCCGCAGGGATTGGTCGCGCGCAGCTGTTCGCAATACCAGAGGTTGTTTTCGGCGTTCATGCGGTCGATGAACAGCACGCCCGGCTCGGCATGGTCGTAGGTCGAGGCCATGATGCTGTCCCACAGCGCCCGCGCGCGTACTTCGCGCCAGACCCAGAGGCCGTCCTCGCGCCGGTGCGCGCCGGCCTTGACGAATTCCTCGCCCGGCTCGGCGCGGTGCACGAGCGCGAACGGCGTGTCCGCCTCTAGCGCGTGCATGAAGGCGTCGCTGACCCCGACCGAGATGTTGAAATTCGAGAGGGCGCCGCGGTCCTTGGCGGCGATGAAACGTTCGATGTCGGGATGGTCGATGCGCAGCACGCCCATCTGGGCGCCGCGCCGGGCACCGGCCGATTCGACCGTGCGGCACGAGGCGTCGAACAGTTCCATGTACGAGACCGGCCCGGACGCGCGCGAGCGGGTGCCGTGCACGAGCGCGCCGAAGGGGCGGATGGCGCTGAAATCGTAGCCGACGCCGCCGCCGCGGCGCATCGTTTCTGCCGCTTCGGCCAGGGCCGTGTAGATGCCGGGCAGGCCGTCCTCGACTCCCGTGACGGAGTCGCCGACGGGCTGGACGAAACAGTTGATGAGGGTAGCCTTCAGGTCGAGGCCGGCGGCGGAGTTGATGCGTCCGCCGGGTACGAAGCCGTGTTCCATGGCCCAGAGGAAGCGTTCGGCCTGATCGAGGCGGGACGCGGGGGCCTCGTGCGCGGCCAGCGCATGCGCCACGCGCTGGCGTACGTCGGCGACCGAGGTTTCATCGCCTTTTGCGTACTTCTCGCGCAGCACGTCGATCGATACCTGCTGGAGAGGCAGGGAGGTGCCTGACAACAGATCGTTTGCATTCATGGCGCTGCCTTCCAAGGAGGTAGGGCATGCGGCGCCATCAGACTTTCGGCGCGGTCTCCGCCAGGCGCGTTTCCAGCTCGGCCACGCGCAGCTCGAGCGCTTCGAGTTTCGCGCGCGTCTTGGCCAGCACCTGGGCCTGGATGTCGAATTCCTCGCGCGTCACCAGGTCGAGCTTGGAAAAGCCCTGGGTCATCATCGCCTTGACGTTGCGCTCGATGTCCTTGGCGGGCGCGCTTTCCATCGCCTGGTTGATCTTGCCTTGCAAGTCATCAAAAAATTTATTCATGTCCATCGGTCCTGGTCAGCGAGGCGCTGCACCACAGTGGTGCGCGACGACCCCGTTTAGTGCATGGCAGCCGAACTTGCGGCCGGCGCGCACGCAATTATCGTCATTCCCAACGAAAGTGGGGCGGTACAGCGAAAAATCAAGCGCCTGGCATGCCCCCGCGAGCTGGCACGCATTCTGCTACAGGATGGGTAAAGCTGCAACTCAGGCAGGTACGAACACCGCATCCATCCATCGAAGGGAATTGTCATGAAGAGCAAGTCAGCAGGTAGCGCAGCAACGGGTCGAGCAGTCGTACTGGCGCTGGTCATGATGGGCAGCGCCCAGGCGCAGGAAACGCCCGTCGCCGAGCACCAGGTCAGCTATAACGCCGCCCTGGCCAGCGAATACCGCTACCGCGGCCTGTCGCAAACCCGCTTCGACCCGGCGCTGCAGGGCGGCGCCGACTATGTCCACGGCCCGAGCGGCTTCTACGCCGGCACCTGGCTCTCGACCATCAAGTGGACCAAGGACCTGGGCGGCGACGGCAATGTCGAAGTCGACCTGTACGCCGGCAAGCGCGGCCAGCTGACGGAAGCGATCAGCTACGACGTCGGCGGCCTGTACTACTGGTATCCGTCGAATGACTTGAATCCGGATGCGAACACCTTCGAGCTCTACGGCCAGGTCGGCTATGGCCCGGCCTACCTGAAGTACTCGCACTCGACCACGAACCTGTTCGGCACCACCAACAGCAAGCGCAGCGGTTACCTGGACCTGGGCGCCAACGTGCCGATCGCGGCGGTCGCCGGCCTGGTGCTGAACCTGCACGTGGGCCGCCAGCGCGTGGAGAACAATGCCCAGTTCTCGTACACCGACTACAAGGTCGGCCTGACCAAGGACCTGGGCTTTGCCAGCGTGTCGCTGGCCTGGATCAAGGCCAATACCGAAGCCTATGTCAGCCCGAGCGGCCGCAACCTGGGCAAGTCGGCGGCCGTAGTGTCCGTCTCGAAAATTTTCTGAAAGAGGCAATGCGATGAAACTGATTACCGCCATTATCAAGCCCTTCAAGCTCGACGAAGTGCGCGAGGCGCTGTCGGAAATTAACGTGCAGGGCATGACGGTCACCGAAGTGAAAGGCTTCGGGCGCCAGAAAGGCCACACCGAGCTCTACCGCGGAGCCGAATACGTGGTCGACTTCCTGCCCAAGATCAAGATCGAAGCGGCGGTCGACGACGCCGTCGTCGACCAGGTCATCGATGCCATCCAGGGCGCGGCGCGTACCGGCAAGATCGGCGACGGCAAGATCTTCGTGTCCGACCTCAGCCAGGTCATCCGTATCCGTACCGGCGAAACCGGCAACGACGCACTGTAAAAGGATTTCCAAATGAATCGAGCAATGACAAAAAACCTGGGCGGCGCGCTGGCGCTGGCGCTTGGGCTCAGCCTCGCGCTGCCCGCCTGGGCCGCCCCTTCCGTCAACAAGGGCGATACCGCCTGGATGTTGGTCGCCACGCTGCTCGTGATCATGATGTCGATCCCTGGCCTGGCACTGTTCTACGGCGGCCTGGTGCGCGCCAAGAACATGCTGTCGGTGCTGCTGCAAGTGTTCATGGTGTTTTCCGTGATCATCGTGCTCTGGTGCGTCTACGGCTATTCGCTCGCCTTTACCGGCGGCAACGCCGTCATCGGCGGCTTCGACCGCGTTTTCCTGAGCGGCATCTACGATCACGCCGCCGGCGCGTTCAGCATGGCCGCCACCTTCAGCAAGGACACGATGATCCCCGAGTTCATCTTCGTCGCCTTCCAGGGCAGCTTCGCCGCCATCACCTGCGCCCTGATCGTCGGCGCATTCGCCGAGCGCGCGCGCTTCGCCGCCGTGCTGGCCTTCGTGGTGCTGTGGTTCACCTTCTGCTACATCCCGGTCGCGCACATGGTCTGGTTCTGGGCCGGTCCCGACGCCATCACCGACGCCGCCACGCTGGCGAGCGTCACCGACGCCGCCGGCTGGCTGTGGCAGAAGGGCGCGCTCGACTTCGCGGGCGGCACCGTGGTGCACATCAATGCCGCGGTCGCCGGCCTGGTCGGCGCCTACGTGATCGGCAAGCGCGTCGGCTACGGCCGCGAGTCGATGGCGCCGCACTCGATGACCATGACCATGATCGGGGCGTCGCTGCTGTGGGTGGGCTGGTTCGGCTTCAACGCCGGCTCGGCGCTGGAAGCGGGCGACGTCGCCGCGCTGGCCTTCATCAACACGCTGCTGGCGACCGCCGCCGCGACCGTCGCCTGGACCATGGGCGAATGGGTCGCCAAGGGCAAGCCATCGATGCTGGGCGCCGCTTCCGGCGCCGTCTCGGGCCTGGTGGCCATTACCCCGGGCTGCGGTTTCGTCGGTCCGATGGGGGCGCTGGTGATCGGCCTGGTCGGCGGCCTCGTCTGCCTGTGGGGCGTGAATGGCTTGAAGCGCCTGCTGCGCGTCGACGATTCGCTTGATGTGTTCGGCGTGCACGGTGTCGGCGGCATCGTCGGCGCACTGCTGACCGGCGTCTTCGCCGCGCCCCAGCTGGGCGGGCAGGGCATCTGGGATTACGTCGCCAACAAGGGTTCGGCCGAGGTGTATTCGATCGGCCATCAGGTCTGGGTCCAGGTCCAGGCGGTGGGCGTGACCATCGTCTGGTCGGCGTTCGTCGCCTATGTCGCCTTCAAGCTGGTCGACCTCGTGATCGGGCTGCGCGTGCCGGAAGAACAGGAACGCGAGGGCCTGGATATTACCAGCCATGGCGAATCGGCGTACCATTCCTAGTACCGCGACCCGTTCAGCATAGAGAGGGCGCCCTGCGGGGCGCCTTTTTTGTTTATTGCGGTGCAACAGAAGCCTTTAAAATAGTGCTTGTTGCCCCAAGATACGGGCATTCATTGCCAAGAAGCCCATAAGGACGTCTACTTTCATGGTCCCGCACCTCGCTACCGCCCTGACCGGCCCGCTGCTCGATTTAGAAAAGAAGATCCTCGACGCCACGCCGGCCATCGAGCGCTGGTTCCGCCTCGAGTGGCAGGAGCACACGCCGCCCTTCTATTGCTCGGTCGACTTGAGAAATGCCGGCTACAAGCTCGCGCCGGTCGACACCAACCTGTTCCCGGGCGGCTTCAACAACCTAGCCAGCGAAATGCTGCCGCTGACGGTGCAGGCGGCCATGGCGGCGATCGACAAGTATTGCCCGGACGCCCGCAACCTGTTGTTAATCCCGGAAACCCAGACGCGCAACCCGCATTACCTGCAAAACGTGGCGCGCCTGATGCAGATCTTCCGCCAGACCGGCCTGCATGTGCGCCTGGGCTCGCTCTCGCCCGAGGTCACCCAGCCGACGCCGCTGGCGCTGCCGGATGGCAACATGCTGGTGGTCGAACCGCTGGTGCGTTCGCCCAACGGACGCCGCCTGGGGCTGGCGGACTTCGATCCCTGCACGATCCTGCTGAACAACGACTTATCGGGCGGCATCCCCGCGATCCTGGAAAACATCCACGAGCAGTCGCTGCTGCCGCCGGTGCATGCCGGCTGGGCGGTGCGCCGCAAGAGCAACCACCTGAAAGCCTTCGACGAAGTGGCGAAGAAGTTCGGCAAGCTGATCGATATCGATCCATGGATGGTCAACCCGCTGCATGCGAAGGTGGCCGACATCGACCTGGAAAACGACCAAGGCACCGAGGCGCTGGCCGACGCCGTCTCGGCGCTGCTCTCGAAGATCAAGAAAAAATACAAGGAATACGGCATGAAGGAGCAAAAGCCCTTCGTGATCGTGAAACCCGACGCCGGTACCTACGGCATGGGTGTGATGACGGTGAAGGACGCGAGCGAAGTGCGCGACCTGAGCGCAAAGCAGCGCGCCAAGATGTCGGTGATCAAGGATGGCCTCACCATCAACGACCTGATCGTCCAGGAAGGCGTGCCGACCTTCGAAAAGATCGACGACGCCGTAGCCGAACCGGTCGTGTACATGATCGACCGCTACGTGGTCGGCGGCTTTTATCGCGTGCATGCCGAGCGCGGCATCGACCAGAACCTGAACGCGCCCGGCTCGCAGTATGTGCCGCTGGCCTTCGCGCAGCAGCATGCGGTGCCGGACCTGAAGGCCAAGCCGGGGACGGCGGCGCCGAACCGGTTCTATGTGTACGGCGTGGTGGCGCGCCTGGGGCTGCTGGCGGCATCCCTCGAGATGGAGCGCACCGATCCGAATCCGGAAGTGTACTGAAGCAGCGTAGGCAGGGCGTGCGACCCCGGGGTCGGCCTACCGTGCCTTCTGCACCATGTACATGAAATGCGAGCGCAGCGGCGGCGCCAGTGCCGCCAGCGTTTCGGTCACCAGGGCGGGCAGCCCGGCCAGCGCACGGCCGACCGGCGGCGCCAGCAGCAGGGTCTGGTATTGGCGGCGCTGCCCGGCCCAGTAATTGTCGAGCTCAGTGCGCGTGACCTTGCGCACGTGGGGGTTGCGCGGGTTGTTATAGCGAAAATCGAACACGAGGCACCAGCCGCCCGGTTGCAGCACGCGCCACATGTCGGCTGCCAGGTGCCGGCGCAGGTCCGGGTCGGGCACCGACGACAGGATCGTCTGGGCGCTGACCAGGTCGGCACTGGCGTCGGGCAGGGCGTTCAAGGCGCCGCAATGCCAGTGGACGCCGCGGGGCGAGCGCGCCCGGGCCAGGTCGAGCCGGTCTTGCTGCAATTCGGTCCCGGCGAGATGGGCAGGCGTCGCGCCCCAGTCGACCAGCTGGCGCAGGAAGCCGCCCGTGCCGCAGCCGACATCGACGACGCGCACCTTGCCGAGGTCGGTGCCGACGGTGGCGGCGAGCATGCGCGACAGTACCCGGGTGCGCATCGCATGCTGGTAGACGATGTCGGGCCGGTGCCAGGCATAGCGCGCCAGCGCGGCGCCGCCATGCCAGCCGCGGTAGATGCGGACCAGGCGCTCCTGTTCGCTTTGGTGATCGAGTCGAGCGTCCATTTGCGCATCGTCGCCCATACAATCGCGCCATGGTTTGCGTATGCTCAGGCGTTTTCTCGATCCCGCATCATTTGCTGGCGCGAGTTATGTGCTCCACGCAATCGTTCGGCCGGAGCGGGCGCCCGCGCGCATCGCGTATTCCGGCTAGAATCGAGGGCATTACCCAGACAGGACCCTCCATGAAAATCGCCTTCCTCGCCGATCCGCTCTCCGGTTTCAAGATCTACAAGGACTCGACCTTCGCAATGATGCGCGAGGCGGCGCGGCGCGGGCATGAACTCTACGCGTTCGAGCAGCGCGACATGGCCCTCGAAGGGGGCGTCGTGTGGGCCGAAGTGCGGCGCATCCACCTGACGGGCGATGCGCAGGACTGGTACCGGGCGGACGAAGCGCGCGACCTGCGCCTGTCGAGCCTGGACGCCATCATCGAGCGCAAGGATCCGCCTTTCGACATGGAATATGTGTACGGCACCTATTTGCTGGAACTGGCCGAAAAGCAGGGCGCACGCGTCTTCAACCGTCCGTCTGCGATTCGCGACCACAACGAAAAGCTGGCCATCGGCCAGTTCAGCCAGTTTACCTCGCCCACCCTGGTCGCCTCCTCGGAAAAGCGCCTGCGCGCCTTCCACGCCCAGCATGGCGACGTCATCTTCAAGCCGCTCGACGGCATGGGAGGTACCGGCATCTTCCGCGTGAAATCGGACGCCATGAACCTGGGCGCGATTATCGAAACGCTGAGCGACAATGGAAAACGCACCATTATGGTGCAAAAATACATTCCCGATATCGTTAAGGGCGACAAGCGCATCCTCGTCATCGGCGGCAAGCCGGTGCCCTTCGCGCTGGCGCGCATCCCGCAGGGCACCGAAGTACGCGGCAACCTGGCCGCCGGCGGCATCGGCGTGGCCCAGCCGATTACCGAGCGCGACCGTGAAATCGCCGAGACGCTCGGACCGCTGCTGGCCGAGCGCGGGCTGTTGCTGGTAGGATTAGACGTGATCGGCGATTTCCTCACCGAGGTGAACGTCACCAGTCCGACCTGCTTCCAGGAGATCACCGACCAGACCGGTTTCGACGTTGCGGCGATGTTCATCGACGCGGTCGAGCAGGCAACAGGGAAATGACATGGTAGGTATTCTGCTCCTGACCCACGCTCCGCTGGGCCAGGCGTTCATCGCGGCGGTGGCCCACGTGTTTCGCGGGCCGACCGAGCGCTTCGAAGCGATCGATGTCGCGGCCGACGAAGACACGGGCGCCGTGCATGCGCGCGCGCGCGACGCGATCGCGCGCCTGGACGACGGCGACGGCGTGCTCGTGATCACCGACATCAAGGGCGGCACGCCGGCCAACTGCTGCAATTCGCTGGCCATCGCCGGGCACGTCGAAGTCATCGCCGGCATCAGCCTGCCGATGCTGCTGCGCGCGATCACCTACCGCCGCGACACGCTCGACGTGGTGGTGGAGATGGCGCTGGCGGGCGCCCAGAATGGCGCGGTGCGGGTCGATAACCGTATTCGGGTTGGCCCCGGTTGAACCGGGTTACAGGGGGGGCGGGGCGCTTCGCCGCAGTTCTGACGATGGAAAAGAAAACGAGAACATGATTCAACAAGAACTTGAGATTATCAATAAACTTGGCCTGCACGCCCGCGCATCCGCCAAATTCACCCAGCTGGCCGCGAAATACAAGAGCGAAGTCTGGCTTACCCGCAACGGCCGCCGCATCAACGCCAAGTCGATCATGGGCGTCATGATGCTAGCCGCCGGCAAGGGTGCAAAAGTCACGCTGGAAGCCGACGGCGCCGACGAACAGGACGCCATCGTCGCGCTCTGCGCGCTCGTCAACGACAAGTTCGGCGAAGGCGAGTAATGCCGGAATCGGGCCGCTACCTTTCAGGACCCTCGATGGCGTCATTCACGCTCCATGGCATTCCCGTCTCGCGCGGGATCGCGATCGGGCGCGCGCACCTGCTCACGCCGGCCGCGCTCGACGTCAAGCACTACCTGGTCCCGGAAGAGCAGGTCGAGGCCGAGGTCAAGCGCCTGCAGGACGCGATCGCCGAAGTGCACCGCAACCTGCAGGAGCTGTGGACCGACCTGCCGAAGGATGCGCCGACCGAACTGGGGGCCTTCATCGACGTCCACGCGCTGATCCTGTCCGACCCGATGATCTCGGAGGCGCCACTCGACATCATCCGCTCGCGCCACTACAACGCCGAATGGGCGCTCGTCACCCAGATCGACGAGCTGTCCGCCCAGTTCGACGAGATCGAAGACCCCTACCTGCGCGAGCGCAAGCACGACATCCAGCAGGTCGCCGAGCGCGTCCTGAAAGTCCTGATGGGCAGCGCCTTGTCCGTGCCGCCGCCCCTGGCCGGCGAGGAAGGCGATGCGCCGCAGATGGTCGTCGTCGCCCACGACATTTCGCCGGCCGACATGCTCGCCTTCCGCGATCGCGGCGGCGAGTCGCGCTCCTTCGTCGGTTTCGTCACCGACGTCGGCGGCCAGAATTCGCATACGGCGATCGTCGCGCGCTCGCTCGACATCCCGGCGGCGGTCGGCATGAGCCAGGCCTCGCGCCTGATCGAGCAGGACGACGTGGTCGTCGTCGACGGCGATGCCGGCGTGGTGATCTGCAATCCGAGCCCGCTGGTGCTGGAGCAGTTCCGCGCGCGCCAGCTGGCATTGACGCGCGCCCGCAAGCGCCTGCTGAAGCTCAAGAAAACGCCGGCCGTGACCAGGGACGGCACCGCCATCAAGCTCATGGCCAACATCGAGCTGCCCGACGATTGCCCCCACGCGCTGGACGCGGGCGCCACCGGCATCGGCCTGTTCCGCTCCGAATTCCTGTTCATGGGCCGCGGCGCCCCCGGCCTGACCGTGCCCGACGAGGATGAGCAGTTCGAACAGTACCGGCGCGCCGTGGTGGCGATGAAAGGCCGCCCGGTAACGATCCGCACCCTCGATGTGGGCGCCGACAAGCCGCTCGATCCGACCGAGCACACGGCGCTCAATCCCGCGCTCGGCCTGCGCGCGATCCGCTACTGCCTGGCCGAGCCGCAGCTGTTCCTGACCCAGCTGCGCGCGATCCTGCGCGCCTCGGCTTTCGGCAAGGTGCGCATCCTGTTCCCGATGCTGGCGCACGCCTTCGAGATCGACCAGACCCTGGGCATGCTCGAGCAGGCCAAGGCCCAGTTGCGCGAACAGAACATCAAGTACGACCTGGCGCTCGAGGTGGGCGCCATGATCGAGATCCCGGCCGCCGCGCTGGCGCTGCCGATGTTCGTGCGCCGCATGGACTTCCTCTCGATCGGCACGAACGACCTGATCCAGTACACGCTGGCGATCGACCGCGTCGACTACGAGGTGGCGCACCTGTACGACCCGCTGCATCCGGCCATCCTGCAGCTGATCGGCATGACCATCGCCGCCGGGCAGAAGGCCGGCATCGACGTCGCCGTCTGCGGCGAGATGGCGGGCGACACCAAGCTCACGCGCCTGCTGCTGGGCATGGGGCTGCGCGAGTTCTCGATGCATCCGGCCCAGCTCCTGTCGGTGAAGCAGGAAATCCTGAACGCCGATCTGTCGCTGATTGCCCCGCTCATGCGGCGCATCATGCGCTCGATGGAGCCGGGCGACATCCTCGAAGCGGTCGAACAGCTCCAGCTCATGTAACACGTCATGAAAAAAGGCGGCCGCGCGTGCCGCCATCCACAATACCGAAGAAAGCCTCATGGGATCCATTGGAATCGTTGCCCCGACCACGATGCACTTCGCCGAGCCGTTGCCCCTGCAAAGCGGCACGCAGCTCGGCGACTACACGCTCATGTATGAAACCTACGGCACATTGAATGCAGAGCGTTCGAACGCGGTGCTGATCTGCCACGCACTGAACGCCTCGCACCATGTCGCCGGCACCTACGCCGACGCGCCGAAGAACATCGGCTGGTGGGACAACATGGTGGGTCCGGGCAAACCGGTCGACACCGACCGCTTTTTCGTCATCGGCGTCAACAACCTGGGCTCGTGCTTCGGCTCGACCGGCCCGATGCACGTCAATCCCGCCACCGGCAAGCCGTATGGCGCCGCCTTCCCGCTGATGACGGTGGAAGACTGGGTCAGCGCCCAGGCGCGCCTGGCCGACCGCCTCGGCATCGACCAGTTTGCCGCCGTCATGGGCGGCTCCCTGGGCGGCATGCAGGCCCTGTCGTGGAGCATCCGGTTTCCCGAGCGGCTGCGCCACTGCATCGTGATCGCCTCGACGCCGAAGCTGTCAGCCCAGAACATCGCCTTCAACGACGTCGCGCGCCAGGCAATCCTCACCGACCCGGACTACCACGGCGGCGACTTCTACGAGCGCGGGACGGTGCCGAAGAACGGCCTGAAAGTGGCGCGCATGGTCGGCCACATCACGTATCTGTCGAACGACGACATGGCCGAGAAATTCGGCCGCAAACTGCGCGACGCGGCCGAAACCGGAATCGCCGGCCGCTCCGACTACAAATTCGATTTCGGCGTCGACTTCGAGATCGAATCCTATCTGCGCTACCAGGGCGACAAGTTCTCGCAATACTTCGACGCGAATACCTACCTGCTGATCACCAAGGCGCTCGACTACTTCGATCCGGCGCGCGAGCACGGCGGCGACCTGACCCGCGCGCTGGCGGGCACGCGTGCCCAGTTCCTGGTCGCCTCGTTCAGTACCGACTGGCGCTTCTCGCCGGAGCGCAGCCGCGAGATCGTCGAAGCGCTGGTCTCGAACCGGCGCCAGGTGACCTATGCCGAAATCGACGCGCCGCACGGGCACGATGCTTTCCTCCTGGACGACCCGCGCTACATGGGCGTGGTGCGGGCCTATTACGACCGCATCTGGGAGCAGATCCCGGCGCAGGAGGCGGCATGAATTTCGAAGACTTGAGCACGCTGCGTCCCGACCTGGCCTTCATCGCGCATTGGGTGGGCGAGCGGGCCCACGTGCTGGACGTGGGCTGCGGCGACGGCGCCATGCTGCGCTACCTGGAACAGGGCAAGCGCTGCACCGGCTACGGCATCGAGATCGCCGACGACAAGGTACTGGAGAGCACGCGGCGCGGCATCAACGTCATCCAGCACGACATGGAGCAGGGCCTGGGCCTGTTCGGCGACAATTCCTTCGATACGGTGCTGTGCCTGTCCTCGCTGCAGATGATGCAGCACGTGGAGGCCTTGCTGCGCGACATCGTGCGGGTCGGATCGGAAGCCATCGTTTCTTTCCCGAACTTCGCCTACTGGCCGCACCGGGTTGCCTTGCTGAAGGGCCGGATGCCGGTCTCGCGCTCGCTGCCCTTCCAGTGGTACGACACGCCCAACGTGCGCTGCGCCACCATTGTCGACTTCAAGGAGCTGGCCGAGGAGTGCGGACTCGAAGTGATCGAGTACGTGGCGCTGGCCGACGGCAAGCCGGTGACTTTCCTGCCGAATCTGCGCGGCAGCCTGGCAGTGTTCAGGTTGCGCAAGAAGGCAAAGCGGGCATGACGGTGCGGCGCTCCATATCGTGCGTACCCCATCCACGCTTTTCTGCGACGATGTTGTTGACAGAAACAGCATATTGGCTACCCACATGAAAAACATGAAACAACTCGCCGCGTCTATCGCGGTCATTGCCGCCCTCGGCGCCATGCCCGTGCAGCCGGCGCACGCCCAGAAAGAGGAAATCGTCCAGGACGGCATCGCCGTCAAGCCGCTCTCGCGCGTGCGCGTGATCGTGCCGGAAGAGCAGCTCAACGAAGCCGCGGCCCAGCAGTACCAGGAAATGATGGCGCAGGCGCAGCAAAAAGGCGCGCTCGTGCCGCCGACCGACCCGCGGGTCAAGCGCCTGCGCAACGTCGCCCAGCGCCTCATCCCGCACACGCCGCGCTGGAACGCCTCGGCCAGGGACTGGCAATGGCAAGTCAACCTGGTCGACCAGCCGCAGGTGAATGCCTTCTGCATGCCGGGCGGCCGCATCGGATTTTTCACCGGCATCGTCGACCAGCTGAAACTCACCGACGACGAAATGGCCGCCATCATGGGCCATGAAATCGCCCATGCACTGCGCGAGCATGGCCGCGAGCGCATGGCCAAGTCCGGCATCACCTCGGTCGTGGCGCGTGGCGCCGGCGCGCTCGGTGCCGCCATCTTCGGCATCGACCCGGGCATCACCAACACCGTCACCGGCATGATCGGGCAGGGCGTGGTACTGAAATTCTCGCGCGACGAAGAACGCGAGGCCGACCTGGTGGGCCTGGACATCGCCGCCCGCGCCGGCTACGATCCGCGCGCCGGCATCGCCCTGTGGCGCAAGATGGCGATGTTGAACAAGGGCGCGCCGCCCGAGTTCCTGTCGACCCACCCGGGCGGCGAAACCCGCATCAGAGACATGGAAAGGCACATGAACGTGCTGCTGCCGCTGTATGCGCGCAGCAAGGGCACCACGGTGAACCGTCTGCCGGCTTACCGTACCAACGTCGCGCTGCGTTAAGGTGATGGATGGGTAGGCAGGCCCAGGCCAATGCCCATGTGCCGCTGCCGGTGCGCGGCGGCGTCGCGCCCAGCTACCTGTGGCTGACCGAGTCGCGCGCCGGCGGCATGCTGCGCTTTCTGGCCGAGCGTTTTCCGGACGTGACGCCGGCCTCCTGGGCGGCGCGCCTCCAGCGCGGCGACGTGGTCGACGCGGCCGGCACGCCATTGAGCGCCGGCAGCCACGTGCGCAAGGGCATGCGCATCTGGTACTACCGCGAACTGGACGAAGCGGAAACGCCCATCCCGTTCAAGGAACGCATCCTGTTCCAGGACGAACACCTGCTGGTGGTCGACAAGCCGCACTTCCTGCCGATGATTCCGAGCGGGCGCTTCCTGCACGAGACGCTGCTGGTGCGCCTGAAGGCGCAGCTGGAACTGCCGCACCTGACACCGATCCACCGGCTCGACCGTGAAACCGCGGGCGTGGTGATCTTCTCGCACAATCCCGACACGCGCGGGCGCTACCAGTCGATGTTCCAGAAGCGCGTGGTCAGGAAAGTCTACGAGGCGCTGGCCGGGCCGGTCGCGGGACGCGATTTTCCGTTCACCTATCGCAGCCGGATGGTCGATGGCGACAAGTTCTTCGTCATGACCGAGGAAGCGGGCGAGCCGAACTCGGAAACCTTCATCGAGGTGCTGGAGCGGCGCGGCGACACCGTGCGCTACCGCCTGCACCCGCATACGGGCCGCAAGCACCAGCTGCGCCTGCACCTGGCCTCGCTCGGCGCCCCGATCCTGAACGACGCCTTCTATCCGGTCGCGCTGCCCTGCAAGGGCGACGATTTTTCGGCGCCGCTGCAACTGCTGGCGCGCGCCATCGGCTTCGACGATCCGCTCACGGGCCAGCCGCGCACGTTCACCAGCGAACGCAACCTCGACTGGCCTGGCTGAAGATCACAGGTGGTAGTCGATGATCAGGGGCGCGTGATCGGAAAAACGCTCGTCCTTGTAGACCGACACCGCATGCGCCTTGGCCGCGATGCCCGGCGTGGCCACGTGGTAATCGATGCGCCAGCCCACGTTCTTCGCCCATGACTGGCCGCGGTTGCTCCACCAGGTGTAGTCGGCCGCCTCCGGCGCCACCACGCGGTGCACGTCGACCAGCCCGAGTTCGTCGAACAGGCGCGTCATCCACGCGCGCTCTTCCGGGAGAAAACCCGAGTTCTTCTGGTTGCTTTTCCAGTTCTTGAGGTCGAGTTCCTTGTGCGCGATGTTCCAGTCGCCGCAGATGACGACTTCGCGTCCCTCGGCCTTGAGTTCCTGCAAGTGCGGCAAAAACACTTCCATGAAGCGGAACTTGGCCAGCTGGCGCTCGGGCGAGGACGAGCCCGACGGGCAGTAGACCGAGATCACGGTGAGGTTGCCGAAGTCGCAGCGCGTGTAGCGCCCTTCGGCATCGAATTCCTGGCAGCCGAAGCCGATGCGCTTGTTGTCCGGCGCCAGGCGGCTGTACACGCCGGTGCCTGAATAGCCCTTCTTTTCGGCGTAGTGGAAGTGGCCGTGGTAGCCGTGCGGGCGCAGGAAATCCTCGGTCATGTCGGCTTCCTGGGCTTTGAGTTCCTGTACGCAGATGAAGTCGGCGTCGACCGTGGCGAGCCAGTTGAAAAAGCCTTTCTTGTGCGCCGAACGGATGCCGTTCAGGTTCGCGGAAATAATTCGTGGCATGGGATAAGAAAGAGAAGGTGGCGGCCCGGCGGACACGGCGATGGCGCTGGCCGTGTCGGGGGATTAAAATACAGCCACTTTTTTAATGTGGGGTCATCGTGAACAATTTGCGCCAACAGTTTATCGCTTTTTCGGTCTCGACGGGAGTGCTCAAGTTCGGCGAGTTCACGACCAAGGCCGGGCGCCAGTCGCCGTATTTCTTCAACGCCGGCCTGTTCTACGACGGCGCCACGCTGGGCCGGCTGGCCCAGTTCTACGCCCAGACCCTGCTCGACTCCGGCGTCGAATTCGACATGCTGTTCGGCCCGGCCTACAAGGGCATCACGCTGGCGTCCGCCACCGCCGTGGCACTGGCCGCCAAGGGCCGCAACACGTCGTATGCCTACAACCGCAAGGAAGCCAAGGACCACGGCGAAGGCGGCACTATCGTCGGCGCCAGGCTGCAGGGCAAGGTCGTCATCGTCGACGACGTGATCTCGGCCGGCACTTCGGTGCGCGAATCGGTCACCATGATCCGCGCCGCCGGCGCCGAACCGGCCGCCGTGCTGATCGCGCTCGACCGCATGGAACGCTCGGGCAAGGAGGGTGCCTTGTCGGAGGGCTCGGCGGTGCAGGCCGTGGCAAGTGAATTCGGCATCCCGGTCATCTCGATCGCCAACCTGGACGATTTGTTCACCTATCTGTCAGGCGAGGGCGCCGGCGCCGAGCTGGGCCGGCACAAGGAGGCGGTGGCGGCCTACCGCGCGCGCTACGGCATCTGAGGCGGCCACACACATAAAAAAATAACCGGAGCATGCTCCGGTTATTTTCGTGCTTCAGGCGGAAATCAGCCCGCCAGCTTTTTCTTCAACAGCTCCGTCACCTGCGCCGGATTGGCCTTGCCTTTCGAGGCCTTCATCGCCTGGCCGATCAGCGCGTTGATCGCCGCTTCCTTGCCGGCCCGGTACTGCTCGACCGACTTGGCGTTCGCCGCCAGCACCTCGTCGACGATCGCTTCCAGGGCGCCGGTGTCCGAGATCTGCTTCAGGCCCTTCTGTTCGATCACGATGTCGGCCAGGTTTTCGTCCAGCGACTTCGCTTCCCACATCGCCGCGAAGACTTCCTTGCCGGCCTTGTTCGAAATGGTGCCGTCGGCGATGCGCTTGATGAGCAAGGCCAGCTGCGAGGCCTCGACCGGCGAGTTCAGGATGTCCACGCCCTCGCGGTTCAGGGTCGAGGACACGTCGCCCATCATCCAGTTGGCGATTGCCTTCGCGTTTTCCTTGCCGGCCTTGGCGACCACGGCTTCGTAGTAGGTCGCCATGCCTTGCGAGGAGGTCAGGATCACGCTGTCGTATTCCGGCAGGCCGTAGTCGCCCGTGAAGCGCGCGCGCATGGCGCCCGGCAGCTCCGGCATGTCGGCGCGCACGCGCTCGATCCACTCTTGCGAAATCATCAAGGGCGGCAGGTCCGGGTCGGGGAAGTAGCGGTAGTCCTGCGCGTCTTCCTTCGAGCGCATGGAGCGGGTTTCCTTCTTGTCCGGGTCCCACAGGCGGGTGGCCTGCTGGACCTTGCCGCCGTCTTCGATCAGCTCGATCTGGCGCCGCACTTCATAGTGGATCGCTTCTTCCATGAAGCGGAAGGAGTTCAGGTTCTTGATCTCGCAGCGGGTGCCGAACTCCTGCTGGCCCATCGGACGCACCGAGACGTTGACGTCGCAGCGGAAGGAGCCTTCCTGCATGTTGCCGTCGCAGACGCCCAGCCACATCACCAGCGAGTGCAGCGCCTTGGCATAGGCGACCGCTTCGTTCGCGCTGCGCATTTCCGGCTTGGAGACAATCTCGAGCAGCGGCGTGCCGGCACGGTTCAGGTCGATGCCGGTCATGCCGGCGTAGTCTTCGTGCAGCGATTTGCCGGCGTCTTCCTCGAGGTGGGCGCGGGTCAGGTTGACGGTCTTCGTCTCGAGCTTGCCGTCCTTCTCGAAGGCGAAGGTGACGCTGCCGCCCTGGACCACCGGGTCCTCGAACTGGCTGATCTGGTAGCCCTTCGGCAGGTCGGGATAAAAATAGTTCTTGCGCGCGAAGACGGACTGCGGCGCGATCGTCGCGCCCACGGCCAGGCCGAAGCGGATGGCGCGCTCGACGGCGCCCTTGTTCATCACGGGCAGCACGCCCGGCAGGGCCAGGTCGACCGGGCTCGCCTGCGTGTTCGGCTCGGCGCCGAAGGCGATCGGGCTGCCGCTGAAGATTTTCGAATTGGTCGTGAGCTGGACGTGGTTCTCAAGACCGATGACGACTTCCCATTGCATGGTGTTCTCTCTTTGTATTCTAGGACCGGCCGATGTCAGACGCCTTCGGGCGCGCGCTGGTGCCAGTCGGTCGCCAGCTGGTACTGGTGGGCGATGCCCAGCAGCTTCGCTTCGCTGAAATAATTGCCGATGATTTGCAGGCCGACCGGGCGCTTGGCGTTCTTCTCGCCGCTGCCGAAGCCGCAGGGAATCGACATGCCGGGCAGGCCGGCCAGGCTGGTCGACAGGGTGAAAATGTCGGCCAGGTAGTTGGCGACCGGGTCGTTCGTTTTCGAGCCCGCGTCCCATGCCACGGTCGGCGCGACCGGGCCCATGATGACGTCGCATTGAGCGAGCAGGGCGGCCTGGAACTCGTCGGCGATCAGGCGGCGGATCTTTTGCGCCTGCACGTAGTAGGCGTCGTAATAGCCGTGGCAGAGCACATAGGTGCCGACCATGATGCGGCGCTGGACTTCGCGGCCGAAGCCTTCGGCGCGCGTTTTCTTGTACATGTCGGCCAGGTCCTTGTACTGGCCGGCACGGTGGCCGTAGCGCACGCCGTCGAACCGCGACAGGTTCGAGGAAGCTTCGGCCGGGGCGATGATGTAGTAGGTGGGGATCGACAGGGCCGTTTTCGGCAGCGAGATGTCGACCAGGATCGCGCCCAGCTTGACGAACTGGTCGAGGGCGGCGCGCACGGCGGCTTCGACGTCGGCGGCCAGGCCTTCGCCGAAGTATTCCCGGGGCACGCCGATGCGCAGGCCGGTCAAGGGCTTGTGCAGGTCGCGCGTGAAGTCTTCGTGCAGGTTGCCCTGGTCGGGCGTCAGGCTGGTCGAATCGCGCTCGTCGTGGCCGACCATTTCGCCCAGCAGCAGGGCGCAGTCCTCGGCGGTCTGGGCCATCGGGCCGCCCTGGTCGAGCGAGGAGGCAAACGCGATCATGCCGAAGCGCGAGACGCGGCCGTAGGTCGGCTTGATGCCGGTGACGCCGCAAAAGGCCGCCGGCTGGCGGATCGAGCCGCCGGTATCGGTGGCGGTGGCGGCCGGCGCGAGGCGCGCGGCGATCGCGGCGGCCGAGCCGCCCGAAGAGCCGCCCGGCACGGCCAGCGCGTCCCACGGATTCCTGACAGGGCCGAAGGCCGAGTTCTCGTTGGCCGAGCCCATCGCGAATTCGTCGCAGTTCACCTTGCCGAGCGTGACCATGCCGGCGGCATTGAATTTGTCGACGACGGTCGCATCGAACGGGCTGACGTAATTGGCCAGCATCTTCGAGCCGGCAGTCGTACGCCAGTCGCGCGTGACGAAGATATCCTTGTGGGCGATCGGCACGCCGGTCAGCGGGCCGGCGCTGCCCTCGGCCAGGCGCACATCGGCCGCAGCGGCCTGGGCCAGCGACAGGGCCGGGTCGACGTGCAGGAAGGCGTTGTGGCCGCTGCCGGCGATGCGGTCGAGGAAGTGGCGCGTCAGTTCGACGCTCGACACCTGCTTCGAGTGCAGCAGCGCGGACAGTTCTTTGATGGTCTTGTTGTGCATGGTGCCTAAGTTTCGTGAATGCGTGTTCGTGGAGGCAGGCTTACTCGATGACCTTCGGCACCAGGTACAGGCCGTCCTGGGCTTTTGGCGCGGGCGCCTGGTAGTCGTCGCGGCGGTTCTCTTCGGTGACCACGTCTTCGCGCAGGCGCAGCGGCAAGGCCAGGATCGCCGCCAGCGGATGCGACAAGGGCGCAACACCGCGCGTGTCGACCGCCTGCATCTGTTCGGCCAGGGCGAAGATGCCGTTCAATTCGCCCAGCGCGGTCTCGGCATGGGCGTCGTCCATGTCGAGCTGGGCCAGGTTGGCGATCCGTTTTACGTCTGAAAGGGTCAGGGACATGGCAAAAAGCGCGGCGCGGGCCGCGTTCAAAGTGTGGTTGGGCGAATAACGAAAGTCTGGCGCAGGCTGTTGAACAGCGTGCTACGGTCGATAAAACCTTGCTAATACCGTCGATCTCGCTTCAGGAACTGGGGGGTAAAACCCCCTGTTTTCAGCGTTTAATCGGCAAATTATAAGGTAGAATGGCGGGCTAATGCGTGGTCGGCGCCGAATGAGCGCGGCCACTGCATCGAGCACCTGCCCCAGGCAGGTTGTACAAGACCGCCGGGCGCAGGCAGGGCCGACGCGGCGAGGACTCCCGATCAATAGAACAGTTTAGGCGCGGCTTCGCGCATCAGGACATACATGTTTGGTTCTTTACGCAGTTACTTCTCGAACGACCTGGCCATCGACCTGGGTACCGCCAACACGCTGATCTATGTGCGCGGCCAGGGCATCGTGCTGGACGAGCCATCGGTCGTTGCGATCCGCCAGCAGGGCGGCCCGAACGGCAAGAAGACGATCCAGGCGGTCGGCAAGAAAGCCAAGCAGATGCTGGGCAAGGTGCCGGGCAATATCGAGGCGATCCGCCCGATGAAGGATGGCGTCATCGCCGACTTCACCGTGACCGAAGAGATGCTCAAGCAGTTCATCCGTATGGTGCACGACTCCAAGTTCTTCCGTCCTTCGCCGCGCATCATCATTTGCGTGCCTTGCGGTTCGACCCAGGTCGAGCGCCGCGCGATCCGCGAATCGGCGCTCGGCGCCGGCGCCTCGCAGGTGTTCCTGATCGAAGAGCCGATGGCCGCGGCCCTCGGCGCCGGCTTGCCGGTGTCGGACGCGACCGGCTCGATGGTGGTCGACATCGGCGGCGGCACGACCGAGGTCGGCATCATCTCGCTCGGCGGCATGGTCTACAAGGGTTCGGTGCGCGTCGGCGGCGACAAGTTCGACGAAGCCATCGTCAACTACATCCGCCGCAACTACGGGATGCTGATCGGCGAGCAGACCGCCGAAGCGATCAAGAAGGCCATCGGTTCGGCCTTCCCGGGTTCGGAAGTGAAGGAAATGGAAGTCAAGGGCCGCAACCTGTCCGAAGGCATTCCGCGCGCGTTCACGATCTCGTCCAACGAGATCCTGGAAGCGCTGACCGACCCGCTGAACAACATCGTCTCGGCCGTCAAGAACGCGCTCGAACAGACCCCGCCGGAACTGGGCGCCGACATCGCCGAGAAGGGCATGATGCTCACCGGCGGCGGCGCGCTGCTGCGCGACCTCGATCGCCTCTTGATGGAAGAAACCGGCCTGCCGGTGCTGGTGGCCGAAGATCCGCTGACCTGCGTGGTGCGCGGTTCGGGCATGGCGCTGGAACACAATGACAAGCTGGGCTCGATCTTCTCCTACGAGTAATCGCCCACGAGCGTGTGAGACCCTGGGCAGGCCGGCCGCTGCGATGCCGGCCGCCTGCCTGCGCTGATTCATCGCGGCCCGGCCGTCAACATTGAGATTCATGGATTACAGTCCTCCGCCGCTATTCAAACAGGGCGCCCCCGCGCGGGTGAAGGTGACGGTCTTCGCGCTGTTGTCGCTGGTGCTGCTGGTGGTCGACGCGCGCATGCATGTGTTGAATACCGTGCGCCAGGTTGCCGCCACCGTCCTCTATCCACTGCAAATGGCCGCCCTCATGCCGCGCGACGCCGTCGCCACCATGGGCGGTTATTTTTCCTCGCTCTCGAGCCTCCAGAACGAAGTGCGCGACTTGAAGAACCAGCAGGTGGCGCAGGCCCAGGCGATGCAGCAGGCCCAGCTCCAGATGGCCGAGAACGCCCACCTGCGGCGCCTGCTCGAAGCGCGCGAATACCTGCCTGTGGCCTCGATCATGGGCGAGATCCTGTACGACGCGCGCGATCCCTCGACCCGCCGCATCGTGCTCGACCGCGGCGCGCGCAACGGCGTGCAGCTCGGCCTGCCGGTGATCGACAATGCCGGCGTCGTCGGCCAGGTCACCCGCGTCTTCCCGTTCACCGCCGAAGTCACGCTCCTGACCGACAAGGAGCAGGCCATTCCGGTGCAGGTGCTGCGCTCGGGCCTGCGCAGCATCGCCTACGGGCGCGGCCGCTCCGGCCTGCTCGACCTGCGCTTCGTCGCCCCCGACGCCGATATCCAGGTCGGCGACGTGATCGTCACCTCGGGCCTGGACGGCATGTATCCGGCCGGCCTGGCCGTGGCCAAAGTCGTGCAGGTGGAGAAGGTCGCCGCCGGCGCCTTCGGGCGCGTGGTGTGCCAGCCGCTCGGCGGCGTCGACCGCAACCGCCAGCTCCTGATCGTGATGTCGCAGGCGGCGCGCGCGCCGCGTCCGGCCGAACCGCCGGCCGCGCCCGCGCTCGGCGCCTCGCGCCGCAACCTGCCGAAGATGGACCCGGTCCCGGCGCCGCCGCTGCCGGCCGCGCCGCTGCCGGCCCAGGGCCAGCCGACCCAGCCGGGCACCAACAGCCCGGCCGGCACCGGCGCTGCCGCGCCTGCCGGCGCCTCGGCGCTGCCTGGGTCGGTGGCGCCGGCCGCCGTCACCCCGCCGGTCGCACCGGCAATCGGCAAGGAGGGCGTGTAATGCCTGGCGCGCGTACCAACTACATCCTGCTGCCGGTCAGCCCGCTGTTCATCGCCTTCAGCCTGACCTGCGCCTTCATGCTCAACCTGCTGCCCTGGGGGCAGTGGACCGGCGCGCCCGATTTCGTGGCGCTGGTGCTGGTCTTCTGGGGCATCCACCAGCCGAGGAAAGTCGGCATCGGCATCGCCTTCGGCATGGGCCTCCTGATGGACGTGCACGACGCCACCCTGCTGGGCGAGAATGCCCTGGCCTATACGCTGCTGTCGTATGTCGCGACCATGATCCACCGCCGCGTGCTGTGGTTCCCGGTGCTGACCCAGGCCATGCATGTGTTCCCGCTGCTGCTGCTGGCGCAGGCGATCCAGACGATGGTGCATTTCTTCGCCACCGGCCGCTTTACCGGCTGGCTGCATTTCGTCGAGAGCGCTGTGGCCGTCGCCTTGTGGCCGCTCATCACCTGGCTGCTGCTCGCGCCCCAGCGGCGTGCGGTCGACCGCGACCATACGCGCCCGATCTGATGCGCTCGAACGCAGCGATGACTGAATGCAGCAATGACTGAACGCAGCAATGACCGAGATTAAAGACAGCGACCGCGAGATCCACCATTTCCGCCTGCGCCTGACGGTGCTGCTGGTGCTGGTCTTCGTCTGCTTCGTCATCCTGGCGGCGCGCTTCGTCTGGCTGCAGGTGATCCAGCACGACACCTACCACGCCCAGGCCGAGGACAACCGCATTGCGCTGGTGCCGATCGTGCCCAACCGCGGCCTGATCGTCGACCGCAACGGCATCGTCCTGGCGCGCAATTATTCGGCCTATACGCTCGAGATCACGCCTTCCAAGCTGCAGGCCAGCATGGAGTCGGTGATCGACGAGCTGGCCAAGCTGGTCAGCATCGAGCCGAAGGACCGCAAGCGCTTCAGGCGCCTGATGGAAGAGTCGCGCACGTTTGCCAGCGTGCCGCTGCGCACCCGCCTGACCGACGACGAGGTGGCGCGCTTCACCGCGCAGCGCTTCCGCTTTCCGGGCGTCGAAGTGCAGGCGCGCCTGTTCCGCCAGTATCCGCTCGGTGAAGTGGCCTCGCACGTGGTCGGCTATATCGGCCGCATCAACCAGCGCGAATCCGAGGCCCTGGCCGAGGGCGACGACGCGGCCAACTACAACGGCACCGACCACATCGGCAAGGAAGGGCTGGAAAAGAAATACGAACGCTACCTGCACGGCACCACCGGCTACGAGCAGGTCGAGCGTTCGGCCGGCGGGCGCGCGATCCGCACGCTGTCGCGCCGCCCGCCGGTCCCCGGCAGCAACCTGATCCTGTCGATCGACATCGAACTGCAGAAGGTGGTCGAGGAAGCCTTCGGCGACCAGCGCGGCGCCTTCGTCGCGATCGAACCGGAAACCGGCGACGTGCTGGCCTATGTGTCGCGCCCGGGCTTCGACCCGAACCTGTTCGTCGACGGCATCGACACCCAGAACTGGAACGAACTCAATACCTCGCTCGACAAGCCGCTGATGAACCGTCCGCTATCGGGTACCTATCCGCCGGGGTCGACCTTCAAGCCTTTCATGGCGCTGGCCGCCCTCGAGCTGGGGCTGCGGCGGCCGTCGGACGGCATCCGCGACCCCGGCTTCTTCATGCTCGGCGGGCATCGCTTCAACGACGACAAGCCGGGCGGACACGGCTTCGTCGACATGTACAAATCGGTGGTCGAGTCCTGCGACACCTATTACTACCAGCTCGGCCACGAGATGGGTATCGACCGGCTCTCCGCCTTCATGCGTCCATTCGGCTTCGGCGAGCCGACCGGGATCGACCTCGATCATGAAAAGACCGGCGTGCTGCCGTCGAAGGAGTGGAAGGCGAACCGTTTCAAGCGCAACCGCGCGGCCCAGAAGTGGGTCGGCGGCGACACCATCTCGATCTCGATCGGCCAGGGCTTCAACAACTACTCGATGATCCAGCTGGCGCACGCGGTGGCCATCCTGGCCAACAACGGGGTGGTCATGAAGCCGCACCTGGTCAAGCTGATCGAGGATGGCGCCACGCGCCAGCGCACCCTGACCGTGCCGAAGGAAAGCCGGCGCATTCCTCTCAAGCAGGCAAACATCGACTTCATCAAGAGCACGATGGTGGGCGTGACCCAGGAACCCTCCGGCACCGGCCACCGCGCCTTTGCCAACGCCGCCTATATCTCGGCCGGCAAGACCGGTACGGCCCAGGTGATCGGCTTGAAAGGGCAGAAATACAACGCCAACGCGATCGACGAACGGCACCGCGACAATGCGCTGTACACCGCGTTCGCGCCGGCCGACAAGCCGCGCATCGCGATCGCCCTGGTGGTCGAAAACGCCGGCTTCGGCGCGGCCTCGGCGGCGCCGATCGCAAGGAAGGCGCTCGACTATTACCTGCTGGGCAAGCGCCCGGCGCCGAAAAAACCCGTCGACGAGCCTGCCGCCGGCAAGACGCCCGCGCGCGCGGCGGCCGCCCTGCCGGCGCCGCGCACGCCGGCCGCCGCGCCGGCCGTACCGGCTGCCGCCGTCGCGCCGGCCACCACCAAGGAGTAAGCGATGGCCTATTACCCCGAGCGGCGCTCCCTCAGGCGCCGGCTCAAGCCCTATTTCACCGTCTTCGACTGGCCGCTGGCGATGATCCTGTTCATGCTCGTCACCACCAGCATGATCACGATGTCCTCGGCCGGTGCGGAATTTCCCGGCCGGGTCGAGTCGCAGATGCGCAACTTCATCCTTGCCTTCGTCGTCATGTGGGTGGCCTCGCTGATTCCGCCCCAGACCCTGATGCGCCTGGCGGTGCCGATCTATACCTTCGGCATCACGCTGCTGATCGCCGTCGCCATGTTCGGCATCATCAAGAAGGGCGCGCGCCGCTGGCTGCACCTGGGCATCGACATCCAGCCGTCCGAGATCATGAAGATCGCCACGCCCCTGATGATCGCCTGGTACTTCCAGCAGCGCGCCAAGGTGACGGAATGGAAATCCTTCCTGGTGGCCGCGGTGCTGCTCCTGATTCCCTTCGTGCTGATCGCCAAACAGCCCGACCTCGGCACGGCGCTGCTGGTGGGCGCCTCCGGTTTCTACGTCATCTTCCTGGCCGGCCTGCCATGGAAAGTGCTGTTCGGACTGGCCGTCGCCGCCGCCGCCAGCATGCCGGTAGCCTGGTCGATGCTGCACGACTACCAGCGCGAACGCGTCATGACCCTGATCGACCCGACCTCGGACCCGCTCGGCAAGGGCTTCCACATCATCCAGTCGGTGATTGCCATCGGTTCGGGCGGCATCATGGGCAAGGGCTTCACCCAGGGTACCCAGGGCCAGCTTGAATTCGTGCCGGAACAGACGACCGATTTCGTGTTCTCGGTGTACTCGGAAGAATTTGGACTGGTCGGCAACCTATTTCTTTTGGTAATCTATCTGCTGCTGATCGGCCGCGGCGCCATGATTGCCGCGAATGCGCCGAACATGTTTTCGCGCCTGCTGGCCGGCGCGATCACGATGATTTTCTTTACGTATGCTTTCGTCAACATGGGCATGGTGAGCGGGATCCTGCCCGTGGTGGGAGTTCCGTTGCCTTTCATGAGCTACGGCGGTACCGCGTTCATCACGCTCGGTCTCGGCGCTGGTATATTGATGAGCATACAAAGGCACCGCAAGCTGGTGCAGACTTAATGGAGGAGGATGCGATGACCGCTCCGAGACATCTCCCAGCGGTCATTGCCCTCGTGGCATTGTTGACCGGATGCGGATCGACTGGCGAACACAAGCCATTGATCCCGCTGCCCTGGACCCACAAAGTAACGCCCAACCACGGCGACATCGCCTTGCCGGCCGCCGGCTCCGGCCGTGGCGGCTACTACAAGGACGACGGCCCCGGGCGCAACATACCGCCGGGCCTGGAGCTGGTGCCGGACGCCGTCGTGCGTGCCGAGCCCTATGCCAAGTGGGCGAACCGCCCGTATTCCATCTTCGGCCGGACCTACAACCCGATCCTGCACGAGGAACCCTTCACCCAGCGCGGCGTGGCCAGCTGGTATGGCGTCAAGTTCCATGGCCAGCGCACCTCCTCGGGCGAGCCCTACGACATGTACAAGATGACGGCCGCGCATCCGACGCTGCCGATCCCGTCGTACGCGCGCGTGACCAACGTGGCCAGCGGCAAATCGGTCGTGGTGCGCATCAACGACCGCGGCCCCTTCCACGCCGGCCGCATCGTCGATGTCTCGTACACGGCGGCCCTGAAGCTGGGCTTGCTGGGCAAGGGCAGCCACGAAGTGCAGCTCGAGCGCCTGTTCCCGCACGACCCGAGCCGCCTGGCCACGCTGCGCCGCGCCGCGACCTCGCTGGCCCAGGCCATCGGCGGCACCCCGGCCAGGGAGCAGGCACTGAACGTGACGCCGGCGCCGCCCGACATTGCCGCCTTGATGCTGGAAGAGAGCGTGCAATCGGACAGCGCGGCCGCGGTCACGGCGGCGCCTGCCGCGAGCGCTGACGTGGCGGCCGGTTTCTATCTGCAACTGGGCGCCTATGGCCGCGCGGAGAAGGCGCATGACATGCGCACCCGGCTGGCTGCGGCCGCAGTAGCCGTCGGCAATCTCGACGTGGCGCCGTCGGGGTCGGTGCACCGGCTCTATGGCGGGCCCTTCGCAACGCGCGCGCAGGCGCAGCAGGCAGCCAGGGACTTGCCGCCGGAACTGGGATTGAAGCCGATCGTGGTGAAGCGGTAGCAGAAAAATCGCGCCGGGGCAGGCGACCGACCGGCACCGCTTAGCGGCAAGTATGCAAAACGGCCGCCGGCATCCCGCGCCCGGCCTCGACGATCCGGTTGCGAATCACCGTATCGATCTCCCGGAAACGGTAGGCGAAGCGCTGCGTCTGCGGGCCGCGCGGCAAGACGCGCGTGTTGGCCACGCCCTGTTTCGCCAGCCGCGCCGACTCCGCGCGCGCCGCCGCCTCGGTCTTGAACACGCCCAGCGAGATTGCCCATTTCAGCGGCGATTCGCCCTGCATCACGAAGGAATTGGTCACGCCGCGCTCGCGCAGTTCGGCGGTGCGGCGGTCGGCGCCTTCCTTGCCGTCCTGGGGCGGCAGGTAGACCATGTAGCTGTTGACTTCCTGGAACGGGATCGTCAGGCGGGTCTGGCGCGCGCCCAGGCCCAGGCGCGCCAGGCGCGTCTCGAAGCGCCGCGCCTCGAAGGCGGTGAATGCATCGGTCTCGACGCAGGCCACGGCCGGCGCGGGCAGGGCCGGGACGGCGGCGCCCGTCGCCGGCGCCGCGGCCGGCGCGGCCGCCTGCGCGATCGCTTGCGCCTGCGCGCCGCTCAACAGCACCACCCGGTCGGCGGCGAGCTGGTTGCGCAGGCGCGCCGGTTCGCGCGCTGCGTGCTCGAAACTGCCGAGCAGGCCGCGCCCATACGCGAACAGCAACGCATTCGCGCACAGCAAAGCCCAGAATACGAATCTCAACACCCCTTGTCCCCCATGGATACCGGCGCCCGCGCCACCGCGTGCAGGCCGACCAGCACGATATTATCGACCACCTGGTGCGCGCAGGCGAGGGCCGGCGCGACATATGGCGCGGCGCCGCCCGAGAGCATGCACAGCGCGCCGCCATGCGCCGCGACCGCGCGTTCGATCGCCCCGGCCTGGGCCGACAGGCAGCCGGACACGATCGCGTCATTCGTATTGTCCGCGAACAGCGGCGGCGGCGCGGCGCCGGGCGCGGCCCGCGGCAGCTGCGCCGTGTTCGTGGCCAGCGCCCCGGCCATCAGCCCGAGCCCGGGCAGGATCATGCCGCCGAGGAAGCGTCCATCGCCCGAGACCGCATCGACCGTGGTGGCGGTGCCGCAGGTGGCGACCACCAGCGCGCGGCCGGGCGCCAGCGCGCGCGCGCCGATGGCGGCGGCGAAGCGGTCGCAACCGAGGCGTTCGGGGTCGCGGTAGCCGTTGACGAGGCCCGCCCGTTCGGCGCTGGAGGCGAACCATTCGATGGCGATCGGCGACAACAGGGCGGCCAGGCGCTCGCGCATGGCGACACCGGCCACGTTCGAGACCAGCGCGCGCGCCACGCCCCGGCCCTGCCAGGTGGCGGCAGCGGCGTCGAGCTCGGCGTGCAGACACGCGCCCTGCGCCTCCCATGCGCCGGGCGCCGCGTCGCCCCTGGCGAGCGCCCATTTGACGCGGGTGTTGCCGGCATCGATCAGGAGCAGCATCTAACCGCCTTTCATGCGCAGCGACACGTCGCCGGCCAGCACCGCGATGCGGCCGTCGACGGTGTCGAGCAGCAGGCGGCCGGCGTCGTCGACACCGGCGGCGCTGCCCCGGTGCAGCACACGGCCGCCGTCGAGGATGCACACCTGCTCGCCCTGCCAGGCATGGCGCAGGTTCCAGCGCGCGGCGAAGGCGGCAAAGCCGGCACGCTCGAACTGGCGCAATGCGCCGGCCAGGCCGTCGAGCAGGGCCGCGAGCAGCGCGTCGCGATCCATGCGCGCCAGCCAGGGCAGGGAGGCCACGCCGTGACCGATTTGCGCTTCGAGTTCGTCCGGCATCGCCAGGTTCAGGCCGATGCCGATCACGGCCCAGACGCCACCCTGGAGGATGGCCTGGGTCTCGACCAGGATGCCGGCCAGCTTGTCGCCGTCGCGCAGCACGTCGTTCGGCCATTTCAGGCCGACCTGCACCCCGAGCCGCTCGAGCGTCTCGGCCAGCGCCACGCCCACCGCCAGCGGCAAGCCGCTCAGGCGCGGCAGGCCGCCTTCGAAACGCCAGGCCAGCGAAAAGGTGAGCGAGCCCGCGCTCGACGAGAGCCAGCTGCGTCCGGCGCGTCCGCGTCCGGCGGTCTGGTTGCGGGCAACGAGCAGCAGCGGCCCGCTCAAGCCCGCCGCGCGCGCCAGCAGGTCGGCGTTGGTCGAGCCGGTCTCCTCGACCACTTCGACGGCGACACCCGCGTTCGCCAGCGCGGCGATCGCGCCGGCGTTCATGCGGCCTCCTTGCGCGGCTTGGTCGGCGCCCGCGCGAACAGCAGGTCGAAGAGGACATTCGGCAGCGCGCGCAGCAGCCCGGCGGCCACGCCCATCTGCCAGGGCAGCACGCGGTAGCTGTCGCCGCGCGCGATCGCGCGCACGGCGGCGGCGGCGAAGCGCTCGGCCGGCATCAGGAAGGGCATCGGGAAACGGTTATGCCGGGTCATCGGGGTATCGATATAGCCGGGTGCGATCGTCACGACGCGGATGCCGCTTCCCTTCAATTCGAGCCGCAGCGATTCGCTGTAGGCGTGCACCGCGGCCTTGGACGCGCAATACGCGCCGGCGCCGCGCATGCCGCGGATGCCGGCCACGCTGCCGATCGCGACCAGGCGCCGCATGCCGCCCCAAGCCTTCATCGGGGTGATGAAGGGCGCGAAGGTGGCGACGGTGGCGTTGACGTTGGTGGCGAAGACCGCCTCGAACACGGCCAGGTCTTCAGGCCGGTCGGTGAGCGTGCCGTGCGAAATGCCGGCGCTGGCGATGACGATGTCGGCGCCGCCCGCCCTGGCCATGAAGTCGTGCGCCGCCGCCTCGAGCGCCGCGTGGTCGCACACGTCGAGCGCGTAGCTGCGGTGGCGTTCGGGATGGGGGAGGGAAGCGACCAGTTCGGCGAGCACCTGGCCGCGCCGCGCGACCAGGCCCAGCGTGGCGCCGCGCGCCGCGTATTCGCGTGCCAGTGCCGCGCCGATGCCGCTCGAGGCGCCGGTGATGAAAACCCGGTCCGCGCGCCCCGCGACGGTCATTTTTTGTCCGCTTTGGCTTTTGCCACCAGTGCGTCCATCACTTGCAGGGCCACTTGCTGCTGTTCGGATTCGCTGTGCGCGTGGGAACCGTGCGCATGCGACGCTTCCGGGTTCGCCATCGAAGGGGAGGTGATGAAACGGCCGTCGACGGCGACCATCGGCCAGTGGTCGATCTTGTAGTCGTTCATCATGTTGGCGGCGCGGCGTACCCGCGACTGCACGCCGATCGAGCGGTAGGCGTCGGTGAAGCGGGCGCGGTCGATGCCGGCCTTGGCCACCCAGTCGAGCACTTCGTCGTCGTCGGCGAAACGCACGCCCTGCTGGTGCATGGCGGCGAACAGCTTGCCGTGGTACTGCTCGGCCAGGCCGAGCGCCTCGAGCGTGGCGAACATGCGCAGCTGCGGCAATGCGCGTGCACCGCCCGCCACGTGGACGCGCTTGAAGACGATGTGATCGCCCTGCTTCTTGACCCATGCCGCCAGCAGCGGTTCGAACACGTTGCAGTGCGGGCAGGAATAGGCGAAGAACTCGATGACCTCGACCTGCTTGCCGGCTGGCGTCTGCATTTTCTGCGGCAGCACCTGGTAATGCACGCCTTCCTTGGGCACGACGGGTGCGGCGGCGGCAAGGCCGCTCAGGGTCAGCAGGGCGGCGGTACAGAACAGGCGGCGGAGTACTTGCATCGGGTTGTTCCTTTATTTTTGATTACGGACGATTGCGACATCGATACCGCTGTCGAGCAGCTTGGCGCGTGCCTTGTTCACGGCTTCGACCTGGCTGAACGGGCCCAGGCGTACGCGGTGCAGCGTGCCGCTGTCGCTGGCGCGGTCGCTGATCGCGGCCTCGAAGCCGAGCAGGGCCAGCTTGGCGCGGGTGTTCTCGGCGTCCGAGATCTCGCGGAAGGCGCCCGCCTGCAGGTAGTAGACGTATTTGTCGTCGCCGCCGGCCGCGGCGGCCGCCGGCGTAGCGGCCGGGGCGCTTGCCGGCGCAGCGGCGGGCGCGGCCGGCTTCGGCTCGCCGGCGCCGGTCATGCCGGCGATCGCCTGGCCCAGCGGGTCCGCTTCGGCCGCGGGGGCGCGCGCCGGTGCCGGCGCCGGCGCCGCGGCGACAGCGGCCGCGGCGGCCGCCTTCTTCGCTTCGCGTTCGGCCAGCTGCCGGGCCGCTTCGCGCGCGGCGTCGCGGTTGCCGTACATCGGCTTGTTCGGATCGTTCGCCAGGCTCGGCTCCAGGTCGGCCGGACGGCCCATCTTGTTCGAGCGGTCGGTAAACGGCGAGGCGCCCTTGGTGATCATCAGCGCGACCGCCACCGCGATACCCAGGCCGATGATCAGGCCGATGATGATGCCGGTCAGGGTGCTGCCGCGCTGGCGGGAAGGAAAACGAAGGATGGCGGTCATGGTCGCTGGTCGATAGGTTGAGGCTTGCGGGTTCAAGCTTGTGGTTCGTCGTCGGCTTGCGCCGGCGCGCGTTCCATCTTGTTCGGCGCCGAAACGCCGATCAGGGCCAGGCCGTTGCGCAGCACCTGGCGCGTGGACAGGGCCAGGGCCAGGCGCGCCAGCTTGAGCGGCTCGTCGTCCTCCAGCAGCCATTTGTGCGCGAAATAATAGCTGTGCAGTTCGCCGGCCAGTTCGCGCAGGTAGAAGGCGACCTGGTGCGGACCGAGTTCGGCCTGGGCACGCTGCAGCACTTCCGGATAAGCCGCCAGCTTCGACAGCAGGCTCGCTTCGTGCGGCGCGTTCAGGAGCGACAGGTCGACGCCGGCCAGCCGGGCTTCGTCGCCGCCCCAGTTGGCCAGGGCCGAGCAGATGCGCGCGTGCGCGTACTGCACGTAATACACCGGGTTCTCGTCCGAGGTCTTCAGGGCGACGTCGACGTCGAACACGAATTCGGTGTCGGCCTTGCGCGAGATGAGGAAGAAGCGCACCGCATCGCGGCCGCGCGTGATGTCGCCGTTGCCCGACCAGTCGATCAGGTCGCGCACCGTGACGTAGGAGCCGGCGCGCTTGGAGATCTTCACCTCTTCGCCGTTCTTCATGACGGTGACCATCTTGTGCAGCACGTAGTCGGGATAGCCCTGCGGGACGCCGATGTTCACCGCCTGCAGGCCGGCGCGCACGCGCGCGATGGTTCCGTGGTGGTCGCTGCCCTGGATGTTGATCGCCTGGTCGAAGCCGCGGCGGAACTTCTGCATATGGTAAGCCACGTCCGGCACGAAATAGGTGTAGGTGCCGTCGGACTTGCGCATCACGCGGTCCTTGTCGTCGCCATAGTCGGTGGTCTTGAGCCACAGCGCGCCGTCGAGTTCGTAGGTGACGCCGGCGTCGACCAGGGCTTGCACGGCCTGTTCCACCTTGCCGTCGGCATAGAGCGAGGACTCGAGGTAGTAATTGTCGAACCTGACGCCGAAGGCCTGCAGGTCCTGGTCCTGCTCGTGGCGCAGGTAGGCCACGGCGAAGCGGCGGATCGATTCGAGGTCGTCCGGGTCGCCGCTGGCGGTAGCCGGTTCGCCATCGCTGGCCGACACCGTTTTTTTCGCGAGGAAGTCGTCGGCGATGTCCTGGATGTAGTCGCCGTTGTAGGCCGACTCGGGCCAGCCGGCCTCGCCCGGCTTGATGCCGCGTGCGCGCGCCTGGACCGAGTTGGCCAGGGTGGCGATCTGCACGCCGGCGTCGTTGTAGTAGAACTCGCGCGTGACCTGGTGGCCCTGCGCCTCGAACAGCGACGACAGCGCGTCGCCCAGCGCCGCCTGGCGGCCATGGCCGACGTGCAGCGGACCGGTCGGATTGGCCGAGACGAATTCGATGATCGCGTGGTGGCCGGCGCCTGCCGTGCCGCGTCCGTATGCCTCGCCCTGCTGCAGGATCGTGCGCACCACCGATTGCTTGGCGCCGGCGGCCACGCGCAGGTTGATGAAGCCGGGGCCGGCGACGTCCGCCGCTTCCACGATGCCGGCCGCGTTCGGGTCGGCCAGCAGTGCCGCGACCAGGCGCGTGGCCAGCTCGCGCGGGTTGGTCTTGAGCGGCTTGGCCAGCTGCATGGCGATATTGCACGCGACATCGCCGTGGCTGGGATCGCGCGGACGCTCCAGGACGATATTGAGCGCTTGCTGCGTCGGGGCCAGATCGGTGCCTACGAGGATCGGCGCAAGGGCGGCGTGGAACAGGGCAACGATCTCTTGTTTTTGTTGGGCGAGCATAAATTCGGTCGTAAGTTCAGTGAGGCGGTGGCGCGGCCATGGGAAATCAGAGCCTCATTATACTGGTTTGCTGCAGCGCCGAATATGGCAGGCGCCGGCGCCGGGCCATGCTTTAAGCCCGGCCAAAGACGGACCCGGTACAATGCGGGTCTTTCCCCGTACCGACCCGCCATCATGACCGACAAGCGCCGCACGCTCACCATCGCCCCCAAGCCCGCCGGCGCCAAGCCGGCGCGGCCGGGCGGCAATCCGGCCGCGCAGTATGCCCGGCCGAAGCCGGCGGCCAAGGTCGAGAAGAAGCCCGCAGCGAAGCCGGCGCCGGCAAGACCGGCAGAGCCTGTTCGCCCGAGCCACGAGGTCAAGCCGCAGTTCCAGCAGGCGTTCCGTCCCGACCTGCCGAGCGACTCGCTGGCGCTGGCCTTGCTGGGCGCGGCCAGCGCCGTGGCGCAGGTGCGCGCCGGCAGCGCGCTGCCGCCGGCCCTGTCGAACGTCTTCGCCAGTTTCGGGGCGACGCCGCAAGGCCGCGGCGCGATCCAGGACCTGGCCTACCGCACGATGCGCGGCCTCGGACGCGCCGAGACGCTGCTGGGCCTGATGACGGCCAAGGCGCCGGATGTGCCGATGCTGCTCGGCATGCTGCACTGCGCCCTGGTCCTGCTCGATCCGCCGCCTGGCGAAAGCGCGCCCTACGAACCGTTCACGGTGGTCGACCAGGCGGTGACGGCGGCCGCCAGGCACCCTGATCTCGCCCACGCCAAGGCGATGGTGAACGCCGTGCTGCGCCGCTTCCTGCGCGAACGCGACGCGCTCGTCGCCAGCGCGCTCGCGCAGCCGCTGGCGCGGTGGAACTACCCGCAGTGGTGGATCGAGGCCATGCGCGCGGCCTATCCGCGCGACTGGGAGGCCATTCTCGCGGCCGGCAACGGCCAGCCGCCGCTCACGCTGCGCGTCAATACGCGCAAGACCGGCGTCGAGCAGTATTTGCACCTGCTCGAGCAAGCGGGCATGGCCGCTGACGTGGTCGGCCCGCACGCCTTGCGCCTGAAGCAGGCGGCCAACGTGGGGCAGATTCCCGGTTTCCACGAGGGGCTGGTCTCGGTGCAGGATGCCGGCGCCCAGCTGGCCGCGCCCCTGCTCGGCCTGCAAGACGGCATGCGGGTGCTCGACGCCTGCGCGGCGCCGGGCGGCAAGAGCGGCCACATCCTCGAGATGGCCGACGTCGACTTGACCGCCGTCGATGCGGACGCGCAGCGCCTGGCGCGCGTGGGCGACAACCTGGGCCGCCTGGGCCTGTCGGCCACCCTCGTGGCGGCCTGCGCGCAGGCCACCGATTGGTGGGATGGCCGGCCCTTCGACCGCATCCTGGCCGACGTGCCGTGCACGGCCTCGGGCATCGTGCGGCGCCACCCGGATATTCGCTGGCTGCGCCGCAAGACCGACTCACGCCAACTTACAACACTTTCCGGTGAGATACTCGACAATCTTTGGCAGATGCTCAGCGCCGATGGTAAATTGTTGTTTGTGACATGTTCGCTCTGGCCCCAGGAGTCGGAGGCGCAGGCGGCTGCGTTCGCGGCGCGCCACATGGATGCCATCCGCCTCGATGCGCCAGGGCAGCTGCTCCCCTCGAGCGGCGCCGGGCTCGATCATGACGGACTGTTCTACGCCCTGTTCCAAAAGAGAGCGGCGTAACATTCCCGTACCATACGCTCAATTTACTTAGGTTCCGGCCCCCTGTGACTTTACGATTTTTCCGCCTCCTCGCCTGCCAGCTCCTGCTGGTCTTCGCGTGCGCAACGGCGCAGGCGGCCGACGGGATCGATATCACGCTGGCGAAAATCGAGGCCACCGACGAGGGCTACCGGCTCGGGGCCAACTATGCGTTCGACCTGAACCGCGACCTGGAAGACGCCCTGCAGCACGGCGTCAAGCTCTACTTCACGACCGAAATCGAACTGACGCGCCCGCGCTGGTGGTGGCGCGACGACCGCGCCGTCTCGTCCAAGCGCACGGTCAGCATCTCCTACGATGTGCTGCTGCGGCAGTATTATGTGTCGATGGGCGGCAGCGTCCAGCAGACCTTCCAGACCCTCGATGAAGCGATGTTCCAGATCCGGCGTCCCGGACGCTGGGTGATCGCCCCGAAAGGCGCGCTCAAGCAAGGCGAAACCTACGAAGTCACCCTGCGCATGTACATGAACCGCGACCTGCTGCAAAAGCCGCTGCAGGTGAACGCGTTCAGCAATTCGGACTGGCACCTTGCCTCGAACCGGAAGACCTTTACCTATCGTGCGGAGTAGGGCGTGAACCAGGCCATGCGCTACGCGCTGGTAGTCGGCGGCGCGGTTGTCTCGATCCTGCTGTTCCTGCTTGCCTCGGCTTCCGACAACTCCGGTTTCTTCGACCGCTATTATTCCTGGCTGCTCGGCCTGAACGCGACGATCGCGTTCCTGCTGCTGATCCTGGTCGTGGTCGCCCTCGGCCGCCTGTATTCGCGCTACAAGGCCAAGCGCTTCGGCTCGCGCCTGATGGCGCGGCTCGTGCTGCTGTTCGCCGGCATCGGCATCCTGCCGGGCCTGATCATCTTCATGGTCTCGGTGCAGTTCGTCTCGCATTCGATCGAATCCTGGTTCGACGTCAAGATCGAGTCGGCCCTGCAGTCGGGCCTGAACCTCGGCCACGCCGCGCTCGACGAGTCGCTGGCCGAACTGTCGGCGAAAAGCCAGACCGTGGCCGCCACCCTGTCCGGCCAGGACGACACCGGCGCCCAGATGGCGCTGTCCCAACTGGTGTCCGACACCGACGACATGCAAAGCGCGCTCCTGCTCGACGCCAACGGCAAGCTGGTGGCCGGCGCCAGCGAGGACAAGCGCGCCGACCTGACGGCCGACCTGCCGAACCCGCAGATGCTGCGCCAGGCCGCCATGCCGGGCGGCTATGCGCGCGCCGAGGGCGGCATCGAACTCGACTTCCGCGAAAATACGGGCAACGGCGGCTCGAGCGCGCTCGACGCGGCCACCGGCCTGCGCCTGCGGGTGGTGATCTCGGTGCCCGAGCCGCCCGGCGCAACGCCGCGCTACCTGCAACTGATGCAGACAGTGCCGGTGAACCTGGCCTCGAATGCCGAAGTGCTGCGCAGCGCGTTTTCCGAATACCAGCAGCGCTCGGTCGCGCGCACGGGCCTGCGCCGGATGTATATCGAGACGCTGACCCTGACGCTGCTGCTGGCCATCTTCGGCGCCATCGGCAGCGCCGTGCTGATCGCCGGGAACCTGGCGCAGCCGCTGCTGGTGCTGGCCGAAGGCACGCAGGCGGTGGCCGAGGGCGACCTGTCGCCGCGGCCGATCGTCGAGACCAACGACGAGCTGGGCACGCTGACCCAGTCCTTCAATGCCATGACCGGCCAGCTGTTCGAGGCCCGCAGCGCCGTCGAACGCAACCGCGCCGCGCTGCAAAGCGCCAAGGCCCACCTCGAGTCGGTGCTGGCGAACATGTCGGCCGGCGTGCTGGTGCTCGACGCCGAGGGCACGGTGGTCAATTCGAACGACGCGGCCTGCCGCATCCTTCAGATGGAGCAGGGCCAGCTGACCGGGCCGCTGTCGAAGATCGAGGGCCTGGAGAACTTCGCCGCCACCGTCACGCGCGCGTTCTCGACCCAGAGCGCGCAGTCGGCCGCCGGCACCGCGCGCCAGCGCACCCACTGGCAGCAGGAAATCGAGATCCCCCGTCGCGGCGGCGCCGCCGGCGACGACCACGACACCACCTTGCTGGCGCGCGGCTCGCGCCTGCCGGTCGGCGTGGGCAGCGGCTTCATCGTCGTCTTCGACGATATCTCGGACGTCATCTCGGCCCAGCGCTCGGTGGCCTGGGGCGAGGTCGCGCGCAGGCTGGCGCACGAGATCAAGAATCCGCTCACGCCGATCCAGCTCTCGGCCGAACGGCTGCAGATGAAACTGGAGAGCAAGCTCGAGGCCGCCGACGCGGCGCTGCTGGCGCGCGCCACGACCACCATCGTCAACCAGGTCGATGCCATGAAGCGCATGGTCGACGACTTCCGCGACTATGCGCGCACGCCGCCGGCGGTGCTCGAGCCGCTCGACCTGAACGCGCTGATCGAGGAAATCCTCTCCCTCTACCTGGCCGAGGACGCCTCCGACGTGATCCATGCCGTGCTGGCGCCGAACCTGCCGCGCGTGATGGGCGACCCGACCCAGCTGCGCCAGGTGATCCACAACCTGCTGCAGAACGCCCAGGACGCGCTGGCCGACCGCGGCCCGGACGCGCGCGAACCGCGCATCGACGTCGCCACCGAGATCATCCGCTACACGGGCGCCGACGGGACCGCGGGGGAAGCGGTGCGCCTGGCGATCCTGGATAACGGACCGGGCTTTGCGCCGAAGATCCTGGCGCGCGCCTTCGAGCCTTATGTGACCTCGAAGGCGCGCGGCACCGGCCTGGGCTTGCCGATGGTGAAGAAGATCATCGACGAGCACGGTGGACGCATTGATGTTCAGAACCGTCCGGACGGAAGTGGCGCAGCAGTATTCATTTTGCTGTTAAAGTTAGCACAAGAGGCGGACTTGGCCGAAGCATAAAACGCGCATAGAATCACGACTGGCATCACAACTGATCACCCGGGTGGAGACGGAAGGCAAAAACGATGGCGAACATACTCGTAGTTGATGATGAAATGGGCATCCGCGAGCTACTCTCGGAAATTCTGGGAGACGAAGGCCATGCGATCACGCTGGCCGAAAATGCGCAGCAGGCACGCGAGGCACGCGCCGCCGGGGCGCCCGATCTTGTTCTGCTCGACATCTGGATGCCCGATACCGACGGCGTCACGCTGCTCAAGGAATGGCAGCGCGACGGCTTGCTGACCATGCCGGTCATCATGATGTCGGGCCATGCCACCATCGACACCGCCGTCGAGGCCACCCGCATCGGCGCCCTGAATTTCCTCGAAAAGCCGATCGCCCTGCAAAAGCTGCTCAAGGCCGTGCAGCAGGGCCTGGCCCGTGCGCAGGAAGTGGCCCGTGCACCGGCGCCGGCGCCGCGCCCGAGCATGCCGGCGCCCCCGGTCGAGGCGCCGCCGGCCGCCAACCCGATGTACGCGGCCCAGCCGGTCCCGGCGCCGCTCAACGGCGCGCGCGTGGGCGTGATCGGCCACGGCGAAACCCAGGGCTATACGCTCTCGTTCGACTTGCCGCTGCGCGAGGCGCGCGATGCCTTCGAGCGCATGTACTTCGAACACCATCTCGGACGCGAAGGCGGCAGCATGACGCGCGTGGCCGAAAAGACCGGCCTCGAGCGTACCCACCTGTACCGCAAGCTCAAGCAGCTCGGCGTCGAGCCGGGCAAGCTGGGCAAGCGAGGCGGATGAGGGAAGCGCGGCCGACGCAAGCCTTCTCATCAGGCTCTTCTTTGCGTCATCCGATTCCTACGGTGCTCGTCACCGGACCCAAGGCCGCGGCGCGCGAAGCCGCCATCTCTCTCGCCCTGCAGGCCGCTACGCCCCGTGGCGGCGGGGCTGCCGTCATCCTCGAAGGCCTCCCGGACGGCAATTGTCTGCTAGAGGCTTCCCAAAATCTCCTGATTTCGCGCATCGCGCCCGGTTGCTTGTGCTGCGCAGGAAATCTCGTCATGCGTGTTACATTAAATCGTCTGTTGCGCCAATGCCCGGCGCGCCTGTTCATCGGCGTTGCGGGCACCACGCATCTCGATCAGTTGCGATCATGGTTAAGTAGCCCGCCATACGATCAACTGCTGGCGCTGATGCCTGACCTGCACTCTTGAAATTTGGTCCGGCAAGCCCCACCTCTTCACTAAGTCAAAGCCGGTTGCCCGCCGCCACGCAGCCGGTCAACACGCGGATCAAGAGAAGGAGTTACCATGAACATGATCTACAACAGCGAACAGTACAGCGTGGTCGAATTTGGCGTCGATCGCGACCTCGAAGCCTTGCGCTTCGGTGGTTACGAAATCGTCGACAAGGCCGGCCGGCGTGAAGCGTTCATCGGCGGCAAACTGGCGCAATCGTTCCGCCGCGATGTCAACAACCTCATCGCGAGCGAGCCGACCATGGAAGAGATCGACGATTTCCTCGGCTCCTACGACACCATGATGAACCAGCCGGTGGTGCTGCACTAGCACGCCCGTCACAGCCCGGAGGACCCGCGACGGACGACGGCCAGGGACGACAGGATACAGGCGCAGGCTGCACCGGCGCCGCCCCGTCCTTGGCCTGCCGTACGACCGCAAGCGTTCCAGCGCCGCGCCGACCGGGCAACATGGTAAGCTGACTGCCATGTGCCAACTCCTTGCAATGAATTGCAATGTCCCAACCGACATTGTGTTTTCCTTCACCGGTTTTGCCCACCGCGGCGGCCGCACCGATACCCACCACGACGGCTGGGGCATCGCCTTCTTCGAGGGCGCCGGGGTGCGCCATTTCGTCGATCACCAGGCGGCGATCGCGTCGCCGATTGCCGAGCTGATCAAAAATTATCCGATCAAGTCGACCAATGTCATCGCCCATATCCGCAAGGCGACCCAAGGCCATGTCGCGCTCGAGAACTGCCATCCCTTCGTGCGCGAGCTCTGGGGCCGCTACTGGGTGTTCGCCCACAATGGCGATCTGAAGGAATTCAAGCCCCGCCTCGACGGCGCTTTCCGCCCGGTCGGCAGCACCGACAGCGAACATGCCTTCTGCTTCCTGCTGCAGGAACTGCGACGCCGCTTCGGCGACAGTCCGCCGCCACTGCCGGCCTTGCGCGCCGCGCTGGAGGAACTGGTACAAACCGTCTCGGATCACGGCACCTTCAACATGATGCTGTCGGATGGCACGGCCCTGTTCGCGCACTGTTCGACCAAGCTCAGTTATGTGGTGCGCCAGTATCCGTTCGTTACCGCGCGCCTGTCGGACGAAGACTTGTCGGTCGACTTTTCGCAGGTCACGACTCCGAACGACCGGGTCGCCATCATCGTCACCGAGCCGTTGACGACGAACGAAACCTGGACCGCCTTCGCTCCTGGACAATTGCTGGTATTTATCGACGGTTTGCCGGTTCCCGCCGCCCACTAGAACGTTTTTGCAATTTGGCATCGATTTCCAGAAAAAATGATGCCGAAAATCCACTGATTGCTGAGAATGCGGTAGAGTGGGCGGCATGAACGTGACCACGGGACCGCGATGACCGATACCGCCAGCCTTGACCAGGCCTCCCAGCCTTTGCAGCTGCGACATTTCTATCTCGCGCGCCAGCCGATGCTCGACCGCAATCAGGCCCTGTTCGGTTACGAACTGCTGTTCCGACCTACCCCCGCCAACAGCGCCGACATCGAATCGGACCTGCCGGCCACGGCCGGCGTGCTGGCCCATGCCGCCCAGCTCGGCTTGCCGCGCGCGGTAGGCGACGCCGTCGCCTTCCTGAACGTCGACACCGAAGTGCTGATGAGCGATATCTTCGCCTTCCTGCCGCGCGAGCGCACCGTGCTCGAACTGGTCGGCACGGTCGAGGCGACGGAACCGGTGCTCTGGCGCCTGGCCGAGCTCAGCGGCCATGGTTTCAGGTTCGCCGCCGAAGCGAGCGCCCATGGCAGCCGCCTGGGCCGCCTGCTGCCCCTGCTCGATTACGTGAAGATCGACCTGCGCGCCATGCCGGTCGTGACCATGCTGGCGCTGGTGCCGCGCCTGCGCGGTACCGGCAAGCGCCTGATCGCCGAGAAGGTCGAGAGCCAGACCGAATACAAGACCTGCCTCGACCTCGGTTTCGATTATTTCCAGGGTTTTTATTTCGCGCGCCCATCGGTGATCGCGGGGCGCAAGCTCTCGCCTTCGCAACTGGCCGTCGTCGACCTGCTGAACCTGGTGATGTCGGACACCGACAACATCGACATCGAGCGCGCCATCAAGCGCGACGTCACCCTGTCGATCAACCTGCTGCGCATCGTGAACACCCCGGCCGCCGGACTGCGCCAGCGCATCGATTCGCTGAGCCAGGCCCTGGTCGTGGTCGGGCGCCGCCAGCTGCAGCGCTGGCTGCAAATCATGCTCTTCGCCGAGCCGGGCAACCACGGCCACACCCAGACCCCGCTGCTGATGCTGGCCAGCACCCGCGCGCGCCTGATGGAGCTGCTGGCGGAGCGCCTGCGCCCGGGCCAGCGCCACGTGGCCGACATGGCCTTCACGGTCGGCATCATGTCGCTGATGGATACCCTGTTCTGCGTGCCGATGGCGGACCTGGTCGAGCAGATTCCGGTGAGCGACGAAGTATCGGGTGCGCTGCTGCGCCGCAGCGGCTTCTTCGGCGAACTGCTGCGCCTGGCCGAAGCCTTCGAGCGCATGGAAGAAGGCGACGACGTCATGCCGGCCCTGAGCGAACTAGCCAGCAGCGGCGACGACCTGGTCGAACTGGAAATGGCCGCCTTCGAGTGGAGCGGTCAGGTCGTGCGCAGCGCGCTCTGAGCGCGCCAGGCGAGCGCGGCGCCCGGCGCCGCCGGACCCGGGACAGGCCCCGGGTCCGGCGCGTCGCTTACGAGGTGCCGGCCCACTGCTGATGCAGCTCGGGGTCGGTACGCAGTTCCCACATCCCGAGCACGACCGTTGCGAGGCCGACGAGCAGCATGCTGGCGCTCATGGCCTGGTCGGGCATGACATCGACCAGCCAGGGCGAGACCGCCACCCAGGCGCCGACGATGATGTTCAGGAAGACTGCCCAGGCATACGTCTTGTAGAGATCGAAAGCGGCGAGCGCCGCCATGATGACGCCTGCCGTATAGGCATTGATGGCAGGCGTCGAATCGCTCGGGTAACCGAACACCCAGGGCGAGACGAACAGCCACACACCGAGCAGCAGGATGACCTGGTCCTGCCAGCGCCGGGTCGAGAGATGCATAGCCATGACTACCTCCTTCAATATGGGACAAATCCCATGTGAATTAGGCAGCGGCGCAGGCAGGAAGTTCATGGCGCCGATGGACGGGCATGCTGCTGCCGTCCACCCTGCAGGCTTACGACAGATTCGGCGCCAGGTGGCGTTCGACTTCCTGCTTGTCCATCCCGCGGCGGCGGGCCATGTCGACGACCTGGTCGTCGCCGATCTTGCCGACCACGAAATACTTCGATTCCGGATGCGCCAGGTAGAAGCCCGATACGGCCGCGCCAGGATACATAGCGTAGGATTGCGTCAGTTGCATGCCGATCTCCTCGGCCTGCAAGGTCTCGAACAATTCCTTCTTGACCGTGTGCTCGGGACAGGCAGGGTAGCCCGGCGCCGGGCGGATGCCGACGTATCGTTCCGCGATCAGGTCCGGATTGCTCAGGTCCTCGTTCGGCGCGTAGCCCCACAGGTCGGTGCGCACGCGCTCGTGCAGGTATTCGGCAAACGCCTCGGCCAGGCGGTCGGCCAGGGCCTTGAGCATGATCGACGAGTAGTCGTCGTGCGCCTCCTCGAAACGCTGTTCGTGCTTCTCGATACCGAGGCCGGCGGTGACCGCGAACATGCCGATGTAATCCATCACGCCCGAGTCTTTCGGCGCGATGAAGTCGGACAGGCACTGGTTCGGGCGCTGCACGCCGTCGACCACCGGCTTGACGCCTTGCTGGCGCAGGCCGTGCCAGGTGAAGGCGACCTGCTCGCGCGTTTCGTCCGTGTAGATCTCGATGTCGTCGTCGTTGACGCTGTTGGCCGGCAGCAGGGCGAGCGCGCCGTTGGCCGTCAGCCAGCGTCCCTCGATGATTTTCTTGAGCAGGGCCTGGCCATCCTCGAACACTTTCGAGGCCGCTTCGCCGACCACGCCGTCGGTCAGGATGGCGGGGAAGGGTCCGGCCAGGTCCCAGGTCTGGAAGAACGGAGCCCAGTCGATGTAGCGTGCCAGGGTGGCCAGTTCGACGTTCTTGAAGACGCGGCGGCCGATGAACTTCGGCTTTTTCGGCGCGAATGCCAGCTTGGCCTTGTTGCCGCGCGCCTGTTCTAGCGTGAGCATCGGCAGCGCCTTCTTGTTGGCGTGCTGTTCGCGGATGCGTTCGTAGTCGAGCTTGATCTCGGCCATGTACTGGTGGCGCGATTCCTCGGTCAGCAGCGACTGGCCGACCGAGACCGAACGCGAGGCGTCCGGCACGTACACGACCGGGCCGTCGTAGTGCGGCGCGATCTTCACGGCCGTGTGGGCACGGCTGGTGGTGGCGCCGCCGATGAGCAAGGGAATGCCGCGCTCGCGGAACCACGGGTCGCGCTGCATCTCGCGCGCGACGTGGGCCATCTCTTCGAGCGAGGGCGTGATCAGGCCCGACAGGCCGACGATGTCGGCGTTCTCGGCCTTGGCCCTGGCGAGGATGTCGGAGCAGGGCACCATCACGCCCATGTTGACGATCTCAAAGTTATTGCATTGCAGGACCACCGAGACGATGTTCTTGCCGATGTCGTGCACGTCGCCCTTCACGGTGGCGATGACGATCTTGCCCTTCGGTTTGGCGACGACGCCGGTGCGCTCTTGCTCGCGCGCCTTTTCTTCCTCGATGTACGGAATCAGGTGGGCCACGGCCTGCTTCATCACGCGCGCCGACTTGACCACCTGCGGCAGGAACATCTTGCCCTGGCCAAAGAGGTCGCCGACGATGTTCATGCCGTCCATCAGCGGGCCCTCGATCACGTGGATCGGGCGCCCTTCGGCCGCCAGCACGGCCTGGCGCGCTTCCTCGGTGTCCTCGACGATCCACTGCGTGATGCCGTGCACCAGCGCGTGCGCCAGGCGTTTTTCGACGGGGCCGTTGCGCCATTCGAGGTTCTGTTCCTGCTTGCCGCCGCCCGCCTTCAGGCTGCCGGCGATCTCGATCATGCGCTCGGTGGCGTCCTGGCGGCGGTTCAGCACGACGTCCTCGACGCGCTCGCGCAGCTCGGCCGGCAGGTCGTCGTAGACGCCGACCATGCCGGCGTTGACGATGCCCATCGTCATGCCGGCCTGGATCGCGTGATACAGGAAGACGGTGTGGATCGCTTCGCGCGCCGGGTCGTTGCCGCGGAAGCTGAAGGAGACGTTCGAGACGCCGCCCGAAACTTTCGCATGCGGCAGGTTCTGGCGGATCCAGCGCGTGGCGTTGATGAAATCGACTGCGTAGTTGTCGTGCTCTTCGATGCCGGTGGCGATCGCGAAAATGTTCGGATCAAAAATGATGTCTTCCGGGGGGAAGCCCACTTGCTCCGTCAACACCGTGTAGGCGCGCTGGCAAATCTCGGTCTTGCGCGCGAAGGTATCGGCCTGGCCCTGCTCGTCGAAGGCCATCACGATCACGGCCGCGCCGTAGCGGCGGCAGAGGGTGGCCTGGCGCAGGAATTCTTCCTCGCCTTCCTTCAGCGAAATCGAGTTGACGATGGCCTTGCCCTGCACGCATTTCAGGCCCGCCTCGATCACGCTCCACTTCGAGGAGTCGATCATGATCGGCACGCGCGAAATGTCGGGTTCGGAGGCGATCAGGTTCAAGAAGCGCGTCATGGCCGCCTGCGAGTCGAGCATCGCTTCGTCCATGTTGATGTCGATGACCTGGGCCCCGTTCTCGACCTGCTGGCGCGCCACCGACAGCGCCTCGTCGAACTGCTCGTTGAGGATCATGCGCGCGAAGGCTTTCGAACCGGTGACGTTGGTGCGCTCGCCGACGTTGACGAACAGCGAGCTCTCGTCGATCGTGAACGGCTCCAGGCCCGACAGGCGCAGCGCGGTCGGGATGTCCGGCAGCGCGCGTGGTTTCGCCGTGGACAACAGCTCGGAGATCGCCGCGATGTGCTCGGGCGTGGTGCCGCAGCAGCCGCCGGCGATGTTGACGAAGCCGGCTTCGGCGAATTCGCGCAAGAGCGCCGACGTGTCGGCCGGCAGCTCGTCGAAACCGGTGTCGCTCATCGGGTTGGGCAGGCCGGCGTTCGGGTAGATGCACACGAAGGTGTCGGCAATGCGCGACAGCTCTTCGGCGTAGGGACGCATCAGCGCCGCACCCAGCGCGCAGTTCAGTCCGATCGTCAGCGGTTTGGCGTGGCGCACCGAATTCCAGAAGGCGGGCACGGTCTGGCCCGACAGGATGCGGCCCGAGGCGTCGGTGACGGTGCCCGAGATCATGATCGGCTTGCGCACCACGTCCGGGTGCTCGTCGAAATACAGGTCGATCGCGAACAGCGCCGCCTTGCAGTTGAGGGTGTCGAAGATGGTCTCGACCAGCAGCACGTCGACGCCGCCTTCGACCAGGCCGGCCACCTGCTCGTGGTAGCTCGCGACGAGTTGATCGAACGTGACGTTGCGCGCGGCCGGATCGTTGACGTCGGGCGAGATCGAGGCCGTCTTCGGAGTCGGGCCGAGGGCGCCGGCAACGAAGCGCGGTTTGTCGGCGCTGCTGTACTTGTCGCAGGCGGCGCGTGCCAGCCTGGCGGCTTGTACGTTCATCTCGTAGGCCAGGTGGCCCATGTGGTAATCGTCCTGGGCCACGCTGGTGGCGCCGAAGGTATTCGTCTCGATCAGGTCGGCGCCGGCCGCGAGGTAGCGCTCGTGGATTTCCTGGATGATCTGCGGCTGGGTCAGGGTCAGCAGTTCGTTGTTGCCCTTCACAAAAAGTTCGCGCGCGCCGCTGTCCGCCGGGGCGGCGAAGCCGGCGAAGCGGCCCTGCGGTCCGCCGCGGTAGGCGGCTTCATCGAGTTTGTATTGCTGGATGATGGTGCCCATGGCGCCATCCAGGATCATGATGCGGCGCGCCAGGATCGCGCGCAGCTGGGTTTCGATCGGGGATGGAATGGAAGTCGGGGCAGTCATCGGTCACTTTCTAGAGGCGTGCGCGGAACACCGGCACGGGAAGGGCGGTCTGAAATTATACGTCAATGCGGGGTTGGACCGCCCTCGGCAGGCCAGGTGGAGAAGATTGTATCGTTATGTGTTTATGCACTCGATTGTTACACGGTGTTACAAAATCTGTCGGTTCCGCAATTTTGCCGATACATACAGCGACGACAATAAATACAGGCCATGAAGAACGTGGCACGGTTTAACACGGGACGGATAGCATGAACAAAGAATACGAACCAGATTGGGATCAGCCTGCGATGCCCAGCCACATGACGGCGACAGAGCCGAAGGCCACGCCACCGGGGGCGAAGCAGATCGTGACGATCCGCCTCGACGTCGACATGCTGGAATGGTTCAAGGCAGCCGGTCCCGGGTACCAGACCCGCATCAACCAGGTCTTGCGCGAGCATATGGATGCCCAGCGCGCAGGCGAGTTGGACGCGGAGTAGGCAGGGTGGGTCGGCACGCGTCCGACGGGCGCGTCGTTCGCGTTGTTCGCGTTGTTCGCGTTGTTCGTTTACGCGAACACCAATCCTTCCAGCGCAAATCCCTTCAGGAATTCCCCCGCCGGCAGGCGCTTGCCGCCCGGCTTTTGCAATTGCACCAGACGCAGCGCACCCTCGCCACAGGCAACGACGATGCCTTGCGCGTCGGCGGTCAGCACCTGTCCCGGCGTGCCGGCACCGTCCGCCGGCAGCGCGTTCCAAATCTTGACCACGGTCCCGTTCACGCTGCCTTGCGCACCGGGAAACGGGTTGAAGGCGCGCACCTTGCGCCACAGGTCGACGGCGGGCAGGGTGAAATCGAGCCTGGCCTCGTCCTTGCTGATCTTGGCCGCGTAGCTCACGCCGGCAGCGGGCTGCGGCGTGGCGGGCAATGCGCCCCGCTCGAACCGGCGCAAGGCCTCGACGATCATCGTCGCGCCCAGCGCGGCAAGCTTGTCGTGCAGGCTGCCGGTAGTGTCGCCATCGTCGATGGCCACGCGTTCGATCAGCATCATCGGCCCGGTATCGAGGCCTTCTTCCATGCCCATGATGGTCACGCCCGTTTCCGCATCGCCGCTTTCGATGGCGCGGTGGATCGGGGCGGCGCCGCGCCAGCGCGGCAGCAGCGAGCCATGGATGTTGATGCAGGGCGCGATGTCGAGCGTGCTGCGCGGCAAGATCAAACCATAGGCCGCGACCACCATCACGTCATAGCCGAGCGCGGCGAGGCGCGCGTGGGCGGCCTGGGCCTGCGACGCGCGCTGCGGGTCCTTGCTGTCCATGCGCAGCGACAGCGGCTGCAGCACCTCGATGCCATGGTCGAGCGCGACCTGTTTCACGCTCGAGGCTTGCACCTGCATGCCGCGCCCGGCCGGGCGGTCGGGCTGGGTCAGCACGAGCGGGATGTCGAAACCGGCATCGATCAAGGCGCGCAAGGCGCAGGCGGCAAACTCCGGCGTACCGGCAAAGACGACTTTCAGCGGCGCCCTGGTCATCGGCTCAATACCGGCGGCCGGCGGCCTTCAGGGCCGCTTCGCGTTCCATGCCGCGCCCTTCCTTCTGCAGCTTGGCCTTGATGCGGTTGCGCTTCAGGGGCGACAGGTATTCAACGAAGACCTTGCCCATCAGGTGGTCCATCTCGTGCTGGATGCAGACGGCCAGCAAGCCATCGCAGTCGAGCTCGAAGAATGCGCCTTGCGCATCCTGGGCGCGCACCTTCACGCGCGCCGGGCGTTCGACGCCGTCGTAGACGTTCGGCACCGACAGGCAGCCCTCGTCATAGACCTGCATTTCGTCGCTGGCCCAGACGATTTCCGGATTGACGAACACCAGCAGCCCGTCGTGCGTCTCGGTGGTGTCGATCACGACCACGCGCTCATGCACGTCGACCTGGGTCGCGGCCAGGCCGACGCCGGGCGCGTCGTACATGGTCTCGGCCATGTCGGCCACCAGGGTAGCCAGGCGCGCGCCGAATTCGGTGACTGGCGCCGCCACCTTGTGCAGGCGGGGATCGGGATAGCGCAGGATCTTCAAGAGGGCCATATCAGCGTGTTCAGTAATAGTTAAATAAGGGATCGGGATGGACGGTCGATAGATGGAGGCGCAGGACAGGAATGCAACACATTACAAAACTGGCAGGACGCGGTTTGTCTTGCTAGTTCAAGGATTTGTGTGCAGAATTTGATTCAGTAGGGCAACCCTTTTTGATCCGCCGGGCGGCAAAGGGGAGTTACGTCGTGCTGTCTCTTGCGCCGCGGCTGGCCAGGATGACGGGCGCAGCCAGCAATTCCGTTGTCAATGCCGCACTTTACGAACGTCTTCAATGAAAAATTTTAGCACAGTCGTGACCCGCGCTGCAGCCGCGGCGCTAGTCGCGTGTGTCGTGGCCGGCCCTGTCCAGGCTGCTGAATGCAGCTTCAAGGCAAATGCTCCCGATCAGCATCGCGTCGTCAAGGGCGATACCCTGTGGGATATTTCCGGCGCCTTCCTCGAGCATCCCTGGTGCTGGCCCCAGGTATGGGGCATGAACCGCGAAGAGATCCGCAATCCGCACTGGATCTATCCGGGCCAGATCGTCTATTTCGACCGTGCGCGCGGGCGCCTCTCGCTGACCAGGCCCGGCGGCGGCGACGGCGGCGACGCGCCCCTGCTGCGCCTGTCGCCCCAGGTGCGCAGCGAAGGCCTCGAGCGCGGCGCCATCGACGCCATTCCCGCCGGCCTCATCGAACCCTACCTGACCCAGCCGCTGGTGATCGAACAAGACGCCCTGGCCGGCGCGCCGCGCATCGCGGCTTCGGCGGAAAACCGGCTCTACCTCGGCACCGGCGACCGCGTGTACGTGCGCGGCGGCTTGCAGGGCGCGACCGAATTCCAGGTGTTTCGCCCGCGCGGTCCGCTGAAGGATCCGCAGACCGGCGCCGTGCTGGCGCATGAAGCGACCTATGTCGGGACGGTCAGGCTGGTCAAGGCGGCCGCGCCCGGCGTCGACGTGCACACCATGACGGTCTCGGGTTCGGTGAGCGAAATGGGCGTGGGCGACCGCCTGTTGCCGGCGCCGCCCCCCACGGTGCGCAACTATGTGCCGCACGTGCCGCTCGTCGGCATCGACGCGCGCGTGATGTCGATCCATGCCGGCGTGACCCATGCCGGGCAAAACCAGATCGTCACTGTCAACCGCGGTTCGATTGACGGACTCGATGTCGGCTCGGTCTTGCAGCTCTATCATTTCGGGAAGACGGTGGCCGATCCGGAAGGCAGCAAGGGGCTGTTCGGATTGAAGAAGCCGACGTTGAAGCTTCCCGATGAACAATATGGCAGCCTGTTCATCTTCCGAGTGTTCGGGCGCGTTTCCTATGGCCTGATCATGCAGGCGACGGTGCCGGTGGAAGTCGGCGACGTGGCGAAATCACCGGAGTAAATCCACCGTGCAGGACACGGACCCCATCCCCGCCAGCCGCGTTAGCTTCCTCACCGACTGGCTGCGCCTGGACGGGGCACGCGGGGTAGGGCTGCGCACGGCGCACCTGCTGCTGGCCGCCTTCGGCTCGCCGCGTGCGATCTTCGAAGCAGGCCATGCGGCGCTCGCCGCCCATGCCGGTCCCGCCGTGGCGGGGGCGCTGTGCGCGCCGCCCTCGCGCCAGACACGCGAGCGCATCGACGCCACGCTGGCCTGGCTGCGCGCGCCCGCGCATCACGTGCTGGCGCTGGGCGATGCCGCCTATCCGCGGGCGCTGGCCAACATTCCCGATCCGCCGCTGCTGCTCCATATCAGCGGCCGCATCGACCTGCTCGCGCGTCCGGCGCTGGCGATCGTCGGCAGCCGCAATGCGACTGTGCAGGGGAAGGCGAACGCGGCGGCCTTTGCGGCGGCCTTGTCGGACGCGGGCGTGTGCGTGGTTTCGGGATTGGCGCTCGGCATCGATGCCGCGGCGCATGAAGGCGCCTTGCGCGGCGCGGGCTCGACGATCGCCGTGGTCGGCACCGGCGCCGACTTGTGCTATCCGGCGCGCAATCGGGCGCTGGCCGAACGCATCGCCGACGCAGGCTGCATCGTCAGCGAATATGCGCTCGGCACGCCTCCCACGTCCGGTAACTTTCCGCGCCGTAACCGCATCATCAGCGGCTTGTCGTCCGGCGTGCTCGTCGTGGAAGCGGCAGCGCGCTCGGGCTCGCTCATTACCGCACGCGTGGCGGCCGAACAGGGCCGCGACGTGTTCGCCTTGCCCGGTTCGATCCACGCGCCGCTGGCCAAGGGCTGCCACCAGCTCATACGCGACGGCGCGCGGCTGGTCGAGACCGTCGACGAAGTGCTCGAAGCCTTGCAGGTGTCGCCGCTGGCATCGGCGTCGTTATCGGCAAGCGGCGCCGCGCATGCATTGCCGACGGAAACGGACTGTACGGATTTGCTCGCGCAACTCGGACATGGGCCGCTCGACGTCGACGATTTGCTCGAACGCCTGGGCGCCGATATCGGCCAGTTGAGCATGGGCTTATTGGCACTCGAAATGGCCGGCATGATCGAACGTTTACCTGGTGGAAAAGTGCAGCGTGTATATATTTAATGCCCTTCGCGTAGCGCGTTGAAAAGAGACATCATGTTGAACAATACCGGCTGGCCTGTATGAACCGATAAGGCCGAAAAACGACGATTTCCATGTGCCGGATGCGCGCGCACGCGGCAAGCTTGTACCTGTGCGAGCTTAGCTGCTACAGTAGCGACACTATGTTCGACATCCTGGTCTACCTCTACGAGACGTACTATCGTCCCGAAGCCTGCCCCGAGCCGGCTGCACTGGCACGCAAGCTCTCCGCCGTCGGCTTCGACGACTTCGAGATCTGCGAGGCCATCGATTGGCTCACGGGGCTTACTGAAATGGCCGGCGAAGAGCTGGCCGACGTGGTCGCCTCCACCGGCACCCGTTATTACGTGGACGAGGAATATAACGAGCTCGGCAGCGCCGCGATCGGCTTCATCCAGTTCCTGGAAAGCGCCAAGCTGCTCACGCCGCTACAGCGCGAAATCGTCATCGAGCGCGCACTCGCGGTGGACGAATCGCCCGTTACCCTGAGCAAGCTGAAGATCATCGTGCTGATGATGATGTGGAGCCAGAACAAGGAACCGGACGCGCTGATCTTCGACGATCTGTTCGGCTCCGATGACGAACAAATTCCGCGTCAATTGCATTAAGTGATGAAATAACGCCGTACGCATAAAAACTGCCGCATTGCGGCAGTTTTCATGTCCACGCCTGGTGTTGCGAGCGAATCGTTTACACAATATTGAGCGTAACGTCGATGTTGCCGCGCGTTGCATTCGAGTACGGGCAGACCACGTGCGCCTTGTCCACCAGCGATTCGACCTGCTCGCGCGCCAAACCCGGAACCGAGACATTGAGTGTCACTTCGATGCCGAAGCCGGTCGGCAGCGGACCGATGCCGACATCGGCCGTGACTGCGGTCTGCGCCGGCAATGCCAGCTTTTCTTTTGCCGCGACGAACTTCAATGCGCCGATGAAACAGGCTGCATAGCCGGCTGCAAACAATTGCTCAGGATTACTTCCGGCGCCACCGGCGCCGCCCAGTTCGCGCGGCGTCGACAGCGCGACATTGAGCTGCTCGTCGGACGAGACGGCGCGGCCATCGCGGCCACCGGTGGCGGTTGCATGAGCGACATATAAGGTTTTTTCGAGGGACATGTTGTTCTCCAGTTGTGGTGATGAGAAGACAGCGCCGAATTGGATCGCTGTCGATTAAATAGTACGCTACTTAAATCGGCGGGCTTGATGCATGAAGTATCGCGGGCCTTAATTATGCAGTGCCAGGCTCGCCCGCAACTGCTCGAGCTGGCGCTGGATCGCCTGCAATTGTTCCGGCTTGCAGCCGGTCGCGCAAAACGCGCCTTCCGGCACCGCGCGCGCCTTGTTGCGCAGGGCACGGCCGGGATCGGTCAGGCTGACCAGCACCTGGCGCTCGTCGTCCAGGCCGCGCTCGCGCAGCACCAGGCCGGCCGCCTGCAGGCGCTTGAGCAGGGGCGTCAGGGTCGCCGAATCGAGGAACAGGCGCTCGCCCAGGCGCGATACGGTCACGCCCTCGGCTTCCCACAGCACCAGCATGACCAGGTATTGCGGGTAGGTAAGGCCGAGATCGGCCAGCAGGCGCCGATAGACCTTGGTCATCGCCAGGTTGGCCGAGTACAGGGCAAAGCAGAGCTGGCTGTCGAGGCGGAGCAGGGCGTCGGTCTTGGCGGATTTGCTGGTCATGGCCGCACTTTATATCGCGCGCTATCTAATTGCAAGCGATCTAATTGGCCCGTGCACGGCGCCGCGCCGCTGGTGATGCAGGCCAGAAATTTCATCGTTGCGGACGCGCCACGACGGCGCCGCCACGGCCTTTTCCGCGGCGCCGTGCACGAACCTGGTGCAGAGGCTACTTGCGAATTGCGCGTCAAGGCGCTTATCATTGGCCGCTCATTCAAGACTGTTACCACTAAGATACTAGTGTCTTGGTCGACCGCCAAAGCATGTATGATGCGCAGGCCAAACACCTCTATATATAAGTACGACGAGAAATCTATGACCAAAACCCTCATCATCGCCGAGAAGCCGTCCGTCGCGAACGACATCGCCAAGACACTCGGCGGCTTCACCAAGCACGATGAGTATTTCGAATCCGACGAATACGTCCTGTCGTCCGCCGTCGGCCACCTGCTGGAAATCGCGGTGCCCGAGGAATACGACGTCAAGCGCGGCAAATGGAGCTTCACGCACCTGCCGATGATTCCCCCTTACTTCGCGCTCAATCCGATCGCGAAGACCGAGTCGCGCCTCAAGGTACTCAACAAGCTCATCAAGCGCAAGGATGTCTCGACCCTCATCAATGCCTGTGACGCGGGCCGCGAAGGTGAACTGATTTTCCGCCTGATCGCGCAGAACGCGAAGGCCAAGCAGCCGGTCAAGCGCCTGTGGCTGCAATCGATGACGGCCAACGCGATCAAGGAGGGCTTCAAGCAGCTGCGCAGCGACGAAGAGATGCTGCCGCTGGCCGATGCTGCCCGCTGCCGCTCGGAAGCGGACTGGCTGATCGGCATCAACGGCACCCGCGCCATGACCGCCTTCAACTCGAAAGAGGGCGGCTTCTACCTGACGACCGTGGGCCGGGTGCAGACGCCGACCCTGTCGATCGTGGTCGAGCGCGAGGAGAAAATCAAGAAGTTCGTCGCGCGCGACTACTGGGAAGTGCGCGCCGAATTCGTCTGCGCCGCCGGTGTCTACGAAGGACGCTGGCTCGACCAGAAGTTCAAGAAGGACGAGAACGACCCGGAGAAGCGTCCCGAGCGCCTGTGGAGCAAGACGGCTGCCGACTCGATCGCCGCCGCCTGCCGCGGCAAGCAGGGCGTCGTCACCGAGGAATCGAAGCCGACCACCTCGATGGCGCCGGCCCTGTTCGACCTGACTTCGCTCCAGCGCGAGGCCAACGGCCGCTTCGGCTTCTCGGCCAAGAACACGCTCGGCCTGGCCCAGGCGCTGTACGAGAAGCACAAGGTGCTGACTTATCCGCGTACCGACTCGCGCCACCTGCCCGAAGACTACGTCGCCACCGTCAAGTCGACGATCGACTCGCTGGCCGAGAACAACAACTATCACCAGTTCGCCAAGCAGATCAGCAAGAACGGCTGGGTCAAGCCGAACAAGCGCATTTTCGACAACACCAAGATCTCGGATCACTTCGCGATCATCCCGACCGGCGTCGCGCCGAAAAACCTCTCCGAGCCGGAACAGAAGCTGTACGACCTGGTCACGCGCCGCTTCATGGCGGTGTTCTTCCCGCCGGCCGAGTTCCTGGTCACGACCCGCTTCACCGAAGTGTCCGGCCACCAGTTCAAGACCGAAGGCAAGGTCATGACGAACCCGGGCTGGCTGGCCGTCTACGGCAAGGACACCACCGGCGACGACAAGGATGGCGCGACCCTGGTGCCGGTCGCCAAGGGCGAGAAGGTGCTGACCGATAAAATCACCGCCAACGGCCTGGTCACGAAACCGCCCGCACGCTACAGCGAAGCGACGCTGCTCTCGGCCATGGAAGGCGCGGGCAAGCTGATCGATTCGGACGAGCTGCGCGACGCGATGGCCGGCAAGGGCCTGGGCACGCCGGCCACGCGCGCGGCCATCATCGAGGGCCTGCTGACCGAGAAATACCTGATCCGCGAAGGACGCGAGCTGATCCCGACCGCCAAGGCTTCGCAGCTGATGACGCTGCTGCGCGGTCTCGGCGTCAACGAACTTACCGCGCCGGAACTGACGGGCGAATGGGAGTACAAGCTGTCGCAGATGGAAAAGGGCAAGATTTCGCGCGAGGAATTCATGCGCGAGATCGCCCAGATGACCCAAATCATCGTCAAGCGTGCCAAGGAATACAACAACGACACGATTCCGGGCGAGTATGCGACCCTGGCCGCGCCGTGCCCGAACTGCGCCGGCGTGGTCAAGGAAAACTACCGCCGCTTCGCCTGCACCAAGTGCGATTTTTCGATGAGCAAGACGCCGGGCAGCCGCCAGTTCGAGATCAACGAGGTCGAAGAATTGCTGGAAAAGCGCACCATCGGTCCGCTGCAGGGTTTCCGTTCGAAGATGGGCCGTCCGTTCGCCGCCATCCTGCGCATCGTGCGCGACGAGGACATCAACAACTTCAAGCTCGAATTCGACTTCGGCCAGGACCAGGAGGGCGGGGAAGACGGCGAGGGCGTCGACTTCACCGGCCAGACGCCGCTCGGGCCGTGCCCGAAATGCTTTGGCGGCGTCTACGAGATGGGCCTGGCCTACGTGTGCGAGAAGAGCGTGGCCAAGCCCAAGACCTGCGACTTCCGCAGCGGCCGCATCATCCTGCAGCAGGAAATCCTGCCCGAGCAGATGGCCAAGCTGCTCAACGAGGGCAAGACCGACCTGTTGCCGGGCTTCGTGTCGCAGCGGACGCGCCGTTCGTTCAAGGCCTACCTGGCGCGCGCAAAGGACGGCAAGATCAGCTTCGAGTTCGAGGAGCGCAAGGCCAAGGCGCCCGCCAAGGGCAAGGCCGCCGCGGTGGATGCCGCGCCGGACGGCGAGGGCGGTGACGTGGCGGTGGCCGCAGCCGCCAAGGTAGCGAAAAAGCCTGCCGCGAAAGCGGCGGCGAAGAAGCCGGCCGCCAGGAAGGCGCCGGCCAAAAAGGCAGCCCCGAAAAAGTAAGCCTGGACTGGCTCGCACCCGCAACGAAAAAAACCGCGGCCTTCGGGTCGCGGTTTTTTATTGCTAACGTTGCATTCTGTTTATACGCTTACCCGATCCTGGTAGCGCAGGCAAGGCGAGAAGGCGGCGCAAGGGGGCGCCGCGCGGTTCACTCCTGCCAGTCTTGCAGGGCGCGGATCGCGGCTTCGCCGTTGCGGATCGCCTTCACCCGGCGCACGATTTCGTCGCGCCAGGCTTCGTCGGCATCGGCATCGGCGATGTCGTCGATGTCCTGTAACAGGACGCGCAGCACCTCATGCTTTTCCTCGGCGTTGAGGAGCTGAATTTTTTCGCAAACTTCGGCAAGCATGGTCGACATCGATAAACCTCACTGGAATAGTGCCTCGATAATATCGCGAGTTTTACCCGTTGTCGACAACTACCATGTTATCCGTCGGCTTCTTGTCGATCAGTTTGTAGTCAGGATCGATCCCGGCGCGGCCCGGGCGGACGTCGACGACGAAGCGGATGCGCTGCGCGCCGCTCGCCACGCGCCGCCGTTCGCGCACCAGGGGCTTGCCCGCGCGGTCGTCCACGCCGAACTCGATATAGTCGGCCAGCGGCAGTTCCTGCTCGGCCGCGCCGCCGGCCCGCACCTTGGCGGCGCTGGCATGCAGGGTCACCTCGTACCTGCCGTCCGGGCGCAGGCGCGCGCTGGCGCTGTCGGCGCGGTTCTCGTAAAGGACGATGTCGTCGAACAGGTCGCGCACCAGGTACGCCTTGTCGGGCGGCGCTTGCGCGCGCAGGGCCGCCGCCAGCGCCGCCATGTCCGGGGACGGCGAGCCGGTATCGGCGGCCAGGCCGCGCAGCACGCCGTTGACGCGTTCCTCGCCCAGCAGGTCCTGCGCCAGGAAGAGCGCCAGGCCCGCCTTATGGCGGCGCAGCCAGGGCTCGTCCTGGCTCATGACGAGCGGCTGTTCGCGTCCGGTCGCCAGGGCCCGGCCCATCAGGTAGGCACGCAGGTCTTCGCGCAGGTAGCGCCGCAGGGCCGGCGCGCCAGCACTGCGGCGCACCGCCATCAAGGCCGTGTACTCTGCCAGCCCGTCGGCCAGCGGCGAGCCGCCCGGCTGGCGCCGCCACCACTGGTGCGCGGTGCTCCAGGCGCCCATGTAGAACGGGTAGTCGATGCCGGTGCGCGCGTCGCCGTCGAGACGGGCGATGAAGGCGCCGTCTTCGGGCAAGGCCAGCATGCCGGGGAAGGCATGCGCCTCGCCGGCCTGGCGCGGCACCTCGACCAGGCGCAGGTCGTGCTCGCCGTAGGGGCCGAACTGGCGCGCGCCGTAATCGAGCGCGGCGACGGCGCCGCGCAGCAGGGGTGCCACGTTGTGGGCATGCGCCGGCTCGAAATAGGCGTCGATGGCCACGTCCTGCCAGCGCTCGTGGCGCACCGCATAGCGCGCCGAGGCGATCGCGTAGTCGGCGGGCATGGCGCCGTCGGAGCGGTAATGGAAATGGCGCCGCTCGCTGGCGATCCATTCGCGCTCGAGCGTGCCCGGCGCCACGGCGACCTGGTCGACCGCGGTGCCGATGACGGCGCTGAAGTCGATCCGTCCGGTCGGGGGCGGCGCGGCCTGCGGCGCGCGGCGCGCCAGGCCGTGGCGGCGGCGGTCGCGCGCGTCGCGCAGCGCGACCGTATGCTGGTAGCCGATGCGCGGCAGCGCCTCGTGCGTGAAGAAGCTGCCGTTGTTCGCTACCGGGGTGTCGCTGCCGATGCCGAGCAGGCCGCCCGGCGCGATGCTCAGTTCGAACGCGAGCGCGACGCGCGCGCCCGGCTGCATCGGCTGGGCCAGGCGGTAGTGGAAGAAGCCGCGTTCGCGGTCGCTGGTGAGCAGCGTGGCCGGCTGCGACAAGCGTACTGCCAGGTCGTAGCCCGGCTGCTGGTACAGCACCAGGTCGCGCAGCGGCGCGCCGCTGCGGTTCTCGAGCTGGTAGTGGCCCTGCACGGCCAGCATGCGTGCGCGCGGATGCAGCTCGACGCGCAGGTCGACCGTGGCCAGGGCCGGCTGCGGCAGGCGCGCGAAGGACAGGTAACGCCGCTCATAGGCGGCGCGGCGCGCCTCTTCCTGGTGCGTGGTGCGGTAGCTGCCGGCCACGTGCAGTTCGTACCACAGCAGGGCGCCGGTGCCCGCGAAGACCAGCAGGCCCGCCCCGAAGGCGCCCATGGCCGCTGGCGTCAGGTTCTGGCGCGCCATCCGCAAACGGCTTTTCAGTTCCGCGTTCACGCCGCGCGGCCACAGGACGACCGTTGCCGCAAGCAGCATCAGGGCCGCGCCGCCCCAATAAATTGCGAGCACGCGCTCGCGCCGCAGGTGGTGGCCGTAGCCGTTCATGGCCGAATAATCGAGCGGGGGGAAGGTCGCGTAATGCAGCAGCGGGTGGTCGAAGCCGCGCCCGCGCAATGCGATCGACGCCACGGCGAAGGCCGCCAGCAGCGCGTAGCCCAGGTATTTGCGGCTGCACAGCGCCTGCACCGCGATCGCCAGCACCGCCAGCAGCGCGTAGCGCGGCAGCAGGATCGTCGACAGGGTTTGCAAATACAGGCCCGGCTCGAGCGCGGCATAACCGCGCAGCAGCTGGCACAGCATCGCGCAGAGCATGGCCAGCAACAGCAGCAGCGCCTGCATCGCGACGAGCGCCAGCGTTTTCGACAGCGGCGCCAGCCAGCCCGGCACCGGCAGCGCGTCGAACAGCTGGCTGGTCCCCGCATCGCGCTCGCGCCAGACCAGCTGGCCCGCGTAGAAGGCGGTCACGACGACGATGTAGATCGCAAACACGTCGCGCACCAGTTCCAGCATTTGCCAGGTCACGGGATAGGTGCGCGCGCCGTGCAGGTGGCCGACGTCGAAGCTGCCCCAGGCCAGCAGCGCCATGCCGACGACGGCGATCAGGGCGAAGGGCAGCGTGGCCACCGACTGGCGCAGGTGGCGCGCCGCTTCGCTGGCCAGCAGCAGGCCCAGCTTGCGGCGTGCGAAGTCGGGCTGCCCGCGCGTGTTGACGGCCGCCTGCGACAGGACCGGACCGGCTTCGCCGGCGTTGCGCGGGTCGCTGCCGCGGGTTTCCAGCAGGCCGACCAGGTGGAAGCGCCAGTAGCCCAGCAGCAGGACGGCCAGGCCGAAGCCGCACCAGATCAGGCGGTTGACGAGGTAGACCCCTTCGAGCAGGACCGGACGCGCGTTGCGCGCAGGCGTGGGCCAGTATTCGGTCAGGTGCAGCAACGCCGTGGTGGCGAAGGGGTCGATCAGCGCGGCCAGGGTTTTATAGTCGAAGTCGCGCGCCAGCGAAGGGGCGATCGTATAGCCCACCATCAGCACGATGCCGGCCACGTAGACCGGCAGCATGCGCCGCGTCAGCGCCGCCAGCACGAAGAAGATGGCGCCGAAAATGAACAGGTTCGGCAGCAGGGTCAGCAGCCAGGGCAGCACATAGGTCAGGGCGCCGGCCGCGCCCACGCGGTCGGGGTCGATCCCGGGCAGCAGGCTGCCGATCCAGATGCCGAGGGGAATGGCGGCGAATACGAAGGCCAGCGCCAGCCAGGCGCCGAGGAAGCGTCCGAACACATAGGCGTATTTCGGAATCGGTGCGCTGAAGAAGAAATGGTGCATGCCGTACTCGAAGTCCTGCTGCACGGCACGGCCCATGATGGCGGCGATCACGATGACGCCGGCGCAGCCCAGCAAGGCGACGGACAAGGCGACCTGGCGCGGTCCGTTGATCAGCACGCGCGAGCCGAAGGCGACGACCGTGTCCTTGAAGACGCCGCCGGCGGCGGCCGTCCACAGCACGGCCAGGGCGACGAAGGCGAAGAAGTAGACCCAGGTCGACACCTGCTTGAAGCGCCCGCGCAGCTCGAAACGGGCAATGGAAAGGAGCGCTGCCATCGATCAGCAGTTCCCGGCCTGCAGGTTGTGGCGGCCGGCGATGGTGGCGAAATAGACATCATCGAGGCTGGCGTGCGCTTTCTCGAAGCCCATCCCGGGGTCGCCCTCGGCATACACATGGATCAGCGTGCGGCCGGCGCGCAGGCGCGTCGAGATCACCGTGTGCTGCTTCTGGAACAGCGGCAGGTCGGCCTTGTCGACGAAGCGCGCCCAGATGTGTCGCTCGATGCCCTCGATCAGGCGCGCCGGTTCGCCGCACAGCAGCACATGGCCCTTGTGGATGATCGCCATGTTGGCGCACAGGTCGGCCACGTCGGAGACGATGTGGGTCGACAGCAGCACCGTCTTGTCGGCGCCGATGTCCGACAGCAGGTTATGGAAGCGCACGCGCTCCTGCGGGTCGAGGCCGGCGGTGGGCTCGTCGACGATGATCAGCTGCGGGTCGCCGATCAGGGCCTGGGCCACGCCGAAGCGCTGGCGCATGCCGCCCGAGAAGGTGCCCAGCTTCTGGTGGCGCACCTCGAACAGGTTGGTCTGTTGCAGGAGCCCGTCGACGACCTCGCGCCGCCGTTGCTTGTGCGCGATGCCTTTCAGCTGGGCGAAATGGTCGAGCAGCTCGTAGGCGGACACTTTCGGATATACGCCGAAGTCCTGCGGCAGGTAGCCGAGCATGCGCCGTACCTCGTCCTTTTCGTCGAGCACGTCGATATCGTCGAGAAAGACCGAGCCGGCATCGCATTCCTGGAGCGTGGCGAGAATGCGCATCAGGGTCGACTTGCCGGCGCCGTTCGGCCCCAGCAAGCCGAACATCCCGGGCGGGATGTTCAGCGTGACCTTGTCCAGCGCCACCACACCATTGGCGTAGGTCTTGGACAAATTGCGGATGCGTAATTCCATGCGGACTCCAGATGAACTTTTGCAGGGCGATTACTTTCATTTCCGCCAAGCCTTTTTAACGACTGCATTGTATGCCTTAACGGCTGACCCTGGCCGCGCCGTGCGATGCACGGCGCCTGGCGCTGCCTGGACTGCAGAAAAGCGGGCGCAGGGTGTGCGCCCGCCGCGCTTTCCGGCATGGGGCCGGCAGGTGCGTGGCAAGCGCCGGGCACGGCGCATATAATGTGGTTTTGCCACGACTACTGGAATCCTATGCGAGCCAACCGTTTCATCAGTCCACTCGACGACCTGATCGTCGGCTTCGACAAGGCCCTGCGCGTGGTCGGCGGCGTGGCCTCGGCCTCGCGCGCGAACCCGGCGGCGCACGCGCTCGAGTGCGAACTCGACGAGCGCGAGCAGCGCCACAGCGCCGGCTTGATGCGCGTGAACCACGTCGGCGAAGTGTGCGCCCAGGCGCTCTACGATGCGCAGGCACGGCACGCGCAAAGCGCCGCCATGCGCGCCCAGTTCCAGCAGGCCGGACGCGAAGAGGAAGACCACCTGGCCTGGACCGCGCAGCGCCTGGCCGAACTCGGCTCGCAGCCGAGCCTGTTGAATCCGCTCTGGTATGCGGGCGCGTATGCGATGGGCACCGTGGCCGCCAGGCTGGGCGACGCGCGCAGCCTGGGTTTTGTGGTCGAGACCGAGCGCCAGGTCGAAGCGCACCTGAATCTCCACCTCGACCAGCTGCCCCCGGGCGACGCCAGGTCGCGTGCGATCGTCGAGCAGATGCGGCGCGATGAAGTTGCCCATGGCGATGCGGCCCAGGCACTGGGCGCGCAAGAGATGCCGGTGCCGGTCAAGCTGGCGATGCGCGCGATGGCGAAGGTGATGACGACGACGGCGTATTATTTATAAGGCATGCGGCGCCGGGCGCCGCCGGCGGTGCCTGTGTGCGCGGTTCGCGCCGCCGCATCACTGGGCTTCGACGATCTCGACCGAATGCGTGATCTCGGCCATCGCCGCCAGCATGATCGAGGCCGAGCAGTACTTTTCGTGCGACAGCTTCACCGCGCGCTCCACCGCCGCCGGTTTCAGGTTGCGTCCGGTGACGACAAAGTGAAAATTGATCTTGGTGAAAATCTTCGGATCGACCGGGGCGCGCTCGGCCTGCAGCGTGACGTCGCATCCGCTCACGTTCTCGCGCCCGCGCTGCAGGATCATGACCACGTCGTAGGCGCTGCAGCCGCCGGTGCCGGCCAGGACCATCTCCATCGGCCGCGGCGCGAGGTTGTGGCCGCCGCCCTCGGGCGCGCCGTCCATTGACACCATGTGGCCCGACCCGGTCTGGGCGCGAAAACTCATGCCCGAAGGGCCGTTCCAGCTGACTTTGACTTCCATTGTGTCTCTCCGCGATGGTGAATGCCTATTGTAAAACAGCCCTGGCCGACTCGTCGGGCAGGGCTGTTTTTCCGCGGATGGCGCAAGCCGGGACTTTACACCGCCAGCACGTAGCGCTCGCTCTTCATGCGCCAGCTGGCGAAGGCGACGATGGCCAGCGCCGGCAGCGTGCCGCTGACGAAGGTGAGCAGGAAGGGCAGGGCGCCGACGTCCACGCCTTTCGACAGCTCGCGCAGCAAGGTCTGGTTCGACAGCATCGGCACCGCGTACATCCACAGCGACGTCTTCAAATCCATCATCGAGACCACGACCCCCGGCAGCATCGGCAGCAGCAGCACGATGCTGAGCAGGCTTTGCGCTTCCTTGAACGACTTGGCGTTCATCGCCAGCGCGATCTGCAGCGCGGCGGCGAGCAATGCCAGCGGCACCGCCACGATGCAGACCATGGCCACCTCGGCCCAGGACAGGCTCCACGCCATGCCCAGTTCCTCGAGCGGAATCCAGGACAGCACCACGTGGGCCAGGATCAGTTCGAGCGTCAGACCGATCACGGCCAGCGCGGCGGCCATGAGCCACTTGCCGGAGACGATCTCCCAGGCCCGCGCCGGCTGCGCCATCAGTACTTCCAGCGAACGCCGTTCGCGCTCGCCGGCGGTGCTGTCGACGGCGGCCGACATGCCGCAGAAGAAGGCGGGGAAGAACAGCATGCTGAGCATGCTGCCGATGAAGCCGGCCGAGCGCGAGGCATTCGTGCCGGTGTCGTAGCGCTGCACCTCGATCGGCGCCAGCGTGGCCGGCGACACGCCGTGCGCCAGCAGGCGCGCACTGGCGACATTCGCGCCGTAGGCCTCGAGCACGTCCTCGATCTCGCGCCGCTGCGCATGCTTCTCGGCGGCCGAGTCGTACCACAGCTCGACGCGGGCCGGGCGCATGGCCGTGTAGTTGTCGGTGAATTTATCCGACAGGCGCAGTACCCCGGCCACCTTTCCCTCCTGCAGCTTGGCCTGGATCGCCGGCTCGTCCATCGGGGCGGTATCGATGACCGTGATGTTCTTCTGCTTGAGCTGTGCCATCAGCGTGGGTGCCCTGGCGGCGCCGATGACGGCCAGGTCGATGCCTTCGCGCTCCGAACGCGTGTTGCGGTCGATCACCTGGTTCAGGATGACGCCGATCATGACCGGGTACATCATCGTAAACAGCAGCAGCAGCCCGACTGTGCGTTTTTCGCGCAGGGTTTCGCGCATCTCTTTCAGGAAGATGGTGAGAACGGGCGGCTTCATGCGGCGATCCCTTCTTCGCCGACCAGGCTGACGAACGCGTCCTCGAGGTTTTCGATGCCGGTGCGGCGGCACAATTCGAACGGCGAACCCTGGGCCACGGTATGGCCCTTGGCGATGACGATCACGTCGTCGCACAGGTGGGTCACCTCCTGCATCACGTGGGTGGCCATGATGACGCAGCAGCCGTCGGCGCGCAGGGCGGCCAGGGCGCGCCGCAGCGCGCGCGTGCTCATCACGTCCAGGCCCCGGCTCGGTTCGTCGAGCAGCAGGTTGCGCGGCCGGTGCAGGAGCGTGCGCGCCAGCGCCACCTTGATGCGCTGGCCCTGCGAGAAGCCCTTGGTGCGGCGCTCGAGGATATCGTCCATCGACAGCAGGTCCGCGACCTCGCCGATACGCTGTGCCAGGGCGGCGCCGTCCATGCCGTTCAGTTCACCGAAATAGGTGAGGTATTCGCGCGTGGAGAGGCGCTCGTAGAGGCCGAACTGGTCGGTCAGGAAGCCGATGTTGCGGCGTACCGTGAGCGGGTCCTTTTCCGGGTCGACGCCGTCGACGGCGATCGTTCCCTGGTCGCGCTTGAGCAGGGCGACCAGGGTGCGCAGCAGGGTGGTCTTGCCGGCGCCGTTGGGGCCGAGCAGGGCCGTGATCTGGCCGTCGCGCGCGCTGAAGCTGACGCCGCCGAGCGCCTGCACCTCGCCGAACTGTTTGCGTACATCGTGTACTTCGATCATGGTGGGCTCGATTCAGGGTTGCGGCCCGGCGCTGCCGAGCTGGAAAGTCGGGGGCGGGATCTCGGCCAGGCAGGCCGCGTCGAGCCTGGCGGTCGGCTTGTCGAGGAATTCGCGCATCAGGCGCGGCGCGCAGCCGAGCTGCGAGACGCCGTGGCCGGCATTGGCCACCACCAGGTGGCGTGCGTTGCGCATGTGGCGCGCGGCGCTCTCCGCGCGCCGCGGCGCCGTCACCGGATCGAGCGCGCCCGACAGCAGCAGGGCCGGCGCCTCGATCATGGTCGGCGCCGCGTAGGGCACGGCCGGCACGTTCATGGTCTTGCACATGGCCGGCATGCGTCCGGCCCAGGCGCGCGTGATCATGGCGTCTTCGTCTTTCATCAGGCTTGGGGTCATGCGCGGCACGTCCTCGGCGCAGACCACGGCCAGGTGCAGCAGGAAGGCGCTGCTCGACTCGGTGGTGAAATCGCCGCTCACGTTCTGGCGCGCGATGAAGGGTTCCCATCTTCCCTGGTAGGCGCTGTGGATCAGGAAGGGCAGGCGGCGCGCGTCGGCCGGCGAATACAGGATGTTGTGGACGGTGCCGGTGAAACGCGGCCCGGACATCGTGACGGTGGTCGGGGCCGCGGTGCGCGGGTTGGCGATCGTGAGCTTCAGGCCGGCCTCGGCGCGCGCGGCCAGCGTGTCGAATTCGGCGCGCAGGTTGGGGTAGGCCCTGTTGCAGCCCGGGTCCCTGGCGCAGTGCTCGAACAGCTTGTCGAGCGCGGCCTGGCCGTCGCGTCCGGCCGCCGGCACCACCTGTTCGGGCGCGGCCACGCCGTCCAGGATCAGCGCGCGCACGCTGCCCGGGAAGGCGCGTGCATAGGCTTGCCCCAGCCGGGTGCCGTAGGAGCCGCCCCAGACGTTGACCTTGTCGTAGCCGAGCGCGCGCCTTACCTGTTCCAGGTCGCGCGCGGCGTTGGCCGTGGTGTAGGCCGCGAAAGGAGCGCGGCTGTTCCTGATGCACCGGTGGATTTCCGCTTCCAGCTCGGCGTCGCTCATGGTTTCGTGCTCGGGCCGGCTCTCGCAATCGAGCTTGCCCGACAGGCCGGTACCGCGCTGGTCGACGAAGACGATGTCGCGCGTGGCGCGCACGCGCTTGAGCGCGGCCGGGAGCAGCCGGATCACTTCGCTGCCGGCCTGGCCCGGACCGCCGGCCAGCACGAACAGCGGATCGGTCCTGGCGCCTTCGCGAAACGCCGGCGCGACGGTGACATGGATGTTCAGGGCGCCGGCCGCCGGTTTCGCGTAGTCGAGCGGCACCGGCACGGCCAGGCAGCGCAGCGCCCCTTCGGCGCCGGGCAGGTGGCAGGTGCGCGGCGCGGGCGCGGCCTTGGCCGGGCGCGGCGCCTCGGGCGCGCCGGCCGCCGCGGCGGCGCCCGCGAAGAACAGGGCCAGCAGGGCGGGCGGGATGGCACGTGTTTTCACGAAGTCTCCTCAGTTAGTTGACCAATAGTAATTTGCCATCGTTTGTATGGTCAACAGATAGTTTCGGCAGGAAATGGCTGAGCCGAGTCTAGCTCCCTGCGCAAGGGATTAATTGCTATACGTCAATTCGTTACTGGATCGAATGGCGGACACGAGGCATGGATAAGACAGGTGTTTCCCTGCTGCCTTGACCGTCAGTTATAAAGTGCAGTATCATCGCTGGCTTTCCATTTGCTCTGGAAAAGACAATAAGGCAGAGTCCGCAGTAACCATTGCGGAACCACCATTTGAGCAATTTACCTATTAGGAAGTCAACATGAAAACTTTTTCCGCTAAGGGCCATGAAGTCCAGCGCGACTGGTTCGTGATTGACGCGACGGACTTGGTCCTCGGACGTGTTGCCAGCGAAGTGGCACTCCGACTGCGCGGCAAACACAAACCAGAATTCACTCCGCACGTCGACACCGGTGACTATATCGTCGTCGTCAACGCAGGCAAGCTGCGCGTGACCGGCACGAAAGCGACCAACAAGACCTACTATCGTCACTCGGGCTACCCGGGCGGTATCTACGAAACCAACTTCCTGAAAATGCAACAGCGTTTCCCGGGCCGCGCGCTCGAGAAGGCCGTCAAAGGCATGCTGCCGAAGGGCCCGCTGGGCTATGCAATGATCAAGAAGCTGAAAGTGTACGCGGAAGGTTCGCACCCACACGCAGCTCAGCAACCACAAGCACTGACCCTCTAAGGAACTGACATGATCGGTAACTACAACTACGGCACCGGCCGTCGCAAGAGTGCAGTCGCTCGCGTGTTCATCAAAGCCGGCACTGGCCTGATCATCGTGAACGGCAAGCCTGCGAACGAATATTTCTCGCGCGAAACTGGCCTGATGGTCATTCGCCAGCCGCTGGAACTGACCGGCAACGTCGAGCGTTTCGACATCAAGGTCAACGTCCATGGCGGCGGCGAGTCGGGCCAGGCTGGCGCCGTCCGTCACGGCATCACCCGCGCCCTGATCGACTACGACGCAGGCCTCAAGGGCGACCTGGCACGTGCCGGTTTCGTCACCCGTGACGCCCGTGAAGTCGAGCGTAAGAAAGTCGGCCTGCGTAAAGCACGCCGCGCCAAGCAGTTCTCGAAGCGTTAATCGTTTCAAGCAGCCTGCGCGTTGCTTTCTGCTGGACAAGAAGCCGCCTTCGGGCGGCTTTTTCGTGCGCGCGCGGTGCGCGCAGCGCGCTCCGCTACGTTCGCCAGCGCACCGCGCCGTCGTGCCTGCCACGTTAATCTCGCTAGTCGGAATTGTCGCGGGAACAGCAAAATGAGTGGCGTAACCAAGAAAATCAGCCTCGGGCTGCAGGGCGGAGGCGCTTTCGGCGCCTTCGGATGGGGTGTGCTCGACCGCTTGCTGGCCGAAGAACGCCTGGACATCGCGGCCATCAGCGGTACCAGTGCCGGCGCCGTGAACGCGGCCGTGGTGGCCGACGGCTATGCGCGCGGCGGCGGACGCGCGGGCGCGCGCATGGCGCTGCGGCGCTTCTGGCGCGGCCTGTCCACGGCCGCCACCATCGCCAGTCCGATCCGCCCGAGCGGGCTGGACGTGGCCATGGGCGGCGGCACGCTGGCCACTTCGCCCGGCTACCAGTTCATGCAACTGCTGGCCGGCATGCTGGCGCCGCCCGCCTCGCCGCTGAGCATGAATCCTTTCCATCCGCTGCTGGCCTCGCTGATCGATTTCGAGCGCGTGCGCGCCTGCGAAGAGATCGACCTGTTCATTCCCGCCACTAATATTCGCAGCGGCAAGGGCAAGGTGTTCACGCGCCCCGAACTCGATGCGCGCATGATCGCCGCCTCGGCCTGCCTGCCTTACGTGTTCGCGCCGGTCGTCATCGATGGCGAAGCCTACTGGGACGGCAGTTTTGTCGGCAATCCCTCGCTCTCGCCGCTGGTGCAGGAGGGCGCGGCCGACATCGTCATCGTCCAGAACAATCCGGTCGCGCGTCCGGGCTTGCCGATGACGATGAGCGACATCCAGAGCCGCACCACCGAAATCGCCTTCAACGTCAGCTTCGTGCGCGAAGTGAGCGCCATTCGCCATTTGCACGGCGTCGCCGATGCCGAGGACAGCGACATCGTGCACCCGGCGGCCGTGCGCCTGCACCTGATCAGCGGAAACGAAGCGCTGCAACAGCTCGATTTGTCGAGCAAATTCAATACCGAATGGCCTTTCCTGCTGCGCCTGCACGCGCTGGGAGTCGCGACGGCCGGGCGCTGGCTGGACGAGCACTTCGAGCAGGTCGGCCGGAGGTCGACCATGGATCCGGTCCCGGTGCACGAGGCCGAGCTCCTGACCGGAACGGATGCCTGAGTCCGGCATGTAATATTTGCAAGATCGACTCCCGGTGCACCTATTCTTTGCATCGGCGCCGGCCGCACCGGGTCTTGGTCAGACTGTTAAAATTGGCGCTTGTCGTACCATTTATATATTTAAAGGAAAGAACATGATCAAAGTTGGCATCGTTGGCGGAACCGGTTACACGGGCGTGGAATTGCTGCGGCTGCTGGCAACTCATCCGGGCGTGGAGCTGACCGCGATCACTTCGCGCAAGGAGGACGGCTTGCCGGTGGCCGACATGTTCCCCTCGCTGCGCGGCCGCGTGCACCTTGCCTTCTCGGCGCCGGACAAGGCCGATCTGACCGAATGCGACGTGGTGTTTTTTGCCACCCCGCACGGCGTGGCCATGGCACAAGCCCCGGCGCTGCTGGCGGCCGGCGTCAAGGTCATCGACCTGGCGGCCGACTTCCGCCTGAAGGACCGCGCCAGTTTCGAGAAATGGTACAAGATCGAGCACAGCGCCCCGGAGCTGATCGAGGAAGCCGTGTATGGCTTGCCGGAGCTGAACCGCGAAGACATCAAGCAGGCGCGCCTGATCGCCAACCCGGGCTGCTACCCGACCACGATGCAGCTGGGCTTCGTGCCCCTGCTCAAGGCCGGCCTGATCGACGCCGGCAGCCTGATTGCCGACGCCAAGTCGGGCGTCTCCGGCGCCGGCCGCAAGGCCGAGATTGGCACGCTGTTCTCGGAGTCGAGCGACAATTTCAAGGCCTATGGCGTCGCCGGCCACCGCCATACCCCGGAAACCTCGGCCCAGCTGCAGCGCTTTACCGACGACAAGGTCGGCCTGATCTTCACGCCGCACCTGGTGCCGATGATCCGCGGCATGCATGCCACGCTGTATGCGCGCCTGACGCAGGAAGTCGACGACGCCCAACTGCAAGCCCTGTTCGAGGAAACCTACAAGGACGCGCCTTTCGTCGACGTGATGCCCTTCGGCTCGCACCCTGAAACGCGCTCGACACGCGGCTCGAACATGCTGCGCCTGGCGCTGCATCGGCCAGGCGGCGGCAACACGGTCGTCATCCTGGTAGTCCAGGACAACCTGGTCAAGGGCGCCTCGGGCCAGGCCGTGCAGTGCATGAACCTGATGTTCGGCTTTGAGGAAACGACGGGTCTGCAACAGATTGCCTTGTTGCCGTAAAACCGAGTTGCAGGAAACTGACTAAGCCAACCTGGGCAGTCCCTGAAGTTGCATCTGTGCATTGTCTGACAAGACTTAGATCAAGGTGGTAACTGTTGAGAACGGTAAATTGACCGATGCACTGGTCAGTTTGACGTCAACATTTTTCTATCTCACAGGGGTGCCACCATGTTCGGTCGCAATGCAAAAAGCGAAATTGACAGCCTGATCGGCATAGCCGCCCGCATCGAAGGCGACCTGTGCTTCAGCGGCGGCTTGCGCATCGATGGCGAAGTCCACGGCAACGTGATCGCCAGCGAAGGCGTCGACAGCATGCTGATCGTTTCCGAGCATGCGCGCATCGAGGGAGAAGTACGCTGCGCCAACCTGGTGGTCAACGGTTTCATCGCCGGATCGGTCCATTCGACGGAACTGCTTGAATTACAGCCGAAAGGCCGCATTCATGGAGATGTCCATTACAAGCTGCTCGAAATGCACGGCGGCGCCCTGGTGACCGGCAAACTGACCCACCATCCGGCGGGTGAGCCGGTATTTCACCTGGCCGAAGCGGTGGCTGCCGAAGCGTGACCGGCACGAACAGTCTATAATGGAAGAAATCCGAATTTAATCAGGAGTTTATCCATGACTGCAGTCGCTGAAGTAGTTGACTTTGACACCATCCCGACGCCCATCGTCTTTACCGACAGCGCTGCCGAAAAAGTGGCGCAACTGATCGAGGAAGAGGGCAATCCCGATCTCAAGCTGCGCGTCTTCGTGCAGGGCGGCGGCTGTTCGGGCTTCCAGTACGGCTTCACCTTCGACGAGATCGTGAACGAAGACGACACCACCATGGAGAAGAACGGCGTGCAACTGCTGATCGACTCGATGAGCTACCAGTACCTGGTGGGTGCCGAAATCGATTACAAGGACGACCTCGAAGGTGCCCAGTTCGTCATCAAGAACCCGAATGCCACCAGTACTTGCGGTTGCGGGTCCTCGTTCTCGGCCTGAGTGTCGCTCCATGACCCGGCCTTGCCGGGTGTTGTTACCGGATCCGGGCACTGCCCGGATCTGTGTTTGATCGGCGCGTCGTTCGTCATGCCGCGCGCCACTTGCCCAAGAACAGGTTCTTAGGCCGGGTAGAGTGCGCCCAGGATGCGCAAGCCCTTCGCCCCGGTCACGGCCGGCAGGTTGCCCGGCTGGCGCCCCATGAACCGGTAGCCCAGCCAGGCAAACGCCAGCGCCTCGACCCGGTTCGGCGCGATACCGAGCGCCGCAGTCGATTCGACCGGAACCTTCCCGCCGAGCGCCGCCGCGAGCGCGCGCAGCAGCGCGCCGTTACAGGCGCCGCCGCCGCAGGCATACACGGCATCCACAGCTACGCCTTCCCGCAAGATTGCGTCGGCGATCGTGCGCGCGGTCAGCATGGCCAGTGTCGCCTGCACATCGGCTGGCGCCAGGTCCGGGAACGCCGCCAGCCGCGTATCGAGCCATGCCATGTGAAACAGGTCGCGCCCCGTGCTTTTGGGCGGCGGCTGGTGGAAATAGGCTTCTTCCAGCAAGGTTGCAAGCAAGCCGGCGTCCACCGTCCCGCGCGCGCCCCAGGCGCCATCGGCGTCGTATTCCTTCCCCTGGTGGCGCCCGATCCAGGCGTCCAGCAAGACATTGCCGGGACCGGTGTCATGACCCGTCACGCGGCCGTCGGCGTGCAGCACGCTGATGTTGCCGATGCCGCCGATGTTGACCACCACCCGCGTCGTGCCCGGCTTGCCGAAAGCGGCGGCATGGAAGGCCGGCACCAGCGGCGCGCCTTGGCCGCCGGCGGCGATGTCGCGGCTGCGGAAATCGGCGATCACGTCGATGCCGGTCAGTTCGGCCAGCAGGGCAGGGTTGTTCGTTTGACGCGTGAAGCCGAGCTCGGGCCGGTGGCGTACGGTCTGGCCATGCACGGCCACCGCCGCCACCGGGCCGGGCGCCTGCCCCGCGAGCGCCTGCACGCAGTGTGCGTAGGCCTGCGCCAGCCCGTTCGCGGCAAGCGCTTCGCGTTCGATCTCGTTGTGTCCACCGGACTGGAGCGCCATCAGTTCGGCGCGCAAGGCGGGCGCGAACGGCACGAATGCGGCCTCGATGGTGCGGATCGCGCCATCGGCGAAATCGGCCAGTACGCCGTCGACGCCGTCAAGGCTGGTGCCCGACATCAAGCCGATATACAGGGAAGAATTCATCATGTGCTCATCATAATCGAGACCCATGCAAAAACGCCTTCCGTGCGGCGAAGCGACGGAAGGCGTTCCGGGAACTGCCTGGGTGCTTGTAGGCTTGCCCTTCCTGCCGAGACAGGGTCCTAGCGCGCAGCCATGGCGTTGCCGCCCGGGGTCATCAGCGAGAAGCGGTGGTTCATTTCCGCTGCGGCCATCTTGAAGCGGGCCATTTCGCCGTTGGACAGCGGGGCCGCCATCAGGTTCTTCAGCCCGTTCGGGTCGCGGGCGACACCGGCGACGCGGAATTCGTAGTGCAGGTGGGCGCCGGTCGACCAGCCGGTCGAACCGACATAGCCGATGACCTGGCCCTGGCTGACCTTGGCGCCCTTGCGCAGGCCGCTGCCGAAACGGCTCATGTGGGCGTAGGCGGTGCTGTAGTTCGACCAGTGCTTGATGACGATCATGTTGCCGTAGCCGCCGGAAACGCCGATGGACTCGACCGTGCCGTCGCCCGCGGCGCGGATCGGGGTGCCGGTCGCGGCGGCGTAGTCGATGCCCTTGTGCGCTTTCCACTGGCCCGAGATCGGGTGCACGCGGTTCGAGAAGCCCGACGACACGCGCGAGAATTCCAGCGGCGACTTGAGAAAGGCTTTTTTCAGCGATTTGCCGTCGAGGCTGTAGTAGCCGCCTTGCCTGGTGACCGGATCTTCGAACCAGACGGCCTGGTGGCTGGTGCCGCGGTTGATGAATTCGCCTGCCAGGATGCGGCCGGTCTTCACCAGCTCGCCGTCGAGCCAGAAGGTTTCGTAGACGACGTTGAAACGGTCGCCACGCTTGAGGTCGCCGCGGAAGTCGATGTTGGTCGAGAACATCTGGACGATTTCGTTGACGACCGAATCCGGGATCGACCCGCCGTCGACGTTGGCGTCGGTGGCCGAGTAGAGCGAGGCGCTGGTGATTTCGCGCGAACGCATTTCGACGCGGCGCTCCAGCTTGGCAGGGGCTTCGGATGCCTTGAAGCCGTCGCCATGGCGGGCGATGGTGAGCGTGGTCGGCGCGCTGTCCTTGTCGGTGAGGGTGGCGCGCAGCGACAGCAGCTGGCCGTTCTCGTCGGTCTCGGCCTGCAGGCGCTTGCCGTTTTTCAGGCTCAGGATGCGGCGGGCGAGCTTGTCGGTGCGGATGAAGTTCTGCGCCTGCGCATCGTTCACGCCGAGACGGCCGAGCATGGTGCCGATCGAGTCGCCCGGACGGACGCGCTCTTCGTGGATGAACTGCTGCTCGTCCTGCTGCAGGGCGGCGATCTGGTCGGAGAGGTTGGGCAGGGCCAGGTTCTCGGCGACGGACACGACTTGGACGTTGCTGTCGTCCTGGGTGATTGGGGCGGTCGCAACAGCGCCGAAGGCGCACAGTGCGAGGGCGAGGGCGCCGGCGCCGACGACACGGGTCTTGCGACTCGTATGGGTCAGGCGCGACAGGCTGGCAGTGGTGATTTTTTGGATAGGGTTCATGCAATCAGTTAAAATTTACCGCTTGAACTCAGAACACTATTTTTCTTGTTGTTTTAAAAAGTTATCGCGCGGCAAGATTGATGGGATCGAGCATTGTACCAAAATATCGTGTCCTACAACCGTTTTAGCTAAACTCCTACAAAAGAATTTATGACAGACTCCGCGTCTTGTAGTAATCACAACTCCGTTTCCGAGGCTCAATTACGGTTGTCCGACAAGACCCGGGAAGCGCTCGCCGTGACCAAGCGCGGGGTCGACGAATTGCTGATCGAAAGCGAATTCGTACAGAAGCTGGTGCGTTCGGAAAAGACCGGTATCCCCCTGCGTATCAAGCTGGGCCTGGACCCGACCGCGCCCGACCTGCACCTGGGCCATACCGTGGTGCTGAACAAGCTGCGCCAGCTGCAAAACCTGGGGCACCAGGTGATTTTCCTGATCGGCGACTTCACCTCGATGATCGGCGATCCGTCGGGCCGCAACGCGACCCGTCCGCCGCTGACCCGCGAGCAGGTGGAAGAAAACGCCATGACCTACTTCCGCCAGGCTGCCCTCGTGCTCGACGCCGGGCGCACCGAGATGCGCTATAACTCCGAGTGGTGCGACCCGCTGGGCGCGCGCGGCATGATTCAATTGGCCTCGCGTTATACCGTTGCCCGCATGATGGAGCGCGACGACTTCACCAAGCGTTACAAGAGTGGGACTCCGATCGCTGTTCATGAGTTCCTTTATCCGTTGATGCAGGGCTACGATTCAGTCGCTTTGAAATCCGACCTTGAGCTAGGTGGAACGGATCAGAAATTTAACTTGCTCGTCGGACGCGAACTTCAGAAAGACTATGGGCAAGAACCGCAGTGCATCTTGACCATGCCGCTGCTGGAAGGCCTGGACGGCATCGAGAAGATGTCCAAGTCGAAGAACAACTACATCGGCATCACCGAGGCGCCGAACACGATGTTCGCCAAACTGATGAGTATTTCGGACCCCATGATGTGGCGTTATTTCGAGCTGCTGTCGTTCCGCTCGCAGGCCGACATCGCGGCCCTGAAGGCGGCGGTCGACGCCGGCGCCAACCCGCGCGACGCGAAAGTGGCGCTGGGCCAGGAAATCGTGACGCGTTTCCACTCGGCCCAGGCGGCCGCGGATGCGCTGGCCGACTTCGTCAACCGCGCCAAGGGCGGCATTCCGGACGACGTGCCGGAGGTGGCCGTCTCCGGCGCCCCCCTGGGCGTGGCCCAGCTGCTCAAGGCCGCCGGCCTGTGCGCCTCGACCTCGGAAGCCATGCGCATGGTCGACCAGGGCGGCGTGCGCATCGACGGCGATGTCGTGAGCGACAAGAACCTGAAGATCGAGGCCGGCAGCTTCGTCATGCAGGTAGGCAAGCGCAAATTCGCGCGCGTCAGCTTCACCCGGTCCGGCGATCCGGCATGATCGGGCTCTTGCAGCGCGTCAGCCACGCCAGCGTCGTGGTCGACGGCGCCACGGTCGGCGCCATCGAAGGCGGCCTGCTGGTGCTGGTCTGCGCCGAGAAGGGCGATACCGAGCGCGAGGCCGAGGCCCTGCTGGCCAAGCTGCTGGGCTACCGGGTGTTTGCCGACGCCGCCGGCAAGATGAACCGCAGCGTCACCGATACCGGCGGGGCGCTGCTGCTGGTGCCCCAGTTCACGCTCGCCGCCGATACCCGCTCCGGCACCCGTCCCTCGTTCTCGCCGGCGGCCAGCCCGCAGGACGGGCAGCGCCTGTTCGAGCATGTCGTGCGCCAGGCGCGCGCACGCCATGGCAAAGTTGAAACCGGTCAATTTGGCGCCGACATGAAAGTCAGCCTGACGAATGACGGTCCGGTGACGATCTGGCTGCGTGTTGATCCGGTCGTTGTTTCGCGTTGAAACCCCTATCGCAGCATGCGGTCAATATCATGGAGGCCCCAGTGGAGTCGAAGATGAAGATCTGGAGTGATTCGTTTACCGAGGGTGGCCTGATTCCGCCCGAGTGCGCGTTCGCGGCCATCGACCCGGCGACGCACGTGCGTTTGTCGAACAACCGCAATCCCCACCTGGCCTGGGACGACGTGCCCGCCGGCACCCAGTCGCTGGTGATCCTGTGCGTGGACGGCGACGCGCCTTCCGACGGTACCGACGTCAACAAGGAAGGCCGCACCGTACCCGAGTCGCTCAAGCGTGCCGATTTCCATCACTGGGCGCTGGTCGACATCCCGGCCAGCCTGAAGGCCATCGACGAGGGCCAGTTTTCCGACATGGTCACGCCCGGCGGCAAGAGCGGCCCGGACGTGCCCTTCCTCGTCAAGAATGGAACCGAGCACAGGCTGCGCCAGGGCATCAACGACTATACCGGCTGGTTCGCATCCGATCCGGCGATGGCCGGCGAGTATTTCGGCTACGACGGCCCGTGTCCGCCATGGAACGACGAGCGCGTTCACACCTATGTCTTCACCATCTATGCGCTCGACATTCCCCAGTTCCCGCTCGACGGCCACTTCACCTGCGCCAAAGCGCGGCGCGCCTTGACCGGCCACATCCTCGACGAAGCGCAGATCTTCGGCGTGTATTCCCTCAACCCCGACATCGCGCCGACGCTCTCGACCTGATCCCGCCCATCCCGGGCCTTCCTGGACCGCATGCATAACGATACCCCAACCCGGATCGCACTCATCCGCCACGGCGAAACCGCCTGGAACGCCGAACGCCGCCTGCAGGGCCACCTCGATATCGGCCTGAACGCAGAAGGGCGGCGCCAGGCGCGCGCGCTGGCGGCCAGCCTGGCCGGCGAGCGCTTCGACGTGCTCGTCTCGAGCGACCTGTCGCGCGCCAGCCAGACCGCCAAGGCGCTCGGCGACGCCAGCGGCCTGCCTCTCTATATAGATGGTCGCCTGCGCGAGCGCTGTTACGGCGGCTTCGAAGGCTTGCTCTATGCCGAGATCGCAGAGCGCTTTCCCCAGGCGTTCGCCGCCTGGCAGGCGCGCGATGTCGACGGCCAGCTGCCGCCCGGGCAGAACAAGGGTGAAACCTTTCGCCAATTCTACGACCGGGCGACCGACGCCGTATTCGGCTGGGCGGCCGACAATCCCGGCAAGTCGCTCGCCATCGTCGCCCATGGCGGCGTACTCGAGTGCATCTATCGCGCCGCCCTCGGGCTATCGCTGGAGACGCCGCGCGACTTCAAGGTGCTCAATGCGAGCGTCAACCGGTTTGTCGTGCGCGACGGCAAGCTGGAGCTGGTCAGCTGGGGCGACGTGGCCCATCTGCAGCCAGCCGTCCTCGACGACATATAGACATGCCGCGCCCGCAGGCGCCGCTCGCCTGCCGCCGCATCCCTGCCGGGTAGATACCTAAAGCATTCCTTCTCCTTTTGTCCACACAGTTTTGTCCCGTTCGCGACAGTTTCGGAAAAATATTGCCCGTAAATTGAGCAGCCGTTCGGGTAAAATAGCTGGTTCCCATCCATTCCTGTCTGGTTCCGCTGTGCACATCGGCCCTTATACACTGCGCAATAACGTCTTCGTCGCCCCGATGGCCGGCGTGACCGATCGTCCGTTCCGGCAGCTGTGCAAACAGCTCGGCGCGGGCTATGCCGTGTCAGAGATGGCGGCCTCCAATCCGCGCCTGTGGGCCAGCGAAAAGACCAGCCGGCGCACCGACCATGAAGGCGAGATGGAGCCGAAGGCGGTGCAGATCGCCGGCGCCGACCCGCAAGACCTGGCCGATTGCGCCCGCCACAATGTCGAGCGCGGCGCCCAGATCATCGACATCAACATGGGGTGCCCGGTCAAGAAGGTGTGCAACAGCTGGTGCGGTTCGGCCTTGCTGCAGCACGAAGACCTGGTCGCGCGCATCCTGCATGCCGTGGTCGAGGCGGTGGACGTGCCGGTAACGCTGAAGTTCCGTACCGGCTGGGACCGCCAGAACAGGAATGCGCTGACCATCGCGCGCATGGCCGAGCAGGCCGGCATCCAGATGCTGACCCTGCACGGCCGCACGCGCGCCGACGGCTACAAGGGCGAGGCCGAATACGACACGATCCGCGCCGTGAAGGCGGCGGTCGGCATTCCCGTGGTGGCCAACGGCGACATCACCACGCCGGAAAAAGCGAAATTCGTGCTCGACTACACCGGTGCCGACGCCGTCATGATCGGGCGCGCCGCGCAGGGGCGGCCGTGGATCTGCCGCGAGATCGACCATTACCTGCGCACCGGCGAACATCTGCCGGCGCCGATGGTGGAAGAAGTGCGGCAGCTCATGAACGAACACTTGCCGGCGCATTACGCCTTCTACGGCGACTACATCGGCGTGCGCAGCGCGCGCAAGCACATCGGCTGGTATGTCGAGGATTTGCCGGGTGGCGAAGAATTTCGCCAGCGTATGAACTTGCTGGAAACTACGTCGGAGCAACTCGCGGCGCTCGATAATTTTTTCGAATCGCAACTTCGTCATGGGGAGCGGTTACAATACCGGCCCGCACTTCCCGCCGTCGAACCGATGGCGGCGTAAGTAACAAAGCACGCAACAAATATAAAAACGATTTGGGGACGCCGCCGGCACGACTGGCGGAGCAATCACTAACCAGGACGAAGCAGCAGACATGAGCAAAGAGAGTATCCAGGAAGTTGTCCAGAAGAGCCTCGAGGACTATTTCAATGACCTGGGCGAGCAAAAGCCGACGAACATCTACGACATGATGGTCATGACCGTCGAAAAGCCGATCCTGGAAGTGGTGATGACGCGCGCCGACGGCAACCAGTCGCACGCGGCCCAGATGTTGGGCATCAACCGCAATACCTTGCGCAAGAAACTGCAAGAGCACGGACTGCTCTAAGCTTGACCGGCGGGCCTGGCTGGCTGCGTGGGCGCGGCCACCGGGACGTGCCGGGACTCCGTTCCGAATTCTCATCAACAGTGGCCACCCCATGATCAAACAAGCTCTCATTTCCGTCTCCGACAAGGCCGGCGTGCTCGATTTCGCTCGCGCGCTGTCCGCGCTGGGCGTCAACATCCTGTCCACCGGCGGCACTGCCAAGCTGTTGCAAGACAATGGCGTGCCGGTGACGGAAGTTGCCGACTACACCGGTTTCCCGGAAATGCTCGATGGCCGCGTGAAGACGCTGCACCCGAAAGTGCATGGCGGTATCCTCGCACGCCGCGATGTCCCCGAGCACGTTGCCAAGCTTGAAGCGCACGGTATTCCACAGATCGACATGGTCGTGGTCAACCTGTATCCGTTCCAGGCGACCGTCGCCAAGGCCGAATGCTCGCTCGAAGACGCGATCGAGAACATCGACATCGGCGGCCCGGCCATGCTGCGCTCGGCCGCCAAGAACCACCGCGACGTGGTCGTCATCTGCGATCCGAGCGACTACGGCGTCGTGCTGGCCGAAATGAAGGGCACCGGCCAGGGCGCCGGCGCCGTCGGCTACGACACCCGGTTCCGCCTGGCCCGGAAAGTGTTCGCGCACACCGCGCAGTACGACGGCGCCATCACCAACTACCTGACCAGCCTGGGGGAGGACAAGCAGCACGCCACGCGCTCGGCCTACCCGGCGACGATCAACATGGCGTTTGAAAAGGTGCAGGACATGCGCTACGGCGAGAACCCGCACCAGAGCGCGGCGTTCTACCGCGACATCGTGGCAGTCGATGGCGCGCTGGCGGATTATCGCCAGCTGCAGGGCAAGGAGCTGTCGTACAACAACATCGCCGATGCCGACGCGGCCTGGGAATGCGTGAAATCGCTGGGCGGCTTTGCCCAACCGGCCGGTTGCGTGATCGTCAAGCACGCCAATCCATGCGGCGTGGCAATCGGCACCGATGCCCTCGACGCCTATACCCGCGCCCTGCAGACCGACCCGACCTCGGCCTTCGGCGGCATCATCGCCTTCAATGTCGAGGTCGACGGCCGCGCGGCCGAGGCGCTGGCCAAGCTGTTCGTGGAAGTGCTGATCGCACCGGTCTTTACCGACGAGGCACGCCGGATCATGGCGGCCAAGCAGAACGTGCGCCTGCTGGAAATTTCGCTCGGCCAGGGCCAGAACCCCTACGACGTCAAGCGCGTCGGCGGCGGCCTGCTGGTGCAGGCGCCGGACGCGAAGAACGTCGGCATCGGCGACCTGCGTGTCGTTTCGAAGAGGCAGCCCACCCAGCAGCAGCTGCAAGACCTGATGTTCGCCTGGCGCGTGGCCAAGTTCGTCAAGTCGAACGCGATCGTATTTTGCGGTAACGGCATGGCCTTGGGCGTGGGGGCGGGGCAGATGAGCCGTATCGATTCGGCGCGCATCGCCTCGATCAAGGCGCAGAACGCCGGCTTGTCGCTGGCCGGTTCGGCGGTGGCCTCGGATGCCTTCTTCCCGTTCCGCGACGGTCTCGACGTCGTGGTCGACGCCGGCGCGACTTGCGTGATCCACCCGGGCGGCTCGATGCGCGACCAGGAAGTGATCGACGCGGCCGACGAGCGCGGTGTCGTGATGCTGTATACCGGCACCCGTCACTTCCGGCATTGATCCGTCGCGTGGACGGGGCCGCCCGTCCACGCGGCCGGGGCGGCTGCAATCCGCTCCACCTGTGTTTTTACCCAGTATTTTCCCACGAACGTTGCTGGCCGGTATAACATTCGTCCATGATTATCCTCGGCATCGACCCAGGCCTGCGCACCACCGGCTTCGGGCTTATTGAAAAACACGGCAGCAAACTGCGTTACATCGCCTCCGGCACCATCAAGACCGGGCTGGAGGGAGCGCTGCCGCCGCGCCTGAAGATCATCCTCGATGGCGTGCGCGAAGTGGTCGCCACCTATGGCCCCGATTGTTCCGCCATCGAAAAAGTGTTCGTGAACGTCAATCCGCAATCCACGCTGCTGCTGGGCCAGGCGCGCGGAGCGGCGATCAGCGCCCTGGTCGGGGCCGATCTCGACGTGGCCGAATACTCGCCGACCCAGATCAAGCAATCCGTGGTCGGCACCGGCCGCGCGGCCAAGCCCCAGGTGCAGGACATGGTCGCGCGCCTGCTGAAGCTGCCCGGCCTGCCCGGCAGCGATGCGGCCGACGCCCTCGGCGTCGCCATCTGCCATGCCCACAGCCACGATGCGCTGGCGCTGCTCAAGGTGCTCAGTCCGCAGAAGACCACGCTGCGCATGAAAAACGGTCGCCTCGTCTAATGAGAAAAAAGGTCCATCATGATTGGTCGCATTTCCGGAACGCTGCTGGAAAAGAATCCACCGCAATTGCTGGTCGACTGCCAGGGCATCGGCTACGAAGTCGACGTGCCGATGAGCACCTTCTATAACCTTCCGCATACGGGCGAGAAGGTGGTGTTGTTTACCCACCTGGCGATCCGCGAGGATGCGCATGTGCTGTTCGGCTTCGGCAGCGCCGGCGAGCGCGCGCTGTTTCGCCAACTGATCAAGATCAGCGGCGTCGGCGCCCGCACGGCGCTGGCGATCCTGTCGGGCATGACGGTGGCCGACCTGGCGCAGGCCGTCACCTTGCAGGAAGCGGGGCGCCTCGTGAAAGTGCCCGGCATCGGCAAGAAGACCGCCGAGCGCCTGCTGCTGGAACTGAAGGGCAAGGTCGGTGCCGACCTCGGCATCGTTGCCGGTGCGCCGCGCGACGCTACCCAGTCCGACGTGCTCAACGCGCTGCAGTCTTTGGGGTATTCTGACAAGGAAGCACTGCTGGCCATCAAGAACCTGCCGGCCGGCTCGACCGTATCGGACGGCATCAAGTTCGCACTCAAGGCCTTGTCCAAGGCCTAAGACGTATTTTCGAGAGTCACAATGAGCATCCAGACCGACAATTTCACCGAGCAGCGGGTCATCGACGCCGCGCCGGCCTCGCCCAACGAGGAGGCGATCGAGCGCGCCTTGCGCCCGAAGCAGCTCGACGAATACGTCGGCCAGGAAAAGATCCGCGGCCAGCTCGAAATTTTTATTTCCGCCGCCCGCAAGCGGCGCGAGGCGCTCGACCACACGCTGCTGTTCGGCCCGCCGGGCCTGGGTAAAACCACGCTGGCCCATATCATCGCGCGCGAGATGGGCGTGAACCTGCGCCAGACCTCCGGCCCGGTGCTCGAACGCCCGGGCGACCTGGCCGCCATCCTCACCAACCTCGAACCGAACGACGTGCTGTTCATCGACGAGATCCACCGCTTATCCCCGGTGGTCGAGGAGATCCTGTATCCGGCGCTGGAGGACTACCAGATCGACATCGTGATCGGCGAGGGTCCGGCCGCGCGTTCGGTAAAACTCGACCTGCAGCCATTCACCCTGGTGGGCGCGACGACGCGCGCCGGCATGCTGACCAACCCCTTGCGCGACCGCTTCGGCATCGTCGCCCGCCTCGAGTTCTATAACGTCGAGGAACTGACCAAGATCGTCACCCGCAGCGCCGCCTTGCTGGAAGCGCCGATCAAGGAGGACGGCGCGCGCGAAGTGGCGATGCGCGCGCGCGGCACGCCGCGTATCGCGAACCGCCTGCTGCGCCGCGTGCGCGACTATGCGGAAGTGAAAGGCAACGGCCAGATCACGAAAGAGACCGCCGACCTGGCCCTGATCATGCTCGACGTCGACTCGGTCGGCTTCGACGTCATGGACCGCAAGCTGCTCGAAGCGGTGCTCTTCAAGTTCGGCGGCGGCCCGGTCGGCATCGGCAACCTGGCGGCGGCCATCGGCGAAGCGGCCGACACCATCGAAGACGTGCTGGAGCCGTACCTGATCCAGCAGGGCTACCTGCAGCGCACCCCGCGCGGGCGCATCGCCACCCCGGCCGCCTACCAGCACTTCGGCGTGGCCGCCCCGCGCATCAGTCCCACCGGCGACCTGTGGGACAACCTGCGCTAAGCAACGATGACCAAGCAAATCTGGATCGACGCCGACGCCTGTCCCGCCGTCATCAAGGACATCCTCTACCGCGTGGCCGAGCGCACCCACATCCAGGTGACGCTGGTGGCGAACCAGCTGCTGCGCGTGCCCGGCTCGAAATTCATCCGCTCGGTGCAGGTGCCGAGCGGCGCCGACGTGGCCGATCTTGAAATCGTCGCGCGCCTGGACCCGGGCGACCTGGTCGTCACCGGCGACATTCCGCTGGCGGCGCTGGTATTGGAGAAGGGCGGCTTCGCCCTCAACCCGCGCGGCGATTTTTATACGAAGGACACCATCGCCCAGCAGCTGACGATGCGCGCCTTCATGGAAGAACTGCGCAGCGGCGGCGTCGACACCGGCGGCCCGGCCGCCTTCAGCCAGGCCGACCGCCAGCAATTCGCCAACGCGCTGGACCGCCACCTGGCGCGTCACCGGCCCCGCACCTGACAGTCGTCATTCGGCACCTGGAACCGGCGGCGACCGCGCCCGATGCGGCAGCCGCGCCATCGGCATGCCGGGCGCGCGAGGCGGGCCGGCTGAGAGCGGCAGCGTGCGCCGCCCAGCTTGCTGATCTGTCATGATCGTCTTGAACTCATGACAGGAGCGGCACGTGTGGTGGCAACAGGCTTGGATGACGATACAGCAGGAATTCTCGGACCTGGGCGATATGGAATCGATCACCCGGCTGGTGGTACGCCTGCTGGTGGCGATCGTGCTGGGCGGAATCCTCGGCTATGAACGCGAATCGGTCGGCGCCTCGGCCGGCCTGCGCACCCACATGCTCGTTTCGCTCGGCTCGGCGCTGTTCGTGCTGATCCCGCTGCAGGCCGGCATGCAGGTCGAAGACCTGTCGCGCGTCCTGCAAGGTGTCACCGCCGGCATCGGTTTCCTGGGCGCCGGCGCCATTCTCAAGCAAAGCAGCAAGAACGACATCAAAGGCTTGACCACGGCCGCCAGCGTCTGGCTGACAGCGGCCGTCGGCATTGCCGCCGGCATGGGCCGCGAAGCGACCGCGGTGGTCAGCGCCTTGTTCGCGCTGGTGATCCTCGCGCTGGTGCGCAGCCCGGTGCGAAACAACGGCGAATCCTGATCAAGCGCGGAAGACGACGCGTATTCCGGCGGCCGGCAACGCCTTCATGGTTGGGCGGGCATTCCTGCGGCGAACTGAACCGTGAATGCAAAAGCCCGCCGATTGGCGGGCTTGGTGCAGCCTCGCCCACGCTATCTGCGTGGTGCGCGCCGCTGGCGAATCTTGCTGATCAGATCGCGCAGATGTTTCCAGCTTTCTCGCCTTTCGGGCCGGTCGAGCGCACGAACGAGACGCGCTGGTTTTCCGCCAGGCTCTTGAAGCCTTCCGACTGGATGTCCTGGAAGTGGGCGAACAGGTCGCCGCCGCCTGCATCAGGCGTGATGAAGCCGAAGCCTTTGGCGTCGTTGAACCATTTTACGGTGCCGGTTTGGGTAGTCATGTTGGATGTCCTTTAGATTTGCATGGGCAATAGCGCCCGACATGCACATTCGACCAAGAAGGGGTGTAGCAGGAGGAAATCAAACAGGACTGCCAGGAAGGCGAGACGGGAAAGAAAGACCAACAAGAACAACGACTTGACGTAGTGCGAGGTGGAAGATACACGGGTTTCCCGCATTCGCCTAATGATTTCGGATTGAATGCTTATCCTCGTGTTGGCCGCCATTCGTCGTGCCTGTCGAAAGGCGGACTGGAGGGTGAGCCGACGCGCTAGCGAGCGCGATGCCGAGCCGTTCGGCACAGGGAAGCGCTGCGCGGCGGCGCCGGAGGTTGATCTTTCATGCCAGTCAAGCGCGCGCCACGTCCGTCCGTGTTTGCTAGGATGCGGCTTGAAGATGGATGTAGCGAGGCTATTGAATGTCAGGAAGCACTCATGTGGACCCGCGCGCCAATGCCTATCTGGCGGCGCGTGTCGATGACGCCTTGAGGCTGCTCAAGACGGACGGGATGTCACCGGCCCTCGAATTCATGCAGCTGGTCGGGGTACCGCGCACGGTCGCGCTGCGCGTGCTGTGCTCGCCTACCCTGCAGCGCAGGCGCGACCGGCGCCGGGCACCGCGCTGAGGACTTGACCGGGTCAGTATGCAGGTTTTTCCAATTGTTCCAGGGAGAAGCACATGTTCAGCTTCGACGATTTCGCCCGGCTCGGCTTTCTCGAGGGCTACTGGAAAGGGGAGGGTGCGGACGGCAAGGAATTCTACGAACAGTACGACCGGCCCGAACCGGGCATGTTCCGCTCGCGCCGCTTTGCCAGCGATGCCTTCGACGTGCACACCGAGGGCAGCCGCATCACTTTCCACGACGGCGAAGTGCGCTCGACCTGGGGCACCCTCACCTGGCGCGCGTCCAGCATCGGCAAGGACTACGCCACGTTCGAGCCGATCAACGCACCGAGCCGCTTCACCTGGCGCCGGGTCGACGAATCGACGCTGGAAGCCGAGCAGTGCTGGCAGGCCGAAGGCAAGGAGCAGCAGCATACGATCCGCATGACCAGGGTCACGCGCCTGGTCTGAAGTGGTACCGATCGCCACGGTGGCGAGGTCGAAAACCGATCAGCTTGGAAAGCGTCATCGTCAAGCCGGATAAGAAAAGCGGCCGCAAGGGCCGCTTCATGAAAAAACCCTACCGCTTACTGCTCGCGCTGCCACATCTGCGAACGGCCGAACATCGGCGCGCCGATATAGCCGCGCACTTCGAGTTTCTGGCCGCCGTCGCGCAGCGTCGCCTTGCTCTTGTAGATCTTGCCCTTGGCCGGATCGAGGATTTCGCCGCCGGTGTAGTCGTTGCCGTCCTTTTTCAGGCCAGACACGATCGTCAGGCCGACCAGCGGCTGGTCCTTGCGCGCATCCTTGCACTCGACGCATTTCGGATTCTGGTCTTCGTTCGGGCCGCGGAACAGCTTTTCGATCCTGCCTTGCAGAACGCCGTTTTCCTCGGTGATGCGCACCAGCGCCTTCGGCTTGCCGGTCTCGTCGTCGATGGTCTTCCACAGGCCCACCGGCGACGCGTTCTGCGCCCAGGCGGCGGAGGTGAGCAGCATGGTGGCCAGCAGGCCGGCTTTGATCAGGGTTCGCATCGTGTTGTCTCCATTGTTGTGGTTGCGCTAGCGGCAGTGTAGCAAACCCGGCGCATCGGCTGGCGATAAACAGCTTGCCGGATGTTTGAGCCGAAGGGCAGGCCATGGCCGGCCGGGGCCTGCGTCTTGCGCACCTAAAAAAACGCGGCTTCGGCAACCGCGCTCATGGAAAAGCGGGTCAGCCCGCGGCCAGCTTGCCCAGCTGTTCGCGCATCTTGTCGAGCGTCGCCGAGAAGTTGGCGAGACGTTCCTTTTCCTGCGCGACAACCGCCGCCGGCGCGCGCGCGACAAAGCTTTCGCTCGACAGCTTGCCGCTGGCCTTGGCGATCTCGCTCTCGACCCGTGCGATTTCTTTCGAAAGGCGCTCGCGTTCGGCGGCGACGTCGATCTCGACCTTCAGCATCAGCTTCGTGGTGCCGACGATCGACACCGCGGCCGGCGATTCCGGCAGCGCGTCGACGATCTGCACCTCGGCCAGTTTGCCGAGCGAGGCGATGAAGGGCGCGAAGCCCGCCATCTTGGCGCGATCGGCCGCGTTGCCCGGCTCGACGACCAGCGGCACGCGCACCGACGGCGACAGCTTCATCTCGCCGCGCAGGTTGCGCGTGGCATTCGTCAGGTCTTTCAGCTGCGCCATCCAGCCTTCGGCGCCCTCGTCGATCAGCGCTTCGTCGGCGATCGGGTAGGGCTGCAGCATGATGCTCTCGCCGGTCTTGCCGGCCAGCGGCGCGATCGCCTGCCACAGCGCTTCGGTCACGAACGGGATGATCGGGTGCGCCAGGCGCAGGATCACTTCCAGCACGCGCAGCAGCGTGTGGCGCGTGGCGCGCTGCTGCGCCTCGCTGCCTTGCCCGAGCGAGACCTTGGCCACTTCCAGGTACCAGTCGCAGTACTCGTCCCAGACGAACTTGTAGATGCTCGACGCGATGTTGTCGAAGCGGTAGTCGGCAAAGCCTTTCGCCACATCGAGTTCGACGCGGTTCATCAGCGAGATGATCCAGCGGTCGGCCTGCGACAGGTCGGCATCGGCCGGCGCGCCGCAATCTTTCCCTTCCGTGTTCATCATCACGAAGCGGGTCGCGTTCCATAGCTTGTTGCAGAAGTTGCGGTAGCCCTCGGCGCGGCCCAGGTCGAAATTGATGTTGCGGCCCAGCGAGGCGTAGCTGGCCATGGTGAAGCGCACCGCGTCGGTGCCGAAGGCCGGGATTCCGCCCGGGAATTCCTTGCGGGTGGCTTTCGCGATTTTTTCCGCGGCGCGCGGGTCCATCAGGCCGGCCGTGCGTTTCGCCACCAGCGACTCGACGTCGATGCCGTCGATCAGGTCGATCGGGTCGAGCGTATTGCCCTTCGACTTCGACATCTTCTGGCCTTGCGAATCGCGCACCAGGCCGTGCACGTACACGGTCTCGAACGGCACCTTGTTCGTGAAGTGCGCGGTCATCATGACCATGCGCGCGACCCAGAAGAAGATGATGTCGAAACCGGTCACCAGCACCGACGAAGGCAGGAACATCTTCATGTCCGGCGTCTCTTCCGGCCAGCCCATGGTCGAAAACGGCACCAGGGCCGACGAGAACCAGGTGTCCAGTACGTCTTCGTCGCGCCGCAGCGCGCCCGTGATGCCCTGCGCGGCCGCCTTGGCCCTGGCTTCTTCCTCGTCGCGCGCGACGACGATGTTCCCGGCGTCGTCGAACCAGGCCGGGATGCGGTGGCCCCACCACAGCTGGCGCGAGATGCACCAGTCCTGGATGTTGCCCAGCCACTGGTTGTAGGTCGTGCTCCAGTTCTCGGGCACGAACCTGATCTCGCCATTGGCGACTTTTTCCAGCGCCACGTCGGTGATCGACTTGCCCGGATTGAAGGTGCCTTCCGGGGCCGGCTTGGTCATGGCCACGAACCACTGGTCGGTCAGCATCGGCTCGATGACGACGCCGGTACGGTCGCCGCGCGGCACCATCAGCTTGTGCGGCTTGACCTGTTCGAGCAGGCCGAGCGCGTCGAGATCGGCCACGATCTGCTTGCGCGCGGCGAAACGGTCCAGGCCCTGGTAGGGGGCCGGGGCGTTCTCGTTCATCTTCGCGTCGAGCGTCATGACCGTGATCGGCGCGAGATTCGCGCGCTGGCCGACGGCGTAGTCGTTGAAGTCGTGCGCGGGCGTGATCTTCACGCAGCCGGTGCCGAATTCCTTGTCCACATACGTGTCGGCGATGATCGGGATTGCGCGCTGCGTGAGCGGCAGTGTCAGCATCTTGCCGTGCAGGTGCAGGTAGCGTTCGTCGGTCGGATCGACCGCGACGGCCACGTCGCCGAGCATGGTTTCAGGGCGCGTGGTGGCGACCGTCAGGCTGCCGGAACCGTCCGCCAGCGGATACCGGATGTACCACATCGAGCCGTCTTCCTCGACCGAATCGACTTCCAGGTCGGAAACGGCGGTGCCCAGCACCGGGTCCCAGTTCACCAGCCGCTTGCCGCGGTAGATCAGGCCTTGCTCGTACAGGCGCACGAACACTTCGGACACCGTTTTCGAGCGGGTCTCGTCCATCGTGAAGTATTCGCGCTCCCAGTCGGCCGAGGCGCCCAGGCGGCGCATCTGGCCGGTGATCGTATTGCCCGATTGTTCCTTCCACTCCCAGACCTTCTTGACGAATTCATCGCGGCCGAGGTCGTGGCGCGAGATCTTCCGGGCGTCGAGCTGGCGCTCGACGACGATCTGGGTGGCGATGCCGGCGTGGTCGGTGCCCGGGATCCAGGCGGTATTGAAACCGCGCATGCGGTAATAGCGCGTCAGGCCATCCATCACGGTCTGGTTGAAGGCATGGCCCATGTGCAGCGTGCCCGTCACGTTCGGCGGCGGCAGCTGGATGCTGAACGCCGGTTTGTCGGCGTCGAGGGTGGCGGCGAAATAACCGCGCTGTTCCCACTCGGCGCGCCAGTATTGTTCAATGTCGGCTGGCTCGAAAGACTTGGCTAATTCCATGATGTGATGGCGTTTGAATGTGCGAAAGAAACCATTATAGGGCACCTTGTAGCACCAGCATATTGGGGAGCATCGGCAACATTCCCGTCCCGGCGCGCCCGCCGGCCACCTTTTTGCGGCTTTGAAGATCTGGCTTCTTTGATCTGCGTCTAAACGCAGCTTCCATCGGTTTGAATAACAGCGGCCTCGACGAATCGATCGTGCGCGCCTGGCGGTCCAACAACAGCATCCGCGCCTTTGAGAGCGCGCGATGCCGCCACCGCGCACGGCGCCGGTCCACAACGATTCGTCATGTCGAGGAGAGCAGCATGTCACAACTTGATCCAACCGGGGCGGACAGTGCAAGTGAAGATGTTCTCGCCGAACCGAACGGACAGCCGAGCTACGAAGAAATCTCGTCAATGACCAACGGCCAGCTGGGCATTGGCGAACCGCACGACAGCACGCCGACCGGCGCCGCCCCCGAGGCCTTGCCGGTGCCGCACCTGCCGCCTCTGCCGGCTCACAAGATGCCATTGCCGCCCTTGCCCGTGATTAAGAAGGCAGTCAGCGGCTGCTATGCCGGTTCGCTCGGCAGTTTCCAGCTCGAACTGCGCGTCGACGTCGACCGCAGCCGGCCCATGAAGCGCGTCAGCGGCGACTTGTTCCACACGGTCGGGCACACGCTGTCGTACTACGGTTCCTTCGTCGTAGATAGTCCGACGATCACGGTGAGCGCATCCCAGGTCGTCGTGCGCGGACTCGGCCGGTTTACCTTCACTGCCGGGGCGCCGGTGGTGCAGGTCACGCTCCCGCGGGTGAACGTGTTCCATCCGCAAGCGGCGGCCACCTTGCAGTTCTTCACGGTGACCAATGCGCCGGGCGCTTCCTACCATTGCCCGTTCACGTCGCCGCACTACCGCACGGTGCGTATCGAGACCGATTGCGTGTCGGACGTCGCGACGCCGCCCTTCGCCACCTATCACACCGGGTCGCTGCCTTCGGGCGGCACCCCGCGCAACATCAGCGTCGTCTCCGCGTTCACCGAGGCCGGCATCGGCATGTCGCCGACTGCGGGCGAAAAAGTCAATATCGTCCACGCGGGTCCGGACGCAAGCTGGAGCAATGCCGAGCTGCACGCCTCGATGCAAAAGCATTTCTCGCTCTGGAACGACTTGCCGCAGTGGTGCGTCTGGCAGCTGGTGGCACAGAACCACGATTTCGGCGCCGGCCTGTACGGCATCATGTTCGACCAGGAAGGCAAGCAGCGCCAGGGCTGTGCGGTGTTCCACCGGGGCATAGGCGGCACCACGGCCGAGCAGTTGCGGCTGCAGCTCTACACCTATGTGCATGAACTGGGACACTGCTTCAACCTGCTGCACTCCTGGCAGAAGCAGTATGCCTCGCCGCCGAAGCCGAACCGGCCCGACTCGCTGTCCTGGATGAATTACCCGTGGGCCTATCCGAAAGGCGGACCGGCGGCCTTCTGGAGCAGCTTCGATTTCCGGTTCGACGACGAGGAACTGATCCACCTGCGCCATGGCTTCCGCAACGACGTGATCATGGGCGGCAAGGATTTCCTGGCCGGCTCCTCCCTCGGGCGCGACGTGATGGCCGATCCGCTCGCGGACGATTCGGGCCTGGTACTGGCGATATCGACCCACAAGCCGAGCTTCGCGCTGGGCGAGCCGGTCGTGCTGGAACTGAAGCTGAGGGCCACCGACACGCGCGGGCGCCGCGCCCATACCTGGCTGCATCCGAACTGCGGCATGGTCAAGATCCTGATCAGCCGGCCGGGCGGGGAAGTGAGCGGCTACGAGCCGATGATCGACCACCTGGTCGGCGAGCGCCAGGTCGTGCTCGGCGTGGGCGACGAGATCGGCGACAGCGCCTATATCGGCTACGGCAGGGGTGGCTTCTACTTCGACCAGCCGGGGCAGTACCGGGTGCGGGCCGCCTATGCGGCGCTCGACGGCTCGCAAGTGCTGTCGGAAATCCTGACGATCCGGGTGCGCTACCCGGTCAGCGAAGAGGACGAGAGGCTGGCCGAACTTTTCCTGGGCGAGGCGCAAGGCGCGCTGCTCTACCTGAAAGGCTCGGACAACGAGACGCTGCGCGCCGGCAACGATGCCTTCGACGAAGTGCTGGAACGTTTCGACGCCCATCCGATGGCAACCTATGCCAGGATGGTCAAGGGCATCAACGCCGCGCGCACCTTCAAGACCATCAGCGCCGGCGAGGGCAAGGAAGTGACCGTGCGCGCCGCCCAGCCCGAAGCGAGCATCGCACTGCTGTCGCAGGTGACGCAGAGCCCGGTGCTCGACCCGGTCTCGGCCGACCAGGCGCTGTCCTGCCTGGCCTTCGCCCAGCACACGGCCGGCGACGCCAAGGGGGCGCAGGAAACGCTGGCGAAAGCGGCACCGCGCGGGCGCCGCAAGTCCTGAGTGGAAAGAGAAGGAAATGAGCATGGCGCGCCAGCTTTGGAGTGTAGTCTTGCTGGTGGCGCTCCTGGCTGGACAGGCGTGCGAAAACCGCAGCCTGTCCGGCATGCCTGCTACGACAACCGGAAATGCGAGGACGGCCATGATGTTACGCGTGAAGCTGGGCGAGGGTTTTCAGAACAATACCGTGAGCGTGCGGGTTGACGGCAAGCAAGTGTTTCACCGCGCCGGCGTCAGCACCGACTACACGATTTCGCGCGCGGACTCGGTCGACGTGCCGACCGAGGCGCCGACGGTGCGCCTGGAAGTGTCGGTCCAGGACGGGCCGCACGTGGCCCAGGACATCGTGCCGGGAGAGACTCCCTTCGTCGAGGTCAGCCTGGTGGGCGGGACACTGCAACTGCTGCCGCTGGATACGGAGCGGCCGATGCTGTGAGCGCGGGCCGGCGCCGGCCGCCACGCGGCGGCGGCATGCAAGGAGGCCGACCGGGAGCACATCGGCAGGCAGATGGGCTATAATTTATCCGTTGCCGACATGGCAGCGAACGCTAGGGGTCCTGCGCGTCGATCGAAGCGCGGGTGAGAAATACCCTCTGAACCTGATCTGGATAATGCCAGCGAAGGGAAGCTTCGAGATGTTCCACTGGCGGCGCGCAGGCGTTTGCCCGGTCCTCTCCAACTCCTTTGCTGGCTCCTGCCCAAAGGAGCCACATGAATGCACCGCTGAAGTTCGACGCCGCCACCGCCACGGTGGACACGGCCGCCATCGCACCGTTTCCCAATTCGACCAAGGTCTTCATCGAAGGCAGCCGCCCCGACATCCGGGTGCCGATGCGCGCCGTCGCCCAAAGCGACACGCCGGCCAGCTTCGGCGGCGAGCCCAACCCGCCCATCCATCTCTACGACACGTCCGGCCCCTACACCGACCCGGCGGCCGCGATCGACATCCGGCGCGGCCTGGCGCCGCTGCGGCGCGGCTGGATCGGCGAGCGCGGCGACACCGAGGAACTACCCGGCCCGAGTTCCGCCTTCGGCGCGCAGCGCCTGCTCGATGCCGGCCTGGACTCGCTGCGCTTCGAACTGCAGCGCAAGCCGCGCCGGGCGAAGGCGGGCGCCAACGTCACCCAGATGCATTACGCGCGCCAGGGCATCGTCACGCCCGAGATGGAATTCGTCGCCCTGCGCGAAAACCTGCGCCGCAAGCAATACCTGGCGCAGCTCGACGCCAGCGGGCCGCTCGGCCAGCGCACGGCCGCGCTGCTCGGACGCCAGCATCCGGGCCAGTCCTTCGGGGCTGCCATTCCCCTCGAGATCACGCCCGAATTCGTGCGCTCGGAAGTCGCGCGCGGGCGCGCCATCATCCCGGCCAATATCAACCATCCCGAAAGCGAGCCGATGATCATCGGCCGCAACTTCCTCGTCAAGATCAACGCCAATATCGGCAACTCGGCGGTGACTTCGTCGATCGGCGAAGAGGTGGAAAAGATGACCTGGGCGATCCGCTGGGGGGCCGACAACGTGATGGACCTTTCGACCGGCAAGCATATCCACGAGACGCGCGAATGGATCATCCGCAACAGCCCGGTCCCGATCGGCACCGTGCCCCTCTACCAGGCGCTGGAAAAGGTGAACGGCAAGGCCGAGGACCTGAGCTGGGAAATCTACCGCGACACCCTGATCGAACAGGCCGAGCAGGGCGTCGACTACTTCACCATCCACGCCGGCGTGCGCCTGGCCTACGTGCCGATGACGGCCAGGCGCCTGACGGGGATCGTCTCGCGCGGCGGCTCGATCATGGCCAAGTGGTGCCTGGCGCACCACGAGGAGTCCTTCCTGTACACGCATTTCGAGGACATCTGCGCCATCATGAAGCAGTATGACGTTGCCTTCAGCCTGGGCGACGGCCTGCGCCCCGGATCGATCTACGATGCCAACGACGAAGCGCAGCTGGCCGAACTGGCCACCCTGGGCGAACTGACGCAAGTGGCCTGGAAGCACGACGTGCAGACCATGATCGAGGGGCCCGGCCACGTGCCGCTGCACCTGATACGCGAAAACATGCGCCTGCAGCTGGAGCAGTGCGGCGAGGCGCCGTTCTACACGCTCGGTCCCCTGACCACCGACATCGCGCCCGGCTACGACCACATCACTTCCGGCATCGGCGCGGCCCACATCGGCTGGTACGGCACCGCCATGCTGTGCTACGTGACGCCCAAGGAGCATCTCGGCCTGCCCGACAAGGCCGACGTCAAGGATGGGATCATCACCTACAAGATCGCAGCGCACGCGGCCGACCTGGCCAAGGGCCACCCGGGCGCGCAGATCCGCGACAACGCGCTCTCCAAGGCGCGCTTCGAATTTCGCTGGGAAGACCAGTTCAATCTCGGTCTCGATCCGGACAAGGCGCGCGCCTTCCACGATGAGACGCTGCCGAAGGAGTCGAGCAAGGTCGCGCACTTCTGTTCGATGTGCGGCCCGCACTTCTGCTCGATGAAGATCACCCAGGAAGTACGCGCCTATGCCGCCGCCGGCGGCATCCCGGAGCAGCAGGCGCTGGCCCGGGGCATGCAGGAAAAAGCGGTCGAGTTCGTGCGCGGCGGCGCGAAGCTGTACCGCGAGGTATGAACATGCTCGAAATCGAACTCAACGGCGCGCCCCACCGCTTGCCGGCGGGGCAGACGCTGGAAGACCTGGTGCGCGCGCTCGGCATGGCCGGGCAGGCACTGGCGCTGGCCGTCAACCGCCAGGTGGTGCCGCGCGCGCAATGGGGCGGGCGCCTTCTTGCCGGGCAGGACAGGGTAGACATCGTGCGCGCCATCGGTGGCGGCTGAAAGGAAAACACAATGAATGACGACTTACTCACCATCGCAGGACAAACCTACCGTTCGCGCCTGCTGGTCGGCAGCGGCAAGTACCGCGACCTGATCGAAACGCGCAAGGCGACACTCGCCGCCGAAGCCGAGATCGTGACGGTGGCGATCCGCCGCGTGAACATCGGCCAGGACAAGGATGCACCCAGCCTGCTCGACGTGCTGCCGCTCGAGCGCTTCACGATCCTGCCCAATACCGCCGGCTGCTACAACGCCGCCGACGCGGTCTACACGCTGCAGATGGCGCGCGAGCTGCTGGGCGGGCGCAAGCTGGTCAAGCTCGAGGTGCTGGGCGACCCGCGCACCCTGTTCCCGCACATGCCGGAGACCCTGCGCGCGGCCGAGACGCTGGTGCGCGACGGTTTCGACGTGATGGTCTATTGCAGCGACGATCCGGTGCAGGCGCGCATCCTGCAGGAGATCGGCTGCGTGGCGGTGATGCCGCTGGCCTCCCTGATCGGCTCGGGCATGGGGATCCTCAATCCGTGGAATCTGGGCCTGATCATCGAGCAGGCCACGGTGCCGGTGCTGGTCGACGCCGGCGTCGGCACGGCCTCGGACGCGGCCATCGCCATGGAGCTCGGCTGCGACGGCGTCCTGATGAACACGGCCATCGCCAGTGCGCGCAACCCGGTGCAGATGGCGCGCGCGATGAAGCTGGCGGTGCAGGCCGGGCGCGAGGCCTACCGGGCCGGACGCATGCCGAAGCGTTTCGCGGCCACGCCGTCGTCGCCCGTCGAGGGAACCGTCACGTGAACGTGCCTTGCGTGCTGGTCTTCGCCGGACTCGATCCGGGCGGCGGCGCCGGGCTGGCGGCCGACGTGCTGGCGATCGCGGCGCAGGGCGCGCATGCGCTGCCGGTGGCCACCGCGCTTACGGTACAGGACAACAACCGCGTGCACGACGTGGCCCCGGTCGACGCCGCCCTCGTGCTGCGCCAGGCCGAGGCGTTGACCGCCGCCTGCGCCATCGGCGCGGTCAAGATCGGCATTCCAGGCAGCCGCGCGAATGCGCACGCGATCGCCGGCCTGCTGCGCCGCCTGCGCGCCGCCGACCCCGATCTGCCGATCGTGCTCGACCCGGTACTGGCCAGCGGCCACGGCGACGCCTTGTGCGCGGACGACGCGCTCGCCGGCGTGGCCGACTTGCTGGCGCTGGCCACCATCGCCTTGCCGAACGAGCCGGAAGCGTGCGACCTCGGCGGGCTTGACGGCATCGCGTGCCCGCACCTGCTGGTCACGGGCGGCCATGGCGAGGGCAGCTTCGTCGTCAACCGCTGGTACCGCGACGGGGTGCTGGCCCGGCGCTGGCGCTGGCCGCGCCTGGCCGGGCAGTTCCACGGCAGCGGCTGCACGCTGGCCGCGGCCCTGGCCGGACGCCTGGCGCTGGGCGAGGGGATGCTCCAGGCCCTCGGCGCGGCCCAGGCCTATTGCCATGCGGCGCTGACCCAGTCGTTCGCGATCGCACCGGGGCAGCGCATTCCGCGCCGCTTCCTTCAACCCGCCCGATAAGGACTACCATGCGCGGCTTATACCTGGTCACCCCGAACTGGGACGACACCGAACGACTCCTGGCCGCGACCACGGCCGCCCTGCGTGGCGGTGCCGCCATGGTGCAGTACCGGCACAAGGACGCGAGCCCCGACCTGCGCCATGAACAGGCCACGGCGCTGCTGGCGCTGTGCAGGCGCCATGGCCGGCCACTGGTCATCAACGACCACCTGGCGCTGTGCATGCGCATCGACGCCGACGGCGTGCACCTGGGCGCGCGCGACGCCACGCTGGCGCAGGCACGCCAGGCGCTGGGCATCGCGAAGATCGTCGGCGCCTCCTGCTACGGCGAGCTGGCGCTGGCCCATGCCGCGGCGGCGGCCGGGGCCAGCTACGCCGCCTTCGGCGGCTTCTATCCTTCGCCCGTGAAACGCTACGATTTCGTCACGCCGCCCGCGCTGCTCGAGACGGCCAGGGCCGCGCTGGCGCTGCCGCTGGTGGTCATCGGCGGCATGACGCCGGCCAATGCCGCGCCGCTGGTGGCGCGCGGGGCCGACATGGTGGCGGCCATCACGAGCGTCTATGGCGACCCCGATCCGGAAGACGCGGCGCGCCGCATGCAGGCCCTGTTCGCCGGTCCAGCGGAAGATTGACATGTCGTTGCAGGAGCGAGACAGAAGGCGGTCGGCGCACGCTTCGCTATATATTGCTTAGCGGCAAAAATATATAATGCCGACATCCTTCTCTTTTTGACCGGCATAACACCATGGACAATACGTTGATGAACGACGGCGTGCTCGAAGCGCTCGCCTTCAAGCTCGGCAACGAGGAATACGGCATCAAGATCCTGAAGGTACAGGAAATCCGCGGCTACGAAACGGTCACCCGCATCGCCAGCGCCCCGGAACACGTCAAGGGCGTGGTCAACCTGCGCGGCACCATCGTGCCGATCGTCGACATGCGCATCAAGTTCAAGCTCGGCGAGCCGACCTATAACCAGTTCACCGTCGTGATCATCCTGAATATCCAGGACCGCGTGGTGGGCATGGTGGTCGATGCCGTGTCCGACGTCATCTCGCTGACGGCCGACCAGATCAAGCCGGCGCCCGACATGGGCGGCACCATCAATACCGATTACGTGGTGGGCCTGGGGACGGTCGACGAACGCATGATCATCCTGGTCGACATCGACCGCCTGATGTCGTCCGAGGACATGGGCGTGATCGACAGCGTCGCCGCCTGACGCCCGGCCTGCAGCCGACGCAACCCGCCCGCGAGGCGGGTTTTTTCATGCCGGCCGGCCCGGCAAGCCGGCGCGCCGCGCGTGCTCGTCCAGCGTGCCGCCGTCCGGACGCGCTTGTGCCTACAATGGGCCATCGCCACCAACTGCAGAGATTTCGATGCGTCTGCCACACCTGATCAAGCATACCCACCACCATCCGTCGGCCATCCTGCTGCTGGTGCAGCTCCTCGCCATGCTCCTGTATCCCTTCGTGGAGCATACGGCTGCCGGGCACATTACATTGAACGCCTTCGGCATTGTCATCCTCACGCTGACCACCAACATGGTCAGGCGCACGCCCGGCCCGACGCTGGTCAGCGTGTGCCTTGCCATACCGATCATCGCGCTGCTGGTCATACAGATGGTGGTCGACCGGCCCTACCTGCAAGCCTGGTCCTCCGGCCTCGAGGCCGTATTTTATTTTTACGCGGCCGGCTCGCTGATCGCCTACATGCTCGAAGACCGGCGCGTGACCACCGACGAACTGTATGCTGCGGGCGCCACCTTCACGCTGCTGGCCTGGGGCTTCACCCACATGTACTTGCTGGTGCAGACGCTGGCGCCGAACTCGTTCGGCGCCGCCGTGAACCCCGAATTGCCACGCACCTGGACCGAACTCAATTACCTCAGCTTCGCGCTGCTGTCCTCGACCGGCATCGGCGACGTCATCCCGCTGACCGTGCACGCGCGTTCGCTGGCCAGCGTCGAGATGTTCGCCGGCCTGATCTACCTGGCCGCGGTGGTGGCGCGTCTGATCGGCCTGACCATGCAGCCGTCCAAATAGGCGGGGCGGGCGGTCCTGCGCACCGGGTACGAAGGCCGCTGGCGCCGGGCCCCTGCATGACCGGCCGCGCGTGCGATACCGCGTGGGATCGGGAGCCGCCCTGCGAAAAGCTGCGCGTTACACCGGTCGCCGTTCGCGTGTGCCGGGCTTGGGCAATAAGGTGGTTACAATGTTGCTTATTCTGCCAATGTTGAGAACACTGTGACCAAAGAAGCTTCCACTAAGAACGGCGTCGCGGCCCTGACGCTCGGCGCCATCGGCGTCGTCTACGGCGATATCGGCACCAGCCCCCTGTACACCATGAAGGAGGTGTTCGCGCCGGCCCACGGGATCGCGGTGACCCCGGCCAACGTGACCGGCGTCGTCTCGCTGATCCTCTGGTGCCTGATCATCATCATCTCGCTCAAGTATGTGACGCTGGTGCTCAGGGCCGACAACGGAGGCGAGGGCGGGATCATGGCGCTGACCGCGCTGGCCCTCAAATCCGTGAGCAAGCATTCGCATCTCTATTACCCGGTCATGCTGCTCGGGATGGTCGGCGCGGGCCTGTTCTTCGGCGACGGCGTCATCACCCCCGCCATTACCGTGCTGTCGTCGATCGAAGGCCTCGAAGTGGCCACGCCGGCGGTCAAACCCTATGTCGTGCCGATCACGCTGGTGGTGCTGACGGTCCTCTACCTGGCCCAGCGCCGCGGCACCGGCGGCATCGGCAAGTGGTTCGGGCCGATCGTGCTGGTCTGGTTCTCCGCGCTGGCCGCGATGGGCCTCGTCAACATCTTGCAGAACACGCAGATCCTGGCGGCGCTCAATCCCATCCATGCCGTGCGCTTCCTGCTCGCCAACGGCTGGTTCGCCTTCGTGGCCCTGGGCGCGGTCGTGCTGGCCCTGACCGGCGCCGAGGCGCTGTACGCGGACATGGGGCACTTCGGGCGCAAGCCGGTGCGCCTGGCCTGGTTCTCGGTCGTGTTTCCCGCACTGGCGCTGAATTACCTCGGGCAGGGCGCCATGCTGCTGACCAATCCCGCGGCGGCGGCCAATCCCTTCTTCAACCAGCTCGGTGCCTGGAGCGTCTATCCGCTGGTGGCCTTGTCGACGGTGGCCGCTGTCGTGGCCTCGCAGGCGACCATCTCCGGCGCCTTCTCGGTGGCCCAGCAAGCGATCTCCCTTGGCTTCCTGCCGCGCATGAAAATCGTGCAAACCTCCAGCCAGGAAAAGGGACAGATTTATATCCCCCTGATCAACTGGCTGCAGTTCGGCGCCGTCGTGTTCGCGGTCGTGGCCTTCGGCTCGTCGACCAACCTCGCCTCGGCCTATGGCATCGCGGCCACCGCCACCATGCTGACGACCACCCTGCTGACCTTCTTCGTCGTCTACTATGGCTGGGGCTACCCGCTGCTGGCGACGATCGGCGCGACCGGCTTCTTCCTGGTCTTCGACGTGACCCTGTTCGCCTCGACCAGCCTGAAGATCGTCAGTGGCGGCTGGTTCACCCTGGCCATCAGCCTGGTGCTGGTGACCCTCATGCTGACCTGGCGCAAGGGCAAGCAGCTGGTCTTCCAGAACCTGCAAGCGCACCTGATCCCGCTGCAGGAATTCCTGACCAGCCTGTTCAACGGCCCGCCGCACCGCGTGCCCGGCACGGCGGTGTTTTTCCGTGCCGAAGGCGATGGCGTGCCGCATGCGATGCTGCACAACCTCACCCACAACAAGGTGCTGCACGAACGGGTCATTTTCCTGACCGTGCAGCCGCTGGGTATTCCGACCGTGCCGGTGGGCGAGCGCATCCGGGTCGAGCCGCTCGGCCACGAATGCTATCAAGTCACGCTGTCGTACGGCTTCATCGACGAGCGCAACGTGCCGGACGATATGCAGTCGTGCGCCGCACACGGGCTCGCGTTCGAGCCGATGGAAACCTCGTACTTCATCGCCCGCCAGACCATCATCTCGACACCGGGTTCCGGCATGGCGACCTGGCGCGAGGGGCTCTACGCATCGATGGCGAGGAACGCGCGCGACGCGGCGGATTACTTCAAGCTGCCGTCGAACCGGGTGATCGAGCTGGGGACGCAGGTCGAAATATGACCTGACGATGGCGCCGGCGGCGTGAACACAGGGACGGTGCCTGCCGGCGCGAACGGCGGCGTGCCGCAGGGCGCTGGCGCCGACCTTGCAACCGTAAAAAAAGGACGCCGAAGCGTCTAATGCCGTTCAGTTAAGGTCTCTCTTGAGGACACGTACGGTATAACGCTGAGGTAAGGCCT